>JBKPOG010000041.1:0-15431 GCA_046732975.1 Pseudomonadota bacterium
TCGACGGGGCCGTTCGCTGCGCCGCGACGGTGCAACGACAGGTGCCGTTGCAGGATGGCGACCAGCCTCCCGACCGAGCGATGCGCTTTCGCATCGGTATCAATATCGGCGATGCGATCGCCGACGGGACGGACCTGCACGGCGAAGCGGTCAATATTGCGGTCAGGCTGCAGACCGAGTGTCCGCCCGGAGCCATCTGTGTGACGCGAGCCGTGCGTGATCATATGCAAGGGCGGATCGACCTCCTTCGAAGCGCTCGGATCACTCAACCTGAAGAACATCGTGCAGCCGGTGGAGGCGTTCGTGCTGCGGCCTGACGCTGCCAGGGCCGTCGAGCGATCGCTGGTGCTCGCCACCGGCGATGCCCTGCCGCTGCCGGACAAGCCATCGATCGCGGTGCTGGCGTTCACCAATATGGGCGGCGATCCCGAGCAGGAGTTCTTCTCCGACGGCATTGCCGAGGACATCATCACCGAACTCTCGCGCAGCCGCTCGTTGTTTGTAATCGCGCGCAATTCTCTTACAGGGGGCAGGCCGTCGATGTCCGACGGATCGCCCGCGAGCTGGGCGTACGATACGTGCTGGAAGGCAGCGTGCGGCGCGGTGGCAACCGGATGCGCGTCGTTGCCCAGCTAGTCGATGCGGAGACGGGTAATCATATTTGGGCCGAGCGGTATGACCGGGACGTAAGTGAGGTCTTCGTCCTGCAGGACGAGATCACCGAGGCAATTGCAAGTGCGATCCTTCCGGCCGTATCGGACATTGAACAGCAGCGCGCCTTGCGAAGAGCGCCGGAGCATCTCAGTGCTTGGGAGGCATACCAGCGTGGTCTTTGGCACATGGGTAAGGTCAATCTCATCGACCACGCGCGGGCGCAGCACCTGTTCCAGCGAGCAGCCGAAATCGATGCAATGTTTGCCCCCGCGTGTACCGCTATGGCGATGTCGTATATCAGTGAAGGCGCGGCTTTTGCCGCTCGCCCGCTACCGGAAGCGCTGAAACGTGCTGACATGTGGGCGCGTAGGGCCGTGGCGATCGATCCGAGCGATGCCGATGGGCAAGCCGTACTGGCCTGGGGCATCGCTGGAACGGGAAACTATGATGAGGCTCTGGAACGCGTGTCGCTCGCCATGCGGATCAATCCGAATTCGGTATGGGCATATTGCGTAAAGGGGGCCGTACTGCTGTTCAGCGGACGGCCGTTGCAGGCGCGAGCGGCGATGCTGGCGGCCTTGCGTCTCAGCCCGCGTGATTCGCTGAACTCACTGCCATCAATGCAGATAGGTGTCTCGTATTACTTCGAGCGAGACTATCTGCATGCTCAGGAGGCCTTCAAACGCGCAATATCGCGTTATCCAGAATTTCCGCTAACGTATCGGTACTTGGCGGCGACACTTGGCCAGCTCGGTTGCCTAGAGGAAGCGCAGGCCGCATTGCAACAGGCGATGTCCATTTCCCCGGCGGCCTTCGATCTTTATGTCAATTCCCGCCCGCCCCATTTTCGCTCCTCGGACCACGAACACGTGCTCGAAGGTCTGCGCAAGGCCGGCTGGCAAGGCTGATGTCAGTGTTGGACAGACAGAAGCCGATCGCGGTTGTCTACGCCGACATGATTGGATACAGCCGTCTGATCGGGCTGGATGATGCAGGCACGCTCCAGCGCCTGCGTATGCTCCGCAATGAGGTCATCGACCTACTATCAACCAGCATGGCGGCAGGATCGTGCAGGCCGGCGGAGATTCTCTGCCGAACCGAAGAGGCGCGTGCGGCGCTGCAGAAAGCGCTCGAACTTTCACCCCCGGGGTTTGAATTCTACACCAGTCGCCGACCCCCATGGCACAGGCCCGAGGACTACGAACACATGTTGGACGGCCTGCGCAAAGCTGGCTGGCAGGGCTGACGTTACCTTTGCCCAGATCACTGAAGCCGGCTGACAAACGAGGCGCCGGCGATCCTGCCAAGTTGTCGGCCGCCCCTGCCGGCGCTACCGTTCATGCTGACATTCTGCGTAGGTCAGACAAGGAGGAAAGCGCCATGCTCTCGCGCGAGGAGAACGAACTCATCACCCGCGTCAGCCCGGGCACCCCTATGGGCAACGCAATGCGCCGCTACTGGATCCCCGCGCTGCTTTCGCGCGAGGTTGCCGAACCGGACGGGCCGCCCGCCCGTGTCCGCCTGCTGGGCGAGGATCTGGTCGCATTCCGCGACACCGAAGGCCGCATCGGGCTCATCGAGGAGTTCTGCCCGCATCGCCGTGTCTCGCTGTATTTCGGTCGCAACGAGGAATGTGGCCTGCGCTGCATCTATCACGGCTGGAAGTTCGACGTGACCGGTGCCTGCATCGACATGATGAACGAGCCCGAGGAATACGACTTCAAGCACAAGGTGCGCGTCACCGCCTATCCGACCTGCGAACTCGGCGGCATCGTATGGGCGTATATGGGACCGGCCGAGAAGATCCCGCCGCTACCAAAATTCGCCTGGACGCAGGCACCCGAGGCCAACCGCCACGTCACCAAGGTGATCGAGGAGTGCAACTGGCTGCAGGCGCTCGAAGGCGGCATCGACACCTCGCACGCGCCGATCCTGCACCGCCTGCTGACCGACAGCAGCAAGCGCGGCGGGATCAAGCCGTCCAGTCCGTTCGTCCGCGGCAAGGCACCCAAGCTGGTCGTCGATATCACCGACTATGGCTATCAGTATGCCGGCCTCCGTCCGCTCGACGGCACCGATGACGTGCATATCCGCTTCTATCACTTCATCATGCCGTTCCATCAGATCCGGCCATCGAAGTCGGAGAGCGGATTGGATCTTGACGCCGGCCACATCTGGGTACCGATCGATGACGGCAACTGCATGGTCTACAACTGGAGTTACTGTCCGGACGGCCCGCTGACCGAAGAAGACAAACTCGAGCGCGGTCTCGGCAACGGACCGCTGCACGTCGACCCGGTGACCTTCCGCTCCAAGGCGAACCGGTCGAATGACTACATGTTGGATCGCTCAGTGCAGCGGACCGAGACGTTCTCCGGCATCGATGGCATCAATGCGCAGGACCGTGCGCTGCAGGAAAGCATGGGTCGCATCGTCGATCGTTCGAAGGAACATCTTGGCCCAGCCGACAAGGCGATCATCCAGGCGCGCAAGCTGCTGCGTCAGGCGGTCAAGGCTGTGGAAGCAGGCCAGGCCCCCGACGGGACCGGCACGAGCTACTACCCCCTTCGCGCCCACGAGGCGGTGGTGTCGAGCAGTGCCGATTGGCGCGCAGAGTTGGCCCCGGAGGTCAAGCGCGAAGCGATCCTGCAGACAGTCTGAGCGAGGAGTTCAATGCGCGGGGGCGTTGCCGGCTCCCGCCCACGCCTTCAGCCACGCCGCGAACCTCCTGAACGGCAGCGGCTCACTATAATAGTAGCCCTGCAGGCCATCGATCCCCAACTCGGTCAACAGTCGTGCCGCATCGGCCGTGCCGACCCCTTCGGCGACGCTTGCCAGTCCCATGTCGTGCGCCAGCTGAATGACGGATCGCACTATTGTCAGCGAATCCTTTGACGTCTCCAACTCACTCACGAAGGACTTGTCGATCTTGACTGCGGAGAACGGCATACGCCGCAGCGCAATAAGCGACGAATGCCCAGTGCCGAAATCGTCGATCGCCACCGGGAAGCCCTTCAGGCGCAGCCGTGTCAGCACCGACGCCGTGGCGTCCAGGTCATGCATCGCGACGCTCTCGGTGATCTCCAGCGCCAGCGCGCCTTCTGGCACCGCATGGCGCTCCAACAGGCCGGCCATCCGGTCGGGGAAATCCTGTGCCCGCAGATTCTGGCCGGAGATATTGATGCAGATCTGGATCCCCGATCCCATCTCCGCCAATCGTCGATAGTGCGACACGCCGGTTTCGGCCACCCACATGGTAAGCCGGTCGATAGTCGCAATGTCCTGCTCGGCAACCGGGATGAACTGGTCCGGTCCGACCAGTCCGCGCGCCGGATCACGCCAGCGGATCAAGGCCTCGGCGCGCTTCACTGCATGACTGGCTGCCGCGATGATCGGTTGCAGATGTAACTCCATGCGCCCGGCGCTCATCGCCTGGGTAACCTCGTCCGCCGAAATCACCGCGGTTGTCGGGCGAGCGTAAGCGGGAGCCGCCACGCCGCTGCGCGGCAAACGCGCGATCTGCGCCAGCACCTCGCGTACCCTGACCGGCCGCGCCGGCTTCTCCAACGCGGCAACGATGTTCAGACCCAGCGACCCCCCAATCTGCTGTGCCGACGACAGCACGCGGGCATCGAACCCGCTCATCAGCACGATTGCGCCGGCGTAGTGACAATCGTGTAGGAACTGCAACTGCTCGACCCCATCGCTGTTTGCCAGCTGCAGGTCCAGCATAATCGCGTCCGGTGGCGAGGCGCTGATCAACGCCTGGAACTCGTCCTCGCGAATTACCGCGTGTACGGCCCAGCCGCTGCTTACGCCCACGCTCGCGAGGAACTCCGCGAACGCTTGATCGTCATCCAGTACAACAAGCTGCATTTCAGGCCCCGATGTCGGGGTTTGTAGCATGAGCCGGTCGGAAAGTCGCAGGTAAAAAGCTGAGAATCGTCTCCGGGATCAGATCAGGGCCCACCAACGGCTGCGGCGAACCCTCGCATATCGATTGCATCAGGCCCCAGCACCGCAATCCCAGCTTTGGCGAATAATCGCAGGCATGCCTCGTCCTCTGCAACAGCAAGTCGTCGCTGAACAGCAACACTTTCGGCACTGGCCTCCGCCAGGACCCGCTGTAGCTCGTCGGGCAACGCCGCGTATCGCGCGTGGTTGACCAGCAACGGTGCTACTCCCACGAGATGGCTGGTCAGGCTGACGTGCCCGTGATGCGTGTGCAGGCCAAAATTGACAATGTTGGTCAGCGGGTTCTCCTGAGCATCGACGGTGCGGTCAGCCACGGCGCGAGACAGATCCGCCACGTCGATGAACATCGGCACGAAACCGAGCCGGCGGAACGCCGTCTGGTGCTGCGCATTGTCGAGCGTGCGCAGACGCAGCCCGACACAGTCTCCTGGCGTGCGAAGCGGTCGCACGGCGTTGCTGATGTGGCGGATGCCATTGTCCCACCAGCCCAGCACGCGATACGCGGTTGCGCGCGCTATGTCGTGCGCGAGTGCTGCGCCGGTTGCCGAGTCGAGTCCTCCGAACACCGCGTCCCGTGCCCCTGCCTCGAACGGCCGATCGAAATTCCCCAAGCTCGGCACGCTGGCCGCAAGATAGCTGGAGGCGAAATAGCACCCGTCCACTTCGCCGGTCGCTACCAGCCGTAACAGATCAGACGCCTTGTGCCCGGCGGCAGTGATACTGTCGGTCACGGCAATGCTCAGGTCGCGTCCTGCGCGCCGGGCAACGCCATCGCGCAAGGCGTGCAGCGCGCGCGTGTGCACCGATCGGGCGGGTTGGTATCCGGCAAAGTGCAGCGTGATCACGACGCGTCTATGGCGGATCGGCGATCATCTTGCCATATCCCTCCGGATCGGAGGTCCTATGGCTTTTCGTCTGCTGCCCTGGCGTCGGCCGCGAATCAACGTCGTGGAAATGCATGGGCTGATATCGCCGCGGCCGGGCGCCGTCAGCATGGGTACCATGGCGCCGCTGATCAATCGCGCGTTCGCGTCCGCTCGCGGCCGGCCGGTCGTAATTGATATCGAAAGCCCAGGCGGTTCACCGGTGCAGTCCGACCTGATCGCCTCACTGATCCGCCGACGCGCTCAGGAGCACGAAGTCCGCGTCCATGCCGTCATTCGCGAAGTGGGTGCCTCCGGCGGCTATTGGCTCGCCTGTGCCGCCGATGAGATCCACGCCAATCCGATGAGCATCGTCGGCTCCATCGGCGTTCGCGGCGGCGGCTTCGGCTTTCCCGATATGCTGGCCCGCTTCGGTGTCGAGCGCCGCCTGTACACGGCGGGCAGCAACAAAGGCCGGCTCGATCCGTTCAGTCCGGAAAAGCCCGAGGATGTCGCCTTCGTACAGGAGCTGCTGGATGCGCTGCACGAACGCTTCAAGGCCTGGGTTCGCACTCGGCGGCAGGGCCGGCTGAAGGGTGACGAGACCAGCCTGTTCGACGGCAGCTTTATGCTTGGCGAGCGTGGCGTGGAGGTCGGATTGATCGATGGTTTCTCCGACATCGACTCCTTGGTGCGTAAGCTTGGCGGCGAAAAGGCCAGACCGCGCGTGTTTCGTCCGCGTCGCCGCGGATTGCTCCGCCGGTTGCCCGGTCTACTGGTCGATGCAATTTTCGACGCGATTGAGGAGCGAAGCTGGAGGGCGGGAATTGGCAGCCGCTAGTTCATCTTTCGGCACGCAGCCAGTCGTGAACCACCGATCGTAAGGGCGTCTCGCATCACGACCTTGAAGCCCGCATGACCTTCGCAACTCGCGGACGAGATATAGCAAATCTGACGCGAGGCCTTGGCCCCCAGTTGCCCTCCCATCTTATCGCAATTCGGTAGCGCGACATCATAAACGACAGTGGCAGGCCAACTCTCCCGCGGCATCGGCACGGAGTTTTGACTGTCTGCATGAGCATATGTGGTGGCCGCTGCGATGAGTAGCGCCGCAACCGATACCGTGCGCATCGTCATGGGCGTAATGTTTCCTTCTCAGACCTTCCGACACTCTAACGGAACAGCCTGGAGGGAAAATTACCCAAAAGCAACTTTGGCCTAATTGGAAAGACCAGTCTACTCAGCCATCACCTGATCGTCACCCCCGGCCGATGAACGGCATCTTCGTCGCCATGATGGTCACGAACTGCACGTTCGACTCTAAGGGCAGATTGGACATAAAGAGTATCTGCTGGCCGACATGATTAACGTCCATGCGCGGTTCCACAATCAGCTGCCCATGCGATTGCATCTGACCTGACGTGGTGCGCGCCGTCATCGGCGTTGCGGCGTTGCCGATGTCGATTTGGCACGAGCAGATGTCGAACTCTCGCCCATCCAGTGCGATCGACTTTGTCAACCCAGTGACACCATGCTTCGTCGATGTATAGGCGCACGAACCCACCCGCGGCACATGCGCCGAAATCGAGCCGTTGTTGACGATACGACCGCCGCGCGGCGACTGGTCGCGCATCATGCGAAACGCGGCGTTGGCACACAGGAACATCGCATTCAGGTTCACCTGCACGACGCGCAGCCACATCTCATAGGTGAAGTCGCCGAAGTTCGTGGTCGGCGTGCCGCCGCCGGCGTTGTTGAACAGCATGTCGAGGCGACCAAAATTCGCTTTGATCTCGCCGAACAGCCTGTCCACCTGCCCAGGGTCGGTCACATCCGTCGGCACCACCAGCGCTCGGCCAGCGGTCTTCATACCGGCGGTCTCATCCAGCATCTCCTTCCGCCGCCCAGCCAGCGCTACCGACCAGCCGTCATTCATCAGCGCCAGCGCCGATGCGCGTCCGATGCCACTGCCAGCGCCGGTGATGACGGCGAAGCGGTCTGCCATAGTGTCTCTCCCCTCGTATTCGCGTTGCTGGCCGCATTCTGGCGCAGCGCTGGGGAGCGGCCAAGATGGGCGGCTGATTGCTTGGCGCTCAGGTTGGGACTCCGATTGCTTGGGTCTAACATTGGCTTGGCCGGAAGTTGGATGGATGTCGGGAGTTCCGGCCGACAGGGGGTGGACCGATCATGCCATCAAACGATGTGATGGCCGATCCGCAAGCCGTCATTGCGGGGTTGCGCGCCGAACGCGATGCAGCGCTGGCACGCGAGGCGGCGCTGGCCGAGGTGCTTGCCGTGATCAACCGCTCGCCCGGCGATCCCGGGCCAGTGTTCGAGGCGATCCTCCAGAAGGCACACAATCTGTGTGGCGTCACGATCGGCAGCTTGGCGACGTATGACGGGACCTATCTGCGTACCGTCGCCGCCCATGGCTACCCGCCGGACCACTTTGCGAACACCGGTTTGCCATTTCGGCCAACCGCCACCAACAGCCAGCGGCTGATCGATGGCGCACGCCTGATCCACTACGCGGACATCGCTGCCATGCCGGCGGAGTCGGTGAGCAATTTCCGCGATGTCGTCGAGCGGTTGGGCGTGCGGACCGTTTTGATGATCCCGCTGCGGAAGGATGGCACCTATGTCGGTGGGATCAGTTCGCTACGGACCGAGGTAAAGCCGTTCACCGAGGCCGAGATCTCTCTGCTGGAAAGCTTCGCCGCCCAAGCGGTTATCGCCATTCAGAATGCGCGGTTAATGGCCGAGCAACGCGAGGCGTTGGAGCAGCAGACGGCTACAGCCGAGGTGTTGCAGGTGATCAACGCCTCACCCGGCGATCTGACGCCAGTGTTCGACGCGATGCTGGAAAAGGCGATGCGGCTGTGCGGGGCGGCATTCGGGGTGCTCCGAAGCTTCGATGGCGAGCGCCTGCGCATACTGGCGAGCCGCGGTGTTCCTTCGGAGTACGCCGAATTCCTGGCGGGGTACACGGGCTTCTTGCCTGCTGGCGACCCCCCGGCGCTAGGCACCAGTGTAATGCAAGCACTGCAAACCAGGCTGCCAGCCCAGAGGTTGGATGCCAGGGAGAGCGCGGGATACAAGAGCGGCGCTCCAGGTGGCCGCGCCATCGTTGATTTGGGTGGCGCGCGTACAGTCCTGCATGTGCCGCTGGTCAAAGACCCGGTTTCGATCGGGCTGTTGACGTTCTATCGCCAGGAAGTCCGCAGCTTCTCCGACAAGCAGGTCGCACTGCTGCAGAACTTCGCCGGCCAGGCGGTGATCGCGATGGAGAACGCGCGGCTGCTGACCGAGCAGCGCGAGGCGTTGGAGCAGCAGACCGCGGCGGCGGAGGTTCTGGAGATCATCAATCGCTCACCCGGCGAACTGACGCCGGTCTTCGATGCAATGCTGGAAAAGGCCTTACGTCTATGCGACGCCGCCTTCGGCAACCTTTGGACATACGACGGCGAGGTTGCACGGCTCGCAGCGATCTGCGGCTCCCCGCCCGACTATCGCGCGGAACTCATGCGTATGGGGCCGCAGAGGCCTGAACCTGGGGCAGCCTTGCTACGCCTCGTCGAGGGTGAACCGTTCATCCATATGGCCGATATTGCGGCTGAGGGTGCGTTCCGCTCCGGCGTTGCTGTCCGTCGCATGCTGGCTGACCGCGCCGGCGCGCGGACGGTGTTGTGGGTACCAATGCGCAAGGACGGGTTACTTCTAGGCTTCTTCACGATCTATCGAACGGAGGTGCGGCTCTTCACCGATAAGCAGATCACCCTGTTGCAGAACTTCGCGGGGCAGGCGGTGATTGCGATGGAGAATGCGCGGCTGCTGCGCGAACAGCGCGAGGCGCTGGAACAGCAAACTGCGACCGCCGAGGTGTTGCAGGTGATCAACGCGTCGCCGGGCAATCTCGTCCCAGTGTTTGACGAGATGCTTGAGAAGGCGATGCGGCTATGTGGCGCCGCGTTCGGTTCATTTTACACCTATGACGGTGAGAGGCTGCATTCAGTCGCGCAGCGTGGTGTGCCGCCCGCCTACGCTGAATACCGAGCGCACAATCCAACGCCAATCCGCCAAGGCACTGGCATTGCCCGCGCGATAGCGACAAGAACTCCCGACAAGGTCCTGGACCTGAAGGCGACAGACGCATTCACTGCCGGCGAGCCGGCTGTTCGTGCAATGGTCGAACTCGGCGGTGTGCGCACCCTGCTTTCGGTTCCGCTTTGCAGGGACGAGACTGTGGTCGGGCTGATCACGATTTATCGGCAGGAGGTCCGTGCCTTCTCTGACAAGCAGGTCGCCCTTTTGCAGAACTTCGCGGGGCAGGCGGTCATCGCCATGGAGAACGCGCGGCTGCTGACCGAGCAACGAGAGGCTCTGGAACAGCAAACCGCGACGGCCGAGGTGTTGCAGGTGATCAATGCATCGCCCGGGAACCTTGCGCCGGTCTTCGAGGCGATTCTTGAGAAGGCCCATGGCCTATGCGGCGCCGCCAAAGGTGTTTTCGTCGTAGTTGACGGCGAGCGCTTTGAGCTGGCCGCCAGCCGCGGTCTGTCGGAAGCACACGTCGAGCTCCTACAGAAGGCAGGCGGCGGCTACGAGCGCGGATCAGCACGCGAGCAGTTGTTGAACGGGGCCGCGATGGTTCACCTCGTCGCTCCCGTCGTTACGGACGGGTCGATTGCGCGCTTTGGGGTCGAGCATGAAGGGAGCCGCGTCGCCTTGCTTGTGCCGCTCCGACGCGATGGCGCGCTGCTTGGTTATATCACCGCCTATCGCCAGGAGGAGGTTCCCTTCTCAGAGAAGCAGATCACGCTGCTGCAAAGTTTCGCCACCCAGGCGGTGATCGCGATGGAGAACGCGCGGCTCTTCAACGAAGTGCGGCAGCGACAGGAAGAACTTCGTGTCACCTTCGAGAACATGGGTGACGGCGTGGCCATGTTCGACGAGACCCAGCACCTGGCCGCGTGGAACGGCAAGTTCCAAGAGATCTTCGATCTGCCCGACATCCTTCTCGGGCAGCGCTGCACCTATGAGGAATACCTCCAGTTCCTGGCAAAGCGTGGTGACTTCGGTGCGGGCGTAGATACGGTGGAGCAGATCCATGAGCTGGTCGCCAGTACCGGCCAATCCTACGGCTACGAGCGCACGCGGCCGGATGGCCGGGTGATCGAGATCCGTCGCAATCCGGTGCCGGACGGCGGCTTCGTGCTGATCTACTCCGACATCACCGAGCGCAAGCGCAGCGAGGCGGAGATCCGTGCGGCCCGCGACGCGGCGGAGGCGGCGTATCGTGACCTGAAGGCTGCCCAAGCGAACCTGATCCAGGCGGAGAAGATGGCGTCGCTCGGCCAACTCACCGCCGGCATCGCCCACGAGATCAAGAACCCACTGAATTTCGTCAACAACTTCGCGACCCTTTCCGTCGATCTGCTGGACGAGCTGAAGGCGACCGCGGCGCCCGGCTTTGCGACGCTGGATGCAGATCGCCACGCGGAGATCGACGAGCTGACGCGCACACTCGCCAGCAACCTGGAGAAGATCAACGAACATGGCAGACGCGCCGACGGCATTGTGCGCAGCATGCTGGATCACTCGCGCGGCAGTTCCGGCGAACGCAGGTCGGTCGACATCAATGCGCTGGTCGATGAGGCACTCAACCTTGCGTATCACGGCGCTCGCGCTCAGGACCAGAGCTTCAACGTTACGCTGCGACGCGACTTCGGTGTTGGCATAGCGCCGATCACGCTGGCGCCTCAGGACATTACACGAGTGCTGCTGAACCTGTTCGGCAACGGGTGCTATGCCACACGCAAACGCCAGCAGGCGGAAGCAGCGCCGAGCTTCGAGCCGACACTCGAGATCACGACACGCGAGCGGGGCGATGCGGTGGAGATCAGAGTGCGGGATAACGGCACCGGTATTTCACCCGACATCAGGGACAAGTTGTTTCAGCCGTTCTTCAGCACCAAGCCAACGGGCGAGGGCACCGGGCTGGGCCTCTCCATCAGTTATGACATTGTGGTGCAGCAGCATGGTGGCACGATCGGCGTGGACAGCATGGTCGGTGACTACAGCGAATTCACAGTGACGCTGCCGCGCGACCGGTGAGCGCCTCCGCCGGCTGGTTGATCGGCTGCAGATCGCGTGCGAGCCTTGCCGGGAAAGGAGGCCGACGACATGCCACGTTTCGCTGCCATCGGTCTGGATCATCGCCACATCTACGATCTCACGCAGGACCTGCTGGATGCCGGCGCCGAGTGCGTCGGCTGCAACCCTGATACCAGCGATACGCGCGTGCTGGCTGGCTTCCGCAAGCGCTTTCCGCATGTCCCTCAGTCCGAAACACAGCGCCTGCTCGACGATCCGACGATCGATTTCGTCGTCATCGCCGCGCGGCCTTGCGACCGCGCGGACTTGGCGATTGCAGCGATGCAGCGCGGCAAGGACGTGATGGTCGACAAGCCAGGCATCACGACCTTCGAACAGCTCGCCGCGGTAGAACGCGCGGCGCACGAAACCGGTCGTATCTGGTCGGTCTGCCTGGGACGTCTGGCATCGCCTGCGGTGCAGGAAGCGCTGCGTATCGTTCGCTCCGGCGAGCTTGGCCGCCTGGTGCATACTACCTCGCTCGCGCCGCACCGGCTGAACCGCGCGCTCCGCCCATCGTGGTTCTTCGACACGCCCACCTATGGCGGTATCATCAATGACATCGGCGTGCACGCGATCGACCAGTTCCTCGCCTTTGCTGATGCCGACGGTGCCGAGATCGTGTCATGCACCATCGGTGCATTCGGCACCGAGCCCCCTGGCTTTGAAGATTTTTCCGAGCTCGTGCTGGCGACACCGTCGCTGCGCGGCTACATTCGGCTCGACTGGTTTACCCCGGACGGATTGCCGACCTGGGGCGACGGACGCTTCTTCGTCGTCGGCAGGGAAGGCACGCTGGAACTGCGCAAGAACCTCGATATCGAGGGCCGCGACGGCACCGACCACATGTTCATCGCCAACCGCACCACGACGCGCTACGTCGATTGCAGCAAATTGCCGGTGACCTACTATCGCAACTTCCTGCACGACATTGCCAATCGCGCGGAAACCGCGATGCCGCAGCGTCAGGTGTTCAACGTTTGCCGTCTTGCACTCCAGGCCCAGGCTCAGGCCACGCGCTACACGGCACGCCGCGCATGATCGGTGTGGCGGTTATCGGCCTCGGCAATGCACTGCAGCCGCACGCACGCAGCTTGGTCGACCTCGCAGATCGCGTGCGCGTCATTTGGGCGGCGGCTGCCAGTGCAGCGCGTCTGAAGGACGTGACCGACCGGTACGGCTTTCCCACCACGACCGATACGATGGACGCCATCACCGATCCGGCTGTCGATGCGGTGGTGCTGCTGACCCCGGCCAATGCGCATCTGGAGATTGCGCAGGCCGCGTTCGCTGCCGGCAAGCACGTGCTGTGCGAGAAGCCGCTCGAGGTCACGTTGGAACGCGGCGAACAACTGATCGCCACCGGTCGCCGCGCCGACCGCAGGCTCGCCATCTGCCTGCAGATGCGTTTCCGCCCCGGCAGCCGTCGACTCTACGAATTGCTGCGCAACGGCGATCTCGGCGAGGTTCAGGCTGCGACGATGATGGCGCCGTGGTGGCGTCCGCAATCGTACTATGACGAGCCGGGCAGGGGAGTGAAGGCGCGCGATGGTGGCGGCGTGCTGATCACCCAGGCGATCCACGCGCTCGATCTATTCCGCTGGCTGGTCGGCGTCGAGCGGGTGGAGGCAGCTCAGGTCCGAACGACCGCAGTGCATCGGATGGAGACCGAGGACTACGCCTCCGCACTGGTGCGGCTCGGCAATGGTGCGCCGGGCAGCATCATCGCCACGACTGCGGCGTATCCCGGCAGCCCCGAATGGATCCATATCATCGGCTCCAAGGGCACCGCGCGCATCGAAGGCGGCAGTCTGCGCGTCGCCACTATCGATGGCCGCGAGGAGGTGCTGACCGACAACTCGGGCTCCGGCGGCGGCGCAAGTGTGATGGCCTTCTCGCACGATGCGCATCGCACGGTGCTGAGCGACTTCCTGGATGCGATCGAGCACCAGCGCGATCCCGCCATTCCGGGCGAGGAGGCACTGGCGACGCAGCGCATCATCGACGCAATCCTGACCAAAGGGGAGTGACACATGCAGGACCTGTTGCCATTGGCCGAGAAACTCGGCGCACGGCTGAAGGCGCGCGGCGAGACAATCGCCATCGCCGAATCATCGACCGGCGGACTGATCTCGGCTGCGCTGCTCTCCGTTGGCGGCGCATCCGCATATTTTCGCGCCGGCAGCGTCATATACACGCACTATGCCCGCGCAGCCTTTCTCGACATTCCGAACCCGCTGCCGAACGGCATGCGCGCCTCATCCGAGCCCTATGCCGCACTGCTCGCCACGACGGTGCGCTCGCGTCTCGACACCACCTGGGGTCTGAGCGAGACCGGCGCGACCGGCCCAACCGGCAACCGCTATGGCGATGCCGCCGGCCACACCTGCATCGGCCTGGAGGGTCCGAACTTCTCCCGCGCTATTACGCTGGAGACAGGCAGTGCCGATCGGGTGGCCAACATGCGCGCCTTCGCGCGCCGTGCCCTGGACCTGTTGGCGGAAGCCTTGGGCTGATTATCGCGCCGCTATATGCGGCCGGTCGCCCAGCAGCGCGGCAAGGGTCGGCTCGATGGCGGCAGCCATCAGCGCCTGGCCTTCCGCTGTCGGATGCACCGGCGAGGCAGGCGGTGTCAGCTTCGGATCGAAGAACAACTCGCGGTTCAGCTTGCCGTCCTTGATGAACAGGCTCCCGATGTCGAGATATGTGACCTCGCCGCTGCTACCATAGCGCGCTGCTAGAGAGCGATTGATCTCCGCGGTCGCTTGCGAAGCCCACTCCGAGCGCTCCGAGGGCAGCACTCCCAGCAGCAGCAGCCTGGTCGTCGGCAGGCGATGCCGAAGCTGCGTCACGATGGCATCGACCCCGGCCACCGTGTCCTGTGGCGCCCAGTGCAGGCGCCCCAAATTGTTGGCGCCGATCAGGACGACCGCCACCTTTGGCTTGATGCCGTCGGTTTCGCCGTTCTCGATCCGCCACAGCAGATGCGATGTCGCATCGCCCTTGAAGCCCAGATTCACGGCGTTTCGGTTGCCGTAGTAGCGCTCCCACACCGGGAGGAAGTCACGCCATTCGGGTGGACCGCTAAGCTCGTAGTCCTGGGTGATGGAATCACCCAGGAAGATCAGATCGACCTTGCGCGATCGCAGTTCTGCCTGTTTCGCCTCGAAGCGTTCGCGCCACCAATGCAGGTCCATGCGCGACAACGGCGTGGCCGCCAGCACGGTATGCGTCGCCGGTGCAGCACTGCCAGGCAGCAGCAGAAGCAGGGTGAGACAGATACGGGCGACTCGTTGCATGGCCCTCGATCACTCAGACGTCTGCCCGGTTGATACCGAGCGCGACCAAGTCGATGCAATCGCATAACGCGCTTGTTTCGCGATCAGTCCAGCGCCAGCCCTCGCTGATGCCAGCCGTCCGTGCCACCACGGAGAACGGCGACATCCTGGAGACCGGCAGCCAACAGGTCGGCTGCTGCCCGCGCCGAGCGCCGGTCGGTTTTGCAGACCACGACGATCGGCTGTTTGCGTCGGACCAGATCGGAGGCCCGGTCCGGCAGTTCGGCGAGTGGGACATTGATGGCGCCGGGCAAATGGCCTGGTGGCGCGGCGAACTCAGTGGGCTCGCGGACATCGAGCAGCATGACCTGATCGCCGGCTGCGAGCCGGCGCTGCAATTCGTCCGCTTCAATCCATGCGGGATCTCTTGCGCGGAACCGACGGAACAGCCGGGGCAGGAATGCGATCATGGCAAGGCCTCCAAGGCCAAGTAGTCCATACCGTAAGG
>JBKPOG010000042.1:0-4907 GCA_046732975.1 Pseudomonadota bacterium
CCTGGGAGCCTCCTGAACTCGCCCAGGGCGGCGGCTCGACCGCTCCAGCGGTTACTGCTGTGCCAGCGGCACTGCCGCCCAACGCTCCGAGCATTCCAGTGTTGGCGCAGGGCACTGGCAGCGACCTCATGGTAACCTGGACAGCACCGGCCGTTGATCCCGCACATGGTGCGGCCACCGGTTTCGCCCTGCGGCACAGCGCTGCGGGAGCCGAGACTTGGACAGTCGTGCAAGCTGTGTCGAACCCTTATGAACTGTCGGACCTACCCTCGGCTGCGGCGGTCGACGTCCAACTAAAAGCTGCAAATGCATCAGGCCTGAGCATGTGGTCGGCTACTGCCACGCTGATCACTGGCGTAACATCGAGCCTGCCGGCGACCAGCCCTGTGCCCCCAGGCAGGCCTGCAGCCCCGGTGCGGAGTCTGCTGCCTGCACGTAGGTGCAGGATGGCGACGCTGAACCAGCTTCTGTGTCGACTAACTCGGCGCTTCCGCACATACCTCTGGCAGTCTGCATACTTGCTGCACCTCCCGGGTGCGCGCCGCAGAGAACGCCAAAATCCGTAAGGTGGGATTCCTGCATCGGCGCTGCTCGGCTGAACCTGACAGGCCGCCGATCGAAGCTTAAGATGGCGCGATGCTCTGGCTGGTACTTGGCACGCTGACGCTGTTTCTGTTTCTCGGCGGCTTACGCGCATTCGAGCGTGCGTCGGTGACCACAATCAAATCTCTTGTGGCATGGATCGCCGCACTGGGCGGCATCAGCCTGGCACTGCTGCTGATCTTGTCGGGTCGCGGCGGTATCGCTCTCGGCGCTTTGACACTGTTCGGTCCACTGATCTATCAGCGCTGGCGGGCCTATCGTATGGGCCAGGGGACAGCTCAGCAACAGCAACAATCGGCTGGCTCCAGCCAGCCTCCCCCGCGGCGTCGCGCCGGCGGCATGACGCGGGAGGAGGCCTATCAGGTACTGGGGCTGCAGCCGGGCGCCAGCGAGGCCGAGATCCGGGCCGCTCACCACCGCCTGATGCGCAGCGCGCACCCGGACAGCGGAGGCTCCGACTGGCTTGCCACCAGGATAAACCTGGCGCGCGACGTCCTGCTCGGAAGTACGGGGACGCACCGACGTGGCAATACGTGACGGATTGCGCAGCAACGTGATACCAGTCAGCTATGTCGCTGCCGGGCCTTTTCGCACAAGGCCATAGTTCCGCCTGCTGGCGATGTTGGGTTGCGCCGGTCCGCGGCATTGGGGTCCGGAAACCAGAGGGAGCATCATTTGTGAGCAAGCCGTTGCGCAAGGCCGTCCTGCCGGTTGCGGGGCTGGGTACGCGTTTTCTGCCCGCCACCAAGGCCACGGCCAAGGAAATGCTGCCGGTTGTTGACAAGCCTTTGATTCAATATGCGATCGAAGAAGCACGCGCGGCCGGGATCGAGCAGTTCTGCATGGTCACCGGGCGGGGCAAGACGGCTCTGGTCGAGCATTTCGACATGGCGTTCGAACTGGAATCGACGCTGCGCGAGCGTGGCAAGACAGCGGAACTCGACGTGCTGCGGGACACACAGGTGGAGCCAGGTTCCATCGTCACGGTGCGCCAGCAGGTACCCCTGGGTCTCGGGCACGCCATCTGGTGCGCCCGTGCGTTTATCGGCGACGATCCGTTCGCGATTTTGTTGCCGGACGATCTGGTGCTGGCGGACAAACCATGTCTGAGCCAGCTTGCCGACGTTTACCGCGACACCGGTGGCAATGTGGTCGCCGTCACGGAGGTTCCACGCGAGCAGACCAATCGCTATGGCATCCTGCGTACGGGGAAGGATGATGGGTGTCGGGTGGAAGTCCTTGGGCTGGTCGAGAAGCCGGCGCCGAAGGACGCGCCATCCAACCTCTCCATCATCGGGCGATATGTGCTGATGCCGGAAGTGATCACGTATCTCGGCCGCATGGAACGCGGTGCCGGTGGCGAGGTGCAACTGACCGACGGCATGGCCAAGCTGATCGGCCGGCAGCCGTTCCATGGCCTGCGCTACGAAGGCCAACGCTTCGACTGCGGCGATAAGATCGGCTTCCTGGAAGCGCAGATTGCCTATGCTTTGAAACGACCCGAGATGGCGGATGCGGTGCGCGCCTTCCTGGGGCGCTATACAGATCGGTCGGATTTCAATGTCTCCGCCATATCGCGTGAGGCTGTCTGATGGCGTTCTCGCATCACTTCGATCAGACAACGCTGCGCGAATACGACATCCGTGGCATTGTCGGGCGCACTCTGTCGGACGCGGATGCGTTCGCGATCGGCCGTTGTTTCGGCACGCTCGTCGCGCGGAACGATGGCCACACGATTGCCGTCGGCTATGACGGCCGGCTCTCCAGCCCGGCGCTGGAAGAGGCGCTGACGCGCGGGCTGATGGCGAGTGGCATGGAGGTTACTCGCATCGGCCGTGGACCGACGCCGATGCTATACTTCGCCTCCACGAGCATGAAGAGCGACGGTGCGGTGATGGTCACCGGCAGCCATAATCCGCCGGACTACAATGGCTTCAAGATGATGCTAGCAGGCAAGCCATTCTTCGGTACGCAGATCAGAGACCTGGGCACGATGGCGGCGGCAGGCGACGTCGTGCCGGAGGCGGAGGGCAGTGAGCGGCATGTGGATGTCGCATCCGACTATGTCGCGCGGTTGCTCAGCGACTGGGACGGTGGCGATCGTCTGTTGCGGGTGGTCTGGGACAATGGCAACGGGGCCGCGGGTGACGTACTGACAAAGCTAGTCGCCGGGCTGCCTGGCGAGCACAAAGTGCTGAATGCGGCGGTCGACGGGACCTTCCCGGCGCACCATCCGGACCCGACCGTGCCGAAGAACCTCGAACAGCTCATCGCTGAGGTTGCGGCATGTCGCGCCGATATCGGCATCGCACTGGATGGCGATGCGGATCGCATCGGGCTGATCGACAACAAGGGCCGTATCCTGTTCGGCGATCAGCTGCTGGTGATCCTGGCGCGCGATGTGCTGCACGAACATCCGGGCGCGACGATCATCGCCGACGTAAAGGCGAGCCAGGTGCTGTTCGACGAGATTGGCCGTGCTGGCGGTAATCCGCTGATGTGGCGCACCGGCCATAGCCTGATCAAGGCGAAGATGGCGGAGACCGGCTCACCGCTCGCCGGCGAGATGTCGGGCCACATATTCTTCGCGGACCGCTGGTATGGCTTCGACGACGCCCTGTACGCCGGCGTGCGCACACTCGGCGTGCTCGCGCGCATCGATCAGAAGCTGTCTGACGTTCGGGACGCTCTGCCGCAGGTGATCAACACGCCGGAGGTCCGCTTCGATTGCGACGACACGCGCAAGTTTGTTGTGATCGAGGAGGTCGCCGCCCGGTTGCGCGCCGAGGGTGCCAAAGTGTCGGAAACCGATGGCGTACGGGTGCAGACCAACGATGGCTGGTGGCTATTGCGGGCATCCAATACCCAGGCGGTGCTGGTGGCGCGCGCCGAGGCAACGTCGGACGCCGGGCTTGAGCGATTGAAACAAGCGTTGGTGCGACAGCTGGAACAGTCTGGCGTGCAGGCACCGGACTTTTCCGGCAGCCACGCCGGCCACTAACTCTTCGCTCCGCACCGAAGGGATCCGTGCTGTTTGCCAGGGCGGAATACTCTACGTCCTCTGTGTTCAACAGGAGGACGACATGCAGACACAACAGATCACCAGCGGCCTGGCAGTGACCGCTTTGTGGGAAGCGCGCGACGGTGAGGCCGATGCGGTGGCCGACATCCTCGCGCGTTTCGCGCCTGAGGCACGGCAGGAACCAGGTGTCCAATTGTTCCTAATTCATCGTGCAGTGGAGAACCCCGCACAGTTCCTGTTCTACGAACTGTTTGAGGATGAAGCCGCTTTCGCAGCACATCAGCAGACCCCTCACTTCAAGTCGCTCATTTTGGGTGAAGGTGTGCCGCGGCTGAACCGGCGCGAGCGTGTGCAGTGCACGGTGCTGGCGTGATCACTTGCTGCATTCGCTACAAGTTGGATCCGCACCGGATCGCGGACTTCGAACGTTACGCGGCGACATGGCCGCCGATCATTGCGCGTTGTGGGGGCGCGTTGGTCGGATATTTTCTGCCGAAGGAAGGGCCCAACAACTTTGCCCTTGCACTCATCGAGTTCGGCAACCTGGCGGCGTACGAGGTCTACCGAGAGGCGCTGCGCGCAGACCCTGAAGCGCAGGAAAATTTGGCGCACGCCATGCGCACGGAATGCATCCAGGCGGAGGATCGCTGCTTTCTCAGGCGTGTGTGAACTGCGGCCGGGGTGGTAGGCTCGTGCAGGCCACCCCGGCATCAGGAGCAGACATGGACCCCGCCTTTGCCTCAGCGGCCGAGCTGGCAGCTCAAATCCGCAAACGAGCCATTTCGCCCGTCGAGGTTGTGCGCGACACGCTTGAGCGCATCGAGCGGAGCCAGCCAACATTGAACGCGTTCATCACCATCGCCGGCGATTTGGCGATGGCGGCGGCGCGAGAGGCTGAGGCCGCCGTCATGCAGGGCGTGGAACTCGGGAAGCTGCATGGGGTCCCGGTTGCGGTGAAGGATCTGATCCCGACGGCCGGTATCCGAACAACGTGGGGATCGCTGATTTTCAAGGACCATGTGCCGGATCATGATTCGGTCGCTGTCGCGCGGCTGAAGCAGGCGGGTGCGATCGTGGTGGGCAAGACCACGACGCCGGAATTCGGCCAGCAATGCCTGACGCAGGCGCCGTTGTTCGGCCGCACACGCAATGCCTGGCGTGCTGACCGCAGTTCCGGCGGCTCCAGCGGCGGCTCTGCGGTTGCTGTTGCGGCCGGCCTGGTGCCGATCGCGGTCGCCACGGATGGTGGCGGATCGACGCGCATTCCGGCCGCGTGCAACGG
>JBKPOG010000043.1:0-10171 GCA_046732975.1 Pseudomonadota bacterium
ACGGGGGCACAGTTGACCGATTGGCAAAGCATCCACAGCGAGTACGAATCTGTAATCCTACCCAAAGATCGGGTTAAAGAAGAATCCATAGAGGTCCTTCCTATTGTTCATCCTCCACCATAGCGCGACCGATCGCCATCATCAGCGCGACTGCCGCGTCAATTTCTGGTCAGGCCGAACCTCCGTCGGATACAGATTGCCACGTCGGTCCGCCACCACGCGAGCACGGGGTTGCCAGCGTGACGCAGCCTGCTCGCCCGCATTGCCGCGTCGAGTCCGATTATCGCCGGGCTGAAGTTCTGCGTAGTGGCACGGAACTCGTGCATCGGCACACCCTCGGCGCAAAGCTGTTGCGACATCTGGGCGGATTGCCAGGGATCATAGCCAGCGCTGACAACAAGCAGGTTTGCCCCGCACCAACATGCTCCCGATACCAGTTTGCGCCACTAGGGCCGGCCGACCATCGCACATCGCGCTGCTTAGGGGAAACGCGCACCAACAGAATGGGCGGATACAGCTCGCGGGCGACTCAGAAATCAGCGCGTTTCAACAGGTAGTCGAGGCCGCCGACGCGGTACCAGCGGTATCCATATGGCTCAAGCACAATGTGATGCTTGCCATGCTCGTCTGCATAGCTATGGTTTTCCGACAGCAGATTGATCAGGTTGCACTCGCGTTCAGAACCAAACTTCGGGTCGAGACGTATTTCCAGCGGCACCGAAGCTAAGTTGTGTATCACCAGGACGGCGTTGTTGCGCCAGTCATAGCGCAGCACCAGCACCTCTGGAGTACCCGAAGGCAGCACCCTGAAGCTTCCCCAGCCGATTTCCGGTACCTCCTTCCGCATGCGAATGATGCGCTCGGTCCAGTTGAGCTGTGAGTTCGGATCTCGCCTCTGCAGCGCCGCGTTGACCTGTTCGAAACCGTATGGCCCCCCACTTATAACGGGAAGTACGGGGTTACTGCTATTTGTAAAGCCGCCATGAGGTTCAGTGGACCATTGCATCGGCGTCCGCGCGCACTCGCGCTCCGGTTGAGCAAGGTCGTCGCCCATACCGATTTCGTCACCGTAGCGGATAACCGGTGTCCCCGGCAGCGTCATCATCAAACTGTAGGCGAGCTCGAGGCGCCGGCGATCACCTTTCATCATAGGTGCGAGCCGCCTCCGGATACCACGCCGATAAAGCTGCATCGCAGGCGAAGGTCCGAAAGCTTCGAAAACAGCCTGACGCTGTTCGGGTGAAAGGCGCCCGAGATCGAGCTCATCGTGATTACGCAAGAACAGCCCCCACTGCGCTGTTGGCGGCAAGTCACGCGTGTCCTGCAGCGCTTTGATCAGTGGGCGGCAGTCGGCAGTTGCCAGGGCATAGAAGAGGTTTTGGTTTACCTGGAAGTTGAACATCATATGCATCCGGTCGCCATCATTCCCGAAGTACTGCATATCAGTCTTCGGCAGCACGTTGGCTTCCGCCAAGATGATTGCGTCACCCTCCCGCCACTGCAGGAATTCCCGGAAAGTGCGCAGCATTCCGTATTGTTCCTTTGTGCGCTTCTGCTCTGCTCCCTTCTTGGCTATTACGAACGGGACGGCATCCATTCGGAAGCCCGACACACCCAGTTGCAGCCAAAACCCCATAATCTTGAGTATCTCAGCTTGCACATGAGGATTCGCGGTGTTGAGGTCCGGCTGGAACTCATAGAACCGGTGAAAGTACCAGGCCTTCGCAACCTCATCGTGGCTCCATGTGGACTTCTGGACGCCGGGGAACACCATACCTGTGTCTGCCCGCGGTGGCTTGCGCTTTGCCCAGATATACCAATCGCGGCGCGGCGACGACGGATCACCCCTGGCCTCCTGAAACCAGGGATGCTGATCAGAGGTATGATTGACCACGAGATCGATCAGGACTCTGATGCCACGTTGGTTGCAGCCGTGGGTAAATTCCACAAAGTCACCCAGAGAACCATAACGGGGATCTACATTGTAGTAGTCCATGATGTCGTACCCGCCGTCTCGCATCGGCGATGGCTGAAACGGCATCAGCCAGATAGCGGTCACACCCAACCCATGCAGGTAGTCCAGTCGCCGCATGAGTCCAGCAAAATCACCGATGCCATCTCCATTTGCATCCATGTAGGTGCTGACTGAAAGGCAGTAGATAATGGCATTCTTGTACCAAAGATCGTTGATCAACGGATCATCCTCTTATGGCAACAGCTTGAGGATAAGTCCCTCTGACTCGCGCAAAGGCAACGCAACCCGCACGTGTTCATTCTCACGGTCCAAGCAGGTTGAGAGCACCACTAGTGCGGACGGGGACCCTGGAGGCAGATGGAACTGACGTTGCTCGTGGGCGAAGTTCAGGACTATTAGCCAGCGAACATCGCCATGGCTTCGCTCAAACGCGAGAAGGTCTGGATCGGCATAGACCGTGGCAAATCGGCCAAAGCACAATTCTGGGTAGGTCCGTCGCAATCCTATGAGTCGGCGATACAGATTGAGGATCGACCCCTGGTCCGCCAAGCATGCAGTTACGTTCCGAATCTGATAATCGTCATTCAACGGCAGCCATGGAGTGCCCGTGGTGAACCCAGCATTCATTGAGTGGTCCCAGGGCATCGGGGTTCGAGCAGGATCTCGTCCGCGGCTGAAGCCTGGTTCGTTTTTCTCCCATCGGTCCTGCACGACCTTTGGCGGGATGGGGACATCGGTCAGCCCAAGTTCATCGCCATAGTAGATTGTGGGCGTACCTCGCAGCGTCAGAAGAAGCATCGCGGCGACACGTGCCCCAGAAGCACCAACACGCGTCGCGATACGCTTCTGATCATGATTGCCGAGGACCCAACTGGGCGCAGCGCCGTTCGGTAGCGCCGCCTCGTATTCCTCAGTGATCCGTTTAATTTCCGCGGCAGCCCACGTGGCGAAGATGAGCTGAAAGTTGAATGGCAAATGAGCGCCCTTCATGTCGCGCCCGTAATACGAAACCAGACGATTGACCGGCAAATAGACCTCACCTATGAACACGCGATCTGGATACTCATCGAGAACGTTGCGGATTTCCGCGACGACATCATGAATCTCGGGTCGGTCGGCGGAGTAGCGTTGCAGCAACCTGTCTACATCGGGCTGGTTCGGCTGCCAGGCTGGATTGGCTGGATTATCACGGAACCTGTCGTCCTTTATTAGTAGCCATAGGACGTCGACCCGAAATCCATCTACGCCACGGCGCAGCCAGAAGCGCAGCACCTCATACATCGCTTTGCGAACCTCTGGATTCCGCCAGTTGAGATCAGGCTGCTCCCTCAGGAAGGCATGATAGTAGTACTGGCCGGTGGTCGCGTCGTACTCCCAACCGCTGCCCCCAAAATTTGACCGCCAGTTGTTTGGCGGACCACCATCTGGCGCGGGGTCGTGCCAGAGATACCAGTCTCGTCTAGGATTGTCGCGGGACGAGCGGCTCTCGATGAACCAGACATGCTGGTCGGAAGTGTGGTTCGGCACGAAGTCCAGTATCACCTTTAGCCCTCGTGAGTGAGCCTCCGTCAGCAGGCGATCGAAACCTGGCCCGGCCCCGAAGATCGGATCGATGTCACGGTAATCACTAATATCATAGCCGCCATCAGCCATGGGCGACCGATAGATAGGAGTAAGCCAAACAGCGTCTATGCCGAGCCAGACGAGGTAGTCCAGACGACGGCGAATACCTTCAATGTCGCCAATGCCGTCCCCGTTGGAATCTTGAAACGAACGCGGATAGATCTCGTAGAGGACGCCTTTTTGCCACCAAGCCACATCGGGGAACTGCATCAGGCTGTGTAGGGGCTGCGGCCTGCGATGTCATCCAGAGTCCGACGGGCACCCCTGACCTGCTCCGAACCCCGCACCCTGGAGCCAACCTTAGTCCAGGGACGCTGTCCGCGATGACCATGAGCGGAGGCCATCGCGCGCTCGACGGCTTCTGCGAATGAGGAGGCGACCTCAGCTGATGCATTGCGACGGGAGTCCCCACTCCTCGGTCGGGCTCCGTCCGGCAGCCAGACCAGCTCGAACTTCCGCCCGAACTGTTCGGACGCCAAGGCGCTCGACGGTTTGGGCCTCCCAGTGACATAACTGTTGCGAAGGAGATCTACGGGATCCGGCCACGGATCGGGATCAGATTCTGTTCTTCTGCTATCCTAGGTGGCGCAGCTGTCCGGACCTTCCCATGCCTATTGCGAACTGCGCAGCCTTGCATCGAACCACGCCCTGGGATCATCACAGCCGCTTACCTCGAGGTCGGCGGCGTCGTAGCCTTCGGGAAGGTCCTCGGTATCAACGACCAAGAGTGCCTGCGCCAAGCGCTTAGCGATTCGCCGCATGGCGCTCCGTCCTGGATCGTCGACGTCGGGCCGGAGGATCACAGCACGTCCGGCGAGAGATGGGTTATCGCGACTTGATCGGGGAACATGCGCTGCGCCGCCTCAGCCGCCTTTTCGCCCTCCATCAGCAGAACCGTCGCGTCGGGCAAAGCTTGAGAAGGGCATTTAACCGATACAGGGGCCGCGGAGCCGACGGTGCCTTCGCGTGCCAGCCCAGCCTCCCATTCAGGCGCCCATAGGTTAGTGGATAAAACTGCTTACCTCGGCCGCTCTTTCGTTCATTGCGGCGGACATAGAGCAACAGTCGATCATCAGGATCGAAGTACTCATGCAACAAGTCGCACTGAAGTAGACATTCGCCTGGATGGGGTGCCTCTCGAGGCACTGGGAGGATCGGCTGCCAATCTTCCTTCTGTGCTTTTTTTGCCTCCGGTCGGAGGTGGCGCCATGCCAGTCTCCGCAGAGACGCGGTCGCAAGCGATGCCTTCAATCGCATAAGGAAGGCGAACACATCGCCGTGCGCCCCACACCCGAGGCAATGAAAGTGGCTGCCCTGGAACAGCGTAAATGAAGGATTGGCCTCTTGGTGGAATGGGCAAAGCCCCGTCCAATGTTGTCCCGAGCGTTCCAGCTTCACGTGTCGGGAGACGATCCGACGCAGTAGGTTTGGATCGGAGCGCGCCCGTTCGCGTTCAGCGTCGGTCATGCGCAGATGCGAGTCACCACGGAATTGCGCCCCTACGGCGGTGCGCCTGCATAGGCCTGAATTCGGCCAGCAAGTACACGATCCGCCCGCCCACCTTGATGTAGTTCGGCCCAAAACGGAGATAGCGCCATCGCTCGAGCGTTCCGCGGGCTGATGCGGCACCGGCGCGCCAGATCGGTCTGCGTCAGATGCTCTGTACGATGCGGCGGATGCTGACCGTCGCGGCGTCGTCTTGGGACATGAGTCATGAAGAGCGGCGCGAAGCGCGCGGAGCGACCGGCTATTTATGACGGTTTGAGTGAAAAACCTAAAGCCACGGTTTTCACGGCTGCCGCGAAATTAGCGGTAGGCTCGATCTATTGCTTTTGCACGCCTTTTGGGGCGGAGATGGCGGAATTTCGCGGACCACGTGGCCCACGTTTGGTGGACTCGGGGAAGACTTTCCTGAAAATCGCCAGATATGGATCGTGCGGGATCGGATGATTGAAAACCGTCGCGCTGCTTGCAGGGATTCGGTTTGGTTCGGCGTAGGTTTGCCCTCAGGCAACTCAGACCGTACCTTTTGCAAGTAGTCGGATATTTCGGCGTCTGTGGGGCGTGGATGCATGGCTCTTCTCTTTACTCTGACGTCCTCAAGGCCAAAGGGCATGGTCAGCGAAGCGTTTCCATTCTCGAGATAGTGCTATTACCCCGGTCGTGGAGAGTTGTGGGCTTGGGATCAGACTAGCTGTTGGGGTGTCATCTTGTGGGGCGCACGCCCGCGTCACGGCAGCGGTGGCCGAACTCGATCGAGCTGTATTGCGAACCCTGGTCGGAGTGATGGATGACCCCAGTGGGCCGCCGCGTCGCCAACGCCATGTTCAGAGCATCGAGCACCAGTTGTTTGGCAAGTGTCGTGCCATGGACCATGCCGACAATGCGACGGCTATATGCATTGAGCACCACCGCGAGATACAGAAAGCCGGCCCATGTCAGAATGTAGGTGATATCGGCCACCCACAGCAGATCGGGCGCCTCCGCTGCGAAGTTGCGCTCTACCAGGTCTGGTGCCTGACAGTTGCCGCCCTCGACCGTGGTGATGACGAACTTGCGTCGGCACACACCGGCAAGACCGGCTTGCGACGATCAGGAACTGGGTTGCTCAGGCCGAGCGTAATGCTGGTCGCATTGAGAACGTCGAAGCCTGATCTCCGACCTCGCGCAAGCACTCGAGTATGTTTGAGAACAACAGGTCGATCAATCCGCGGCGCTTCCGGCCTTGCGTGATGGGAGGACACTATTAGCGTTCACGACCGACTGACAGGTGTGCAGGGGTGGTGTTCAGGAGCGTCTGCTGCGAGATTGCTGCGGGCCACCGACCGCCAGGCCTTGCAGATCGCCTCGCAGCTCTGGTCTATATCCGCCTCGGTGGTCGGCGCGGAGATCACCGATAGCCGCATCACCCAGCGGTCGCGCCAGCGTGCGCCGCCCGCGAAGCAAGTGCCGTCGGCCTGGACACGCAGGATCGTCTCCCGAGTGAGATGGTCTTCCTTCTCGTCCGCTTCGGGCTTGCCGAACCGTACGATCACCTGATTCAGCACCACGTCGTTCAGTACATACACGCCCGGCTCGCGCACCAACCGTTCAGCGAACCGCGCGGCGAGCCGGCAGTGTTCCTCCACCAATGCGGCGATACCTGCACGGCCCAGATGACGGATCATCGCCCAGGTCGCAAAGCCACGCGCACGACGTGACAGCTCCGGGACGAAATGGGTGGGGTCGCGGTCGCCTTCCGCGGTCGGTGGCAGGTAGCTGGCCGCGATGGTCATCGCCTGGCGATGCGCCTCCGCATCGCGCACGATGGCATAGCCGCAGTCGTATGGCGTCTGCAGCCACTTGTGCCCGTCAATCGCCCACGAGTCCGCCAGCTCGTAGCCTGACGCCAGATGCGCCGTCGCGGGGCAAGCGCGCGCCCATAGCCCGAACGCGCCATCCACATGCACCCAGGCGCCGCGTGCCCGCACCTCTGGCAGGATCGCCTCGATCGCGTCGAACGCGCCGGTATTGAGCTGGCCGGCCTGGATGATGACGATTGCCGGTCCATTCGCGCCGGCCATTGCGCGCGTGAATGCCGTGGGCAGCATCCGACCCTGGCCATCGGTCGCGACGCGGACCACACGGTCATGCCCTAGTCCCAGGAACTGTAGAGCCGAAAAGACGCTGGTGTGCGCGTCGTCGCCGATCAGCACCTGGATCGGCGGGGCGCTGAACAGCCCGTTGGCCTCTACGTCCCAGCCCGCCCGCCGCAGCACCGCCCCGCGCGCGGCTGCGAGGCACACAAAGTTAGCGATTGTGGCGCCGGTAACAAAGCCGACCGATGCCTCGCGCGGCAGGTCGAGCAGATCGAGCAGCCAATGCGCTGCCACCGTTTCTGCAGCAGCGGCAGCAGGTGACGCCTCGTGGTTGCCAGCGTTCTGCCCCCAAGCGGCGGTCAGCCAATCCGCCGCTACACCGGCCGGATGCGAAGCGCCGATCACCCAGCCGAAGAACCGCGGACCCGTCATGCCGCGCAGCCCTGGCGTGCTCAGCGCCACGAGTTCCTCGACAACTTCGGATTCCGCTTTGCCCTGCTCGGGCGTCAACGCGTCGAATACTTCGCGCATTGCCGCATAGCCGCGGGGCGGTGCGGCCTCGTCGACCGCATCGCGATAAGCGATAGCGTGCTGTGCTGCCAAGGCGAACAGAGATTGGACCGACATTCGCGCAGGCTACGCAGCCTCGTATAAGACGTGCAACATCCGAATAGTGCTCTGACCATGTCCGGTCGTGGGTCCTGCCGAACGCTGGGCTCGCCGGGCGTATTGTCAGAGATCAATGGATAGTGAGGCTCGACGGCATGCGACCGGAGTTCCCAAATTGGGGCGAAGTCTGCGCGAGATGGCATGTCGGATGAACGGGCGACAATCGTGATCATCGGCGCAGGTTTCGGCGGCATCGAAGCCGCCAAGGAGCTGCGCCGTGCGTCGGTAGAGGTCACGTCATCGACCGGGAGAACCATCATTGCTCTCAACCGTTGCTATATCAGGTCGCAACAGCGGCACTCTCTCCAGCTGACGTGGCCTAGCCAATCCGGAACATACTTCGCAAGCATAAGAACGCGACAGTGCTAATGGCTGAGGTCCGCGAAATCGATCCCGTAGTCAGCCCTCGTCCCGACATGCCAAGAGTACGCGCATGATCGATCAGTCTGTCTAAAGGACGCCCCCTCCTGCGTCAGCTTCCATGATCTCCGCAACAAGATCAGACTGTCAGCAAAGCTGTCGGAAGCAGGTGGCCTATTGTTACGCAAGGATCGCACCTCGTCGACGGAGCAAACGGCCAGGCAACGCGCCTGTGTGGTCCTCATCGATTACGATGCTGCCATTAACTATCACCATGTCGATACCTTCCGGGTATCGATGTGGGTCGTCGAAAGTGGCACGGTCCGCAATCGTCTCGGGGTTGAAAAGCACGAGATCGGCGGCGTTGCCCTCGACGATCGTCCCACGATCTGCGAGGCCAAGTGCAGCGGCCGCGCGGCCTGTCATCTTGTGGATAGCTTGCGGCAGGCCGACCAGATCGAGATCCCGAGCGTAATGTCCAAGAACCCGCGGAAACGTTCCGTAGAGTCGGGGGTGAGGCTTGCCTTGCCCCGTTATGCCGTACGGTGCGACGCAGGGACCGTCCGAGCCGACTGTCACGAGAGGGTCTGCCAGAATCGTCCTCACGTCGTCCTCCGACATCGAACGCACGAGGATTCGGGTGGCGCCGCGATCTGCGATGATCAAATCACAAGCTACATCAAGGGGGTCTTGGCCGCGCTCGCGTGCGAGGTCCTCGATTGTCCTGCCTGCTTCCGCTGTAGGTGACGTTGCAATACGGACATCGGCCCAGGATTCAAGCCGGCCGAAGTTTGTGAAGCCGCTTTCAGCGAGCTTCTGACGGATTCGGGCGCGGGTGTACGGCTCGGCAAGCCGCGCCAGCATCGCATCCATCCCACCCTCGTGTATCCATGGCGGCAAGAGAAAGCGCAAAGGATTGCTGGCCGTATCGTAGGGATACTGGTCGCAATCTACAGAAACCCCACAGGAACGGGCCGCATTGACGACACCAAGAAGCTTTGCAGCACCGCCCCAGCTATCGATGCCTGAAAGTTTCAGATGGGAAATCTGGACATGAATTCCGCAGCTCTCGCCTACATCGAGGGCTTCGGCCACCGCCTCTGTGACCGTGTGTGACTCATCGCGGATGTGCGACGAATATCTGGCGCCATACTGTTTCAGGACTTCACCGAGGGCTCGGATCTCTACCGGTTCAGCGTAAAGGCCTGGTGGTGTGAATAGGCCGCTTGACATGCCGAGTGCGCCGGCCTCGAGAGCTTCCGTGAGCATTTCCTGCATGTGGCGAAGCTCGCTGCTGTTAGGCGCCCGGTTCTCCATACCCATTGCCATCAAGCGCAGCGTGTTGTGCCCGACCTGCATGACGGTATTGACCGCGATCTGCGGCCAACGTGCCATGTAGCTGGCGAAATCGGTTTCAACGAATGGCAACCAGGGCGCGCTTGCGGACAGGTAGTCGGCAAGAAGTTCTGCCTTGCCCGGCAAGGCGGGCGCTACCGAGAAGCCGCAATTGCCGACGACCTCGGTAGTGACTCCCTGGCGAACCTTCGCTTCTGCCAGAGGATTGAGTGGCAGGGTGAAATCGGAATGGGTGTGGATGTCGATGAAGCCAGGAGCGAGGACCCGTCCCCTCCCGTCGATCTCTCGTGCCGCGGTTCCGCTCCGTCGCACCTCAACCGCCGATATGCGTTCGTCGCGGACGGCGACATCAACGTATTGTGGTGGACCTCCGGTACCATCTATTACTGTGGCGCCTCGGATCAACAGGTCGTCCATGGGTTATCCTTCCCGAGGTCTTATCGACAAAGAGGCAACGTGGGCGTATTGGGCGATGGCAAATCGCTGCGGCGAGCCAGCCCAGCTAGTGGGCGGCTTAGGTGCTGCTTTTCAGCGCTTTTCCCAGTACTGGCTCGCAGAGGGGAACACAGTTTGGCAGCGCGTCGCCTCGGCGGGTCCGTCTAAGGTGTCC
>JBKPOG010000044.1:0-42061 GCA_046732975.1 Pseudomonadota bacterium
GGACGGCCGGCTGCGTATGAGCATCCACAGCCTGATCGTCGAGACCCCGACGCGACGCATCGTGGTCGACACCTGCCTGGGCAACGACAAGCAGAACCGGCGGATCCCAACGTGGAACGATCTGCACGGGCCGTTCCTGCAGGACTTGGCTGCCGCGGGCTATCCACGCGAATCAATCGACACGGTGCTGTGCACCCATCTGCACGTGGACCATGTCGGCTGGAACACGATGTTGGTCGACGGCAACTGGGTGCCGACATTTCCGCGCGCGCGCTATCTGATGGGGCGTGTGGAATACGAACACTGGTCGAAGCCGCAGGGGCGCGAGGATATGGTGGCGGTGTTCGGCGACTCAGTGCAGCCGGTGTTCGACGCGGGCCTCGTCGATCTTGTGGAGACCGAAGCGCGCATCTGCGATGAGATCGATCTGGTGCCGACGATCGGCCACACGCCTGGCCATGTCAGTGTGCGCATTCGCTCGCGCGGCGAAGAGGCGCTGATCACCGGCGACTTCATGCACCACCCGTGTCAGATCGCACATCCCGAATGGGCGTCGACCGCTGATTCGGATCCTGTGCAAGGACAGCAGACCCGCGAGGTGATGTTTGAGCGACTGGCGGGAACCCCGGTGCTGGTGATCGGCACCCATTTTGCCGGCGCGACGGCAGGGCGGATCGTGCGTGATGGAGAGACGTACCGGCTGGACGTGTGAAGCGGCTTACGCCTTTACTTGCTCGCCGAGCCAGTCGATCGCTGCCTGCGTGCCGCCTCGGCCGTGCGGGATGCGCAGCGCTGCCAACGCCATCTCGACCACGCTGAGCGTGCCGAGGATCATCGGCGCGTTGACATGGCCCATGTGCGCGACGCGGAACGCCTTGCCGGACAGCTCGCCGATACCGTGGCCCAGCACGACCCCGCATTGCTCTTCGCAATAGGACCGCAGGGCCTCGGGGTCGTGGCCGTTGGTGAGAACCGGCGTGACGGTGTCGCAGCGCTCGCCGGGCTCGATGACGTTGAAGCCGATCACCTGGCCTTCCGCCCAGACGGCGACCGCGCGTCGCACCGCCTCGGCCAGCAGGCGGTGGCGATGGAACACGTTCGGCAGTCCCTCCTCGAACATCAGGTCGAGTGCCTGACGCAACGCGTACAGCAGATGTTCGGGTGGGGTGCCGGCGTATTTCTGGTAGTGCTGTTCCCCGTCGCGCTCGGTCCAATCCCAATACGGGGTGCGCATGTCGGCCTGCTTGTGCGCCTCGCGGGCGCGTGCATTGGCGGCGACGAAGCCAAGACCCGGTGGCGCCATCAGACCCTTCTGCGAGCCCGACATCGCGACGTCCACACCCCAGTCGTCCATGTCGAACGGCATGCACCCAAGGGAGGCGACCGCATCGACCATCAGCAGCGCATCGTGCCCGGCCGCACGGATCGCCTGGCCGATCGCGGGGATGTCGTTCACCACTCCCGAAGCGGTGTCGATCTGCGCCACCAGCACCGCCTTGAAGGGGCCGCCTGACGGGGACGTACGGTCGGCCTTGAGGCGTGCCTCGACCTCGGCCGGGCGGACGGCATGGCGCATGTCGCCTTTCAGCACCTCGACCTCGGCGCCCATGCGGCGGGCGTGGTCCCCCCAATTGATGGCGAACCGGCCGCTCTCCAGCACAAGGATCCTGTCCCCTCGGGAGAGGACGTTGGTGAGGGCGGCCTCCCAGGCGCCATGGCCGTTGGCGGCGTAGATGTAGGCGCGGCCCTTCGTGTTGAATACGCGCGCAACGTCCCGCATCAAGCCTTCCGTCAGCGCCAGCAGCGGGCCGGAGTAGATCTCCACGGCCGGGCGATGCATTGCCCGCAGCACTTCGTCGGGCACCGTCGTCGGTCCCGGGATGGCCAGGAATTCACGGCCGGCACGTACGCTCATTCGGACTTTTCCTCCGCACCACCCTGGCGCCGCGGGAGAATAGCACGGATGGAGCGCTGCCTCAGCCCGTTTCCGCCTCCCTACACTTGATCATGCGCAGCGGCGTATAGGTCAGTGCCACAGCGCCGTCCTGCTTCATCACCTGGTTGCGTGTGCGCACCAGGCCGCGGCCCGGGCGATTGCGGGACAGGCGAGCCTCGATCACCTCGCATTCCACGTGGATCGTGTCGCCGGCGAACACCGGCTTTTCCACGTTGAACTCCATGTGCAGGAAGGCAAAGCCGGTGTGCTGCATGGTCGCCTGCACCAGCAGGCCCTCGGCGAAGCAGTAGCTCAGCGCCGCCGGCGCCAAGCGCTGCTTGATATCCGATTCCTCCCGCAGGAACTCGGCGTTGGTGAACAGCACCTCGATCATGCCGGTGCAATTGACGAAGTTGGTGATGTCCGCCTCGGTCACCGTGCGACCGATGGTGCGGAAGCGTCGCCCTACCGGCAGGTCTTCAAAGTACAGTCCAAGCCCAACCGTTTCCATGACTACAGCACCCGATATACGTCCCATGATTCATGCGCAGCGGCGATCAGCCGATCAGCGTCCTCGCGCAGCAGCAGGCGCTCGGCCACCAGCCGCTCGGTCGCCGCTGCCAACTGCTTCGCCCAGGCCTCGCGTGATGGATAGCGCCCCTCAAGCGACGGCCGCGGGTCCCCATTGCGCTGCCGCTCGGCTTCGGTCGTGGCGAACGGGATCATCGACCCCTGTACGGTGAACAGCTCGCCTTCGGCAAAGCCGGCCGCCCGCAGAGCCCAACCGGCATGCGTCGCCAGCGGCGCATCGAGCAGCGGATGGCGTATGCCGCCGAGTCCGTTGCCGTCAGTATCCGTTGGCTGCACGAACACCGGATAACGTGTGCTCTCCACTGGCGGCTCGACCGAATGATCGCGCAGCCGTAGTTCGTTCAGCACGGTCGGGAAGGCCACCCACGGGAGCCTGGGAAACCGCTCGCGCGCCTCGTGCAGTGGCACCAGCGTCCCCGCCGCGCGCGACGGGAAGCGGCTGTCGGGCGGCGGCGTCCCGTGTTCCACCCACTCAGTGAGCGCCACCAGCAGCGCACGCATAACCGCGCCATAGCCAAGTGGATTACCCGGCAACTGCATGGCGGGCTTGGTCAGTGGCCGGAATGGTGCATGTGGCACCCCGGTCACCGTAAAGATGCGCACTTCTTCGGGCATGACGATGTCGTCGCCGTTGGTGTCTGTGGCCACCAAGGATGCACGTGCCTGCCAGACATCGCTTTCGGTATCGAGGTGCAGCACCTTCGGACAGACGTCCTGCGCACGCGCGCGGTCCAGGATGCCGCCTGTGCGGCCGCTGATCGGGTCGGTCAAAGTCGGATAGCTGAACGGGAACTGGTCGTCGCCGTAGCTGTGGTCCTCGTGCTGGCGCGAATAGCGCCCCGCCTGTGCGAATGGCCAGTTGATACAGGTGCGCCGCGATCCGGCGACCACAGGCAGGATCCCGTCGAACACCCGGCGCCCATCCAAGTCCTGGTTAAAACCGAGCCAGGTCAGGTCACGCAGCACGCGCCCGCTCTGAGAAATGCCGAATCCAAGGGCATGGCGGATGCCATCCGCAAGCGGATTGCCGTCCGCCTCGTAGCGCAGAAACGAGACCAGGTCGCGAATGGCGGCGAACCCGATACCCATCACCATCGGGTCGCGAGCGCGGTATATAAACTCGTATATCTCACCTCGATCCAATCCGTAGCCGATCGGCCGGGAGATCTCTATGTGATGATCATCGACCAGCCGCCAGGCCAGACCAGCCGGCGTGATGCGCGGATCGGCTTCGCGCCCGCGCACCGTGAGGGTCGCACCGGCGGTATCGGCAAGGGGATATACCAAGGCGGCTATGAAGCGATCGTCCGAGACCTCTTCGATATTGTTGTCCCCGAGTAGGCCAGTGGCTTCGGTGATGAACTCCTCGCGCACGATGCCGGTGACATCGGGAACGATTGGGAAGCGCGCGGTGAGCCGGTCGTTGCCCGGTGGTACGTCGCCTTGCCAACCGCTCCACACCACGGTGAAGCCGTGCCGCATCAGAAATCCGTTGCCGGCATGCTGCGGGCGCCCGCCCTCCGGCGCGCCATTCAATCGGGGCAGGATTGGCTGATTGCCGCGGTTGGGTACGTCGTAAATCAAAAAGCCACCGCCGCGCGGTTGCGCGATCGGCTTCAGAATGCGGAACTCGCTCTGATATTCGACCAGGCCACTGCGGGGTACCTTGTCGAGGTTGGTGATGCCGATGTTCAGCGGATGCTCCGGATCCAGCGCGCCGTAGACAGTCCCGTGCAGACGCTCGTATGCGCCTACCGCGCCAAACTGGGCTCCTCCAAACGCCGGTGTTTCACGTTCCGTGATCTCAATCCGCCGCACGCCTCTGTGACTGCTCATGCGCACACCCCCTTACGAGGTTAGCGACAGGAGCATTCCGGCGAAAGTCAGTGGGCGCGCTGCATCACAATGTGGCGAGAGCAGTCCCTGTGGTGCTGTCGCCATTCGCTAGCGCGAAGGAAATTAACCTGAGTCATCCTCTCGTGAGAGCACGATTGGCTCCATCGCAATCAAACTTCTGTGGGAACACTGACGGATCAGTCTTGCCGTGCGGGCGGATTGCGCGCTCAGCATGCACGTGCGGCGGGTGACTAGGAATCTTGCGCGGTTCAAGGTCGTGTCATTTGTCTTGTAACCCGCTCCTTTCCGCCTCAGGTCCGACAGCGTCGACACTTTCAGCACCAGGAGACCAATCATGCCGCAGGACTTTCAGGAGCAATTGATCGAGTTTCTGCCAAAGATGCGTGTTTGGGCGCTTGCATTAACCCGCAACCGCGCTGCGGCCGAGGATCTGACGCAGGACGTGGCAACCAAGGCCCTGGTCGCGAAGGACTGCTTCACACCCGGTACTAATTTTTCTGCCTGGGTGCACCGCATTATGGTTAATCATTTCATCAGTGGTGTCCGAAGCCGCCGTGAGTACACGGACGTGGATACGGTGCCCGAACTGCCGGTGCCTGCTGCCCACGAGGACCGGACCGCGTTGCGCGAACTCGGCTGGGCGCTGGATCGGCTGCCTCACGACCAGCGCGAGGCACTCTCGATGATCGTGCTGCAAGAACAGTCGTACGAGGACGCAGCCGAAGTCACTGGTTGCGCGATCGGCACGCTTAAGAGTCGCGTGCACCGGGCGCGTCTGCAGCTACGTGCTTTTCTGACTGGCGAGCAGACCGCCGAGGCCGCGTAGCAAATTGGAGCAGGGGCCGCTATGGCCCCTGCCGCGGCTCCAGCAGATGCAGTGAGAACAGCCGCTCCGGATCGGTCCACAACTCCGCGCAATGCCACCCGGCTTCTTCGGTAAGTGTGGCGAAGCGTTCTGCGTCGTACTTATAGCTATTCTCAGTGTGGATGGTCTCGCCGCGGCTGAAGCGAATGATCTGGCCGGCAACCCGCACATATTGGTCGGCCAGGCTCACCAGGTGCATCTCGATCCTGCTCGCTGAGTCATTCCACACAACCTCGTGAGCAAAGGTGCCTGGATCGAAAGTCGCCGCCGCCTCGCGATTGAGACGCACCAGCAGATTGCGATTGAACGCCGCGGTGACGCCTTGCGCATCATCGTAGGCGGGAAGCAAGATGCCCGGATCTTTGCGCAGGTCCACTCCAACCAGGAACCATGACTCGCGCCCAAGTGCCTGGCGGGCGCGTTGCAGAAAGCGCCGTGCCTCCGGGGGGTCCAGATTGCCGATCGTCGATCCGGGAAAGAACCCTAGACGCGGCAAGGGCGGAACTTCCGTCGGCAAGGCGGCGACATCCATAAAATCGGCAGGAACGACGCAGACCTGCAATTCCGGTCGGTGCCGGCACAGCCGCTCGCGCATCTCCTCAAGCTGCGGCGCCGCAATATCTATCGGAACATAGGCCTGGAAGATGTTGGTGCCGAGCAGCATTTCGGCCTTTGTCTCGTCGCTGGCGCCATATTCAACCAGCACGGCTGGCCTCCTCACTGCCGCCGCGACGCCCGGCGCCACGTTGGCCAGCAACGTCCGTTCTGTCCGCGTCAGGTAGTATTCCGGTAATTCAGTGATGCGGGCGAATAGTTGGCAGCCTGCTTCGTCATAGAACAACTTTGCCGGCAGCGTCTTCCTTGCCTGGAGAAGACCGGTCAGTGCTGCGTCGGCAACGCTACCCACCGCCGGCCGTAAGGCGGAGTCATCAGGCATCTTCCGGATTTCCTTGTCAGAGGTCGTGCGCGAGACGAACGCCCGTGAACTGCCAGCGCTTATCGGGATGGAAGAAATTTCTGTAGCTAAGCCGGGTATGATGAGCCGGCGTCGCCAGCGAGCCACCCCTCAGCACCATCTGGTTGATCATAAACTTGCCGTTGTATTCGCCCACCGCACCCGCGGCCGGCCGGTAACCCGGATATGGGCTGTAGGCGCTGCATGTCCACTGCCAGACATGCGATGCCTGCTCCTGTAGATCGTCGCGATCGCTTGCGGCTTCCCACTCGGCCTCAGTGGGTAACCGCGCACCAGACCAGCGGGCGAACGCGTCGGCCTCATACCAGCTGATGTGCCGTACCGGCGCATCATAATCCAAGGGCGTGAGCCCGCGCAGCGTCATCTGCCACCAGCCCCCGTCGTGTTCGCGCCAATAAAGCGGTGCCGTCCAGCCGTTGGCCTGCGCGCAGGTCCAGCCGTCCGACATCCATAGCGACACTGTGCGATAGCCACCATCGGCGATGAAATCCAACCAATCGCCGTTGCGCACCAGGCGCGATGCAATTGCATATGGCTGCAAGTATACGGCATGCGCCGGCGTCTCATTGTCGAAGCTGAAATCCCTGCCCTGGTGGCCGACCTGCACCATGCTGCCACCGCACTCGATAAACCGTGTGGGACCGGCTGAGCCTGCGGGCTCCTGCCAGTCGGGCAGTACCGGTGGCGCAAGCGGGTTCTGTGCAAATGCATGCAGCATGTCGGTCAGCAGGAGCTCCTGATGCTGCTGTTCGTGCTGCAGCCCGAGTTCAACCAGGAACCCGGCATCTCTCGGCAGCTGCGCCAGCAGCCGCACCATCGCCGCATCGACGTGGCGCCGATACTCGGTCACCCGTTGAGCGGTTGGCCGCGTTAGCAGACCGCGATTCGGCCGTGGGTGCCGCGGGCCGACAGCCTCGTAATACGAATTGAACAGGTAGGAGAAATCCCGATCGAACGGCTCGTAGCCGGCGGCGTGCGGGACGAGCACGAACTGCTCGAAAAACCAGGTGGTATGCGCTCGGTGCCATTTGGCCGGACTGGCATCGGGCATGGATTGGACACATTGGTCCTCGGGGCTGAGCGATCGGACCAGCTGCTCGGTGCAGTCGCGGATCGCCGCGTAGCGCCGCGGCAGCGTCGTGTCCCCGACAGCATGCGCTGCCCCAGCCAGATCGTTCATCACGTTCTCCCGCCGGCGGTCACGCGATTATGGCAGCACCGCCCGCTGTACAAAAGATGGGCGGCCCAAGGCCGCCCATCGGCGTCATCGTCACCGGTCGTGGCGATCTCCGGTTTAGATCACGCGTTCGTGTAATGGTAGTCAGGCATGCCTTCCAGCGACGCCTTGGTGGCGCCAGGCATGACGACCTTATCATTCTCGATCTTCAACTGGTCGAACGGCACGGATACGAGCTTGCTGCCCATGCCGAGGAAGCCGCCGACTGATAATACGACCATATCGTTCTTGTGATTGTCGTCGCGCATCAGCACGTCATCGATGCTGCCGATCGACTGGTTCTGGTCATTGTAAACACTGGCGCCAACCACCTTGCTCACGCGCACCTGATGATCCGCTGTGAAGTACTTGGAGTTGCTCGACATAGACGCGTGGGCCGTGTCGCTGGGGCGCGTCGTCGTGGTCGTCGTGGTGGTATGGGTAGACGTTGCGCCTGGGGGCGGCGCGGGGGGCGCCGTGTGGGGCGTTGTCGTCTGTGCCAGTACAGGTAACGACAGAAGCGCGGCCGCGGCGACCATGCCGGCGACCGAAGTAGACTTAGACATGATCAAATGTCTCCCTTCGCTATGCGCCTGAAACGAGCAGTTCTCTGCGAGGGTTCCGATCGGTTCGCGCACAAAAGAACGTGTGATTTGGATCGGACTGGCACAAATCGCCCCTCATCCTAGATCTGGGTAAACGGAGGTGGACATGGCACAGCGACCGATCTGGCGGGGACACCTACGGCTCGCTTTGGTGAGCTGTCCAATCGCGCTGTACAGCATCCTCCGGGCAAGTGGCGATCTGCATTTTCACTACATCAACCCGAAGACCGGCCATCGGGTGCGCACGGTCACGGTCGATGTCGAAACAGAAAAGGAGATTCCGCGTTCGGAACTGGCGAAGGGATATGAATTCGAGAAGGACCGCTACGTTCTGCTTGACGACAAGGACTTCGCCAGCGCGCGTATCGACACGTCGACCACGTTGACAGTCAGCAAGTTCATTTCGCGTGATACGATTCAGCCTATCTATTTCGATAGCAGCTATTACATGGTGCCCGACGGTGAGGCGGGGCAGGATGTTTATGTGGTGTTGCGCGATGCAATTGCCTCCTCTGGAACGGCCGCGCTGTCGCGATTGGTGATCTCCCGCCGCGAGCGACCGGTGACCATCCTGCCACTCGAGAACGGGATGGTGCTGCACACGTTGCACGAGCCCCGCGATCTCTACACCTATGATACGCTGTTCGAACGCATCCCTGGTGCGAAACCGGATCCAGAGATGGTCAAGCTTGCCCGCCAGTTGATCGAGCGCCAGGAAGGGAAGTTCGAGCCGGACGATACGGTGGACCGCTACGAGGAGCGGCTTCGGCAGGTGATCGAAGCCAAGCTCAAGGGTGAGGGCATAGAGCCTGAACCCGAGGAGCCGCGTGGCGACAACGTCATTGATCTGATGGCCGCGCTGAAGCGGAGCCTCGGCCAGGAAGGCAAGCGACGGAACGCCGCTGCGGCGAAGCCCTCCCGGCGGAAGGCGACCTCGACTGCCGCGAAGAACACCAAGCGTCCAGCGGCCCGCAAGCGCGCCTGAGCCTCGCTTTCTCCTCGCAGCCTGATAGCGTGCCGCGAGGATTGGCGGAGCATGGCATTGAGCAATTGCGAGCAAAGCGAAGCAACCCCGAGGGCGCTGCGTTGCTTTTTTTTTGGGCGGCTCCGTTGCTTGTGCTACTCGCATTGGCGATCGTGCCGGCCAGCGCACAGCAGCGCATGCTGAACATCTACAATTGGACCGACTACATCGACCCCAACGCGCTCGAGCGGTTCCAAAAGGAAACCGGCATCACCGTCCACTACGACGTGTTCGACAGCCTCGAGACACTGGAAGCGAAGATGCTCGCTGGCCACTCCGGCTATGACGTTATCGTGCCCAGCTCCGAGCCAACCTTCTCTCGCCTGATCAAGGTTGGTGCGCTGGCGCCCATCGACCGGTCGCATGTGCCGAACTGGAAGAACCTCGATCCAATGTTGATGCACGAGGTCGAGTCGTCCGACCCCGGTAATCGCTATGGCGCGATCTACCTTTGGGGCACCACCGGCATTGGCATGAATCCGAATAGGGTCAAGCAGCTGGCACCCGCCGCGCCGACCGACACTTGGAACCTGTTGCTGCAGCCGGACAACGCGAAACACCTCGCGCCCTGCGGCATCGCCATGATGGATTCCGCCATCGATGTCATTCCGAGCGTGTTGAAGTACCTAGGCAAGAGCCCGAACAGCACAGATGCCGGGGATCTCGCCGCGGTGGAGCACACGCTGCTGGGCATCCGCCGATACATCCGAACCTTTGCTTCCGGCGGTGCCATCGAAATGCTGGCGAGCGGCCAGATCTGCCTGGCGCTGGATTATTCTGGCGACGTCGTGCAGGCATCGGCGCGCGCCCAGGAGGCGAAACGCGGCGTGTCGGTGCGCTACATTGCACCGAAAGAGGGTGCGCAGCTTGGCTTTGACATGCTGGCGATTCCGGCCGATGCCGAGCACAAGGATGCGGCGTTCGCGTTCATCAACTTCGTACTGCAGCCCGATGTGATGGCCGGCATCACCAACACTGTGCGCTATGCCAATGCGGTGCCGGCAAGCCGGCCGATGATCCGGCCGGAGCTGCTGGCCGACACCAATATTTTTCCGACGCAAGAGCAGATGAAGTCATTCTTCACCGTCAGCGCGGTGCCGTCCGCGGTCGAACGTCAGCGCACGCGGATGTGGGCGCGGTTCAAGGCCGGACAGTAAGCCAGTTGCTGACGATCAGCGGACTGCGCGTTCGCTACGGCAATCTGGCGGCGATCGATGATCTCGATCTTATCGTGCCGCCTCGTGAGTTGTTCGTGCTGCTGGGTGGATCGGGTTCAGGGAAATCCACGCTGCTGCGCACCATCGCGGGCTTCGTGCGGCCGGAGGCCGGTCGCATTGCACTCAATGGTGCCGATCTGACCGCCCTGCCACCGCACCGGCGACCGGTGAACCTGATGTTTCAGTCCTATGCGCTTTTCCCGCACATGAGCGTGGCGGCGAATATCGGCTTCGGTTTGCGCATGCGCGGCATGTCGCGTGCCGCAATCGCCGATCGTGTCCGCGAAATGCTGGAGTTGGTGCGGCTGCAAGGCTTCGAGGCGCGCCGGCCATCGCAGCTGTCTGGTGGTCAACAGCAGCGCGTGGCACTGGCGCGCAGTCTGGCACCACGGCCAGCTCTTTTACTGCTCGATGAACCTTTGTCTGCATTGGATCGCAACCTGCGGCGCGATACGCGGGAGGAACTGGTCAGGCTGCAGCATGACCTCGGCCTGGCCTTCATCTTGGTGACGCACGACCAGGAAGAGGCTCTGACGATGGCCGATCGTATCGGCGTCATGCATGCAGGCCAGCTGATACAGGTGGGCAGCCCGTCCGAGGTGTACGAACGACCGGACACCCGCTTCGTTGCCGAGTTCCTGGGTGCGGCAAATGTCCTGCCGATTGCTGTGAGTGATGGACGCGCTCAACTGGCGTGCGGCACCGCGGTGCAGGCGGCAATGGATGTCCCAGCCGATGCGAGATGGCTGGCCGTGCGTCCCGAACGGGTCACGATCGGCGAAGCGGATGCAGCCAATCGGCTCTCGGGTGTCGTGGTGCAGCGGTCGTACGCAGGCGAGACGTTGACCCATGTTGTGCGGCTGGAAGACGGCACGCTGATGCGCGCAACGACGGCGCTGCAGCAGGGTCTTGCAGCCGAAGCGGTGACGGTCGGCGAATCCGTCACGTTGTCATGGCAACCGAACGCCAGCATCATGTTGCGCCAATGATGGGCTGGCGCCTGGTCTTGGCAATTCCATGGATCTGGCTGCTGATCTTCCTGATCCTGCCGGCGCTGATCGTATGGAAGATCGCCCTGTCTTATCCTGTCGACAGCGTGCCGCCTTACGCGCCGATGCTGCCCGGTCTACGCGTCAGTGCCGACTCCTTCTCGCTGATCCTTTCCGATCCGCTCTACCGCGACGCACTTCTGCTCAGTCTCAAGGTCGCAGCGCTATCGACCGCGATCTGCCTGCTCGCCGGTTATCCCATGGCGCTCGCGATCGCGCGGAGTTCCGAGCGTTGGCGCAGCCTGCTGCTGTTGGTGGTGATGCTACCGTTCTGGACCGGGTTTCTGATGCGCATCAACGCGTGGATCGGCCTGCTGCAGGACAACGGCTGGATCAGTACGGTTGCCGTGGCACTGGGCCTGTCGCCCTTGCGGCTGCTCTACACCGACACAGCGATGTACATCGGTATTGTCTATACCTACCTGCCGTTCATGGTGCTGCCGCTCTATACGCGACTGACACAGCTCGATGCGTCCTTGCTCGAAGCCGCAGCGGATCTGGGGGCGCCGCCATGGCGCATCTTCTTGAACATCACACTGCCGCTGTCGCTGCCCGGGGTATGGGCCGGCATATTGCTTGTGTTCATCCCCGCGGCCGGCGAATACGTCATTCCGGAGTTGCTGGGTGGTCCGCAGGCACAGCTTATAGGTCGGGTGCTGTGGCAGGAATTCTTTAATAACCGCGATTGGCCAACGGCCTCGGCGATCGCCTGCGCACTGGTCGTCCTGCTGTTGCTGCTGCCAGGCACGATCATCTGGGCGACGCGTCACGTTTTGCGGGCAGTGACACTCACGCGAGGTGTTGCAGCAGAGGCTCGACCGATCGGCGCACCACCTGGTCGCTGAGCCCGCCGGCCCAATGCCACCGGACGATGCCTGAGGTGTCGACCATGAAGCTCTCCGGCACGCCGATGAGGCCAAATACGGCCCCAATCGTCCCGTGCTCATCACGCGCCACGCGGGCGTAGGGATTGCCGGCGTTCTGGAGGAACTCACTGGTTGCTGCGGGCGCATCCTTATAGGCGATGCCCCACACCTGGACCCCCTGCTGCTTGAGCGCCCGCAGCACGGGCGCTTCCTGCGCGCAAGGCATGCACCAGGAAGCAAAGAAGTTGAGCAGGGCGGGTCGACCCGCCGCGATGATATCGGCGCTGGAAAACCCTTGATCGGGCGGCTGCCCGGGCAACGAGAAGACCGGCAGCTGCTTGCCGATCAGCGGACTGGGCGGAGCGAGCGATCGGTCGGCGTCCCGCCGCACGCGGTCAAGCAGCAGCCAAGAGGCAGCAAAGGCGGTCGCTGCGCCCACGGGAACGAGCAGAAGCGCGCGACGCGATAAGGCGGGCGTGGCCCCCTGGCTCATCCGCCGGTCTTCTTTGTCTGCATCGTGTTCCAGGTCGCCGCGGGCGGCGGCGGACCTGCGGCCGGGTTCCAATGACCCGACTTCTTCAACGCGTCAGCCACCTCCTTCGGCATGTAGGTCTCGTCATGTTTCGCCAGGACCTCGGAAGCGCGAAACGTGCCGTCGGACTGCATGGCGCCGAGGGCCACCACGCCCTGCCCCTCGCGAAACAGGTCCGGCAGGATGCCGCCATAGGTGACCTCGACGCTTGCCGCGCCATCGCCGACGCGGAACTGCGCTGTCGGCCGCCCATCCACGGCAATGCGCTGCACGCTGCCCTGCTCAACCAGGCCGCCGAGCCGGAACGTGCGACCCGGTGCCGGGGCCTTGGTCGCCAGATCTGACGGGGCGAGAAAGAACACCAGGCTGTCGCTGAAGGCGAACAGCGCTAGGGTAGCGGCGGAGCCGAGGCCCAGACCGCAGGCGAGCAGGATCCATAGCCGGCGCCGCTTGCGGGTCATAGTCGGCGTGGGCCGGTTCCCGGGCGCTTGATCCGAGGATCGATAGCCGCGAGCCGACGCGCGGCGGCTCGCATCCTTACAAAGGCTGCCACCCAGAAGCTACCGGGGATGAGCACGCCAAGTACATAGGTCGCGACGATGTAGGGCAGGTGCGTCATGCCACGGTCTCTTCCGCCCGCATCATCAGCAGCGCTCGGATCCGCCGTTCCATCACCGCCGCGCGCGTGCGCGCCAGGACGATGGCGGCGAACACCAGGCTGTAGCCGACAGTCGAGAACAGCAGCGGCCACAGCATGCCGACATACATCGTCGGCGCACCGGTCAGCGTGATGGTGTCGGGCTGGTGCAATGTGTTCCACCAGTCCACGCTGAACTTGATGATCGGCAGGTTCACCACCCCGATCAGCGCTAGGATGGCACCGGAGCGGTAGCCTCGCTCCGGGTTGTCGAACGCCCGCACCAGGGCGATGTGGCCAAGATACAGGAAGAACAGCACCAGCACCGATGTAAGCCGCGCGTCCCATACCCACCAGGCACCCCACATTGGCTTGCCCCAGATGCTGCCGGTAAGCAGGCACAGGGCCGTGAAGGCAGCGCCTACCGGGCCGATCTCGACTGCGGCGAGGTCTGCCAGCGGATGGCGCCAGACCAGCGAGAAGACCGAGCACACGGCCAGGCCGAGGTAGCCGGCCGAAGCCAGCCAGGCAGAGGGAACATGCACATACATGATTCGCACCGCGTCGCCCTGCTGCCAGTCAGCGGGCGCGAAAAACAGCCCCCAGATGAGACCCAGGGCCGTCAATGCTGCGCCGGCGGCGGCAAGCCACGGCAGCACTGCCCCGGACAGGCGCAAAAAGCGCCCCGGATTGGCGAATCGGTGCAGGGAACGCCCCGGGGTTCGCCCACTCGGGGGCGGGGCAACAGCGGAACTCGCGTCCACCCGGTCACCTTAGCCGATCGGACCCGCTGATTGAAGGCGCCACTCGAGATTATGCGGCGCTGGCCACTCCCACTGGAGCAATCCTCATGCGCTGTTGGTTGACCCAAGAACGTGGACGCGCGCGGCGTGCTTCGGCTTGGCGGTGTCACGGTGCCCCTGCCCTGCAGGCCGCTAAGCCGGCGCTCTACTTACTGCTCGATCGGCTGACACTGCCCGCGGCCGCTTGAGGACTGCGGATATTCGACTACTGTCGAGCGGTTATCCGAGGACCGTTTATGCAGTACTGGCTGGTGAAATCGGAGCCCGATGCGTTCTCCTGGGATCAGCAGGTCGCCTATGGCGTCGAGCCGTGGACGGGGGTGCGCAACCATGCGGCGCGGCAGAACCTGAAGGCAATGAAATTGGGGGACCGCGCATTCTTCTACCACTCCAACCAGGGCAAGGAGATCGTCGGCGTCGTCGAGGTGGTGCGCGAGGCCTATCCTGATCCCACCGCCGACAAGGGTCCCTGGGTTTGCGTGGACATGAAAGCGGTGGGACCGATCCCTCGTCCGGTGACGCTGGCGGCGGTCAAGGCCGATCCGAAACTGGCGGATATGGCCCTGGTCAAATTGTCTCGGCTGTCGGTAATGCCGGTCTCGAAGCCGCACTGGGACTACATCTGCCGGCTGGGAGGTTGGCGAGGATGAGCGGTGGCGATCCGGACCAACTCCCCCTCCCCTTGCGGGAGGGGGATGGGGGGAGGGGGTGGCGGCCACTGTGCAAGTTTGCCGATCTCCCGGACGGCGGCTCGACCAGCTTTCCCCCTCCGCCGGGCAGCTTCACCGGCCTGTTCGCGGTCCGCCAGGGCGACGCTGTGTTCGTCTACGTCAATTCCTGCCCGCACATCGGCACACCGCTCGACTGGGTACCGGGCCGCTTTCTATCCGCTGACGGCAGCCGCATCATCTGCGCCACTCATGGCGCCGAGTTTCGCATCACTGATGGCGAATGTACGCGCGGGCCATGCTTCGGCGACCGACTGGAGCCGATCATGATCCAGATCAAGGACGGCGTCGTTTTTGTGTCGCAGGTTGCCGGCCGGTAGCGACCCAGCACCGGCCGCTGCGCCTGCCACAACCGCCGGTTCATCCGGCGCAAAACGGGGAATCGACATTATGAAACTCGCCAATCCGGCGCCACTCGGGCTGACCGGTTTTGCCTTGACCACATGGATGCTGAGCATGGTGAACGTCGGTTGGTTCACCTCTGCCTGCGTGCCGCTGGTGCTTGCCAGCGCCTTCGCCTTCGGCGGCACCGCGCAGTTCGTCGCCGGTATCATGGAGGTTCCGCGCGGCAACACCTTTGGGTTCGTTGCCTTCTGCGCCTACGGCGCGTTCTGGTGGAGCTTCGCCTTGTTCGTGCAGTTCTTTGCCACCAACGTGCCCGTGGGGTTCGTGGGTTGGTGGCTGCTAATGTGGGGAGTGTTCACGTTCTACATGTGGCTCGGCAGCCTGGCGCTGAACCGTGCGGTCCAATTCGTATTCCTGTCGCTGTGGATCACATTCTTGCTTCTGGCGGTCAGCGATCTCGCCGCGATGCCGCCGCTGCACATCGCCGGCGGTTACATGGGCTTGGTGACCGCAGCCTTGGCCTTCTATCTGGCTGCCGCCGAGGTCATCAACGAGACCCACGGTCGCGCACTGTTCCCGATCGGCATGCCGTCCGCTCCAGTCGCACCGGTTCGCCATCAGCCAGCGTGAGTATTTCGCTCCGGCAATCGGTACTTTGCCGGAGCGTACCTCGTTTTTTCCGGTCCTTGAAGCACCCGCGGATGCTGCGTAGCCTGCTCGATGCAGAGGGTTACCACCGCCGGGTAAGACCCCAACCAAGACTGACTTGAGGAAACCCGCAATGCCAGACATGCACCCAACCGACGGCCAGATCTTTCCGGTCAAGCCGGAAATCGCCGCCAAGGCTCATATTACCGCCTCGCGGTATCAGGAGATGTTCGAGCGAGCTGCCAGGGACCCTGGCGGATTCTGGTCCGAACAGGCGCGCCGGATTGCCTGGATGAAGCCACCGACCAGGATCAAGAACACCAGCTTCTCCGGCGGCGTGTCGATAAAGTGGTTCGAGGACGGCACATTGAATGCCTCCGCCACATGCCTCGATCGGCATCTGGCGGCACACGGTGACAAGACGGCGATCATCTGGGAGAGTGACGACCCATCCAACTCGAAGCACGTGACCTATCGCGAACTGCATGAGCAGGTGTGCCGGCTGGCCAACGCGATGAAAGGTCTCGGCGTCAAAAAGGGCGACCGCGTCACGATCTATCTGCCGATGGTGCCCGAGGCCGCTGTTGCCATGCTGGCATGCGCGCGCATCGGTGCGGTGCATTCCGTGGTGTTCGGTGGCTTCTCACCCGACAGCCTGGCCAACCGCATCCAGGACTGCGCATCCGAATTGCTGATCACTGCCGATGAAGGTCGGCGGGGCGGGCGCAAGGTGCCGCTGAAGGCAAATGCCGACGAGGCACTGAAGTCCTGCCCCGCGGTGAAGAACGTCATCGTAGTGAAGGTGACCGGCGGCAACGTGCCGATGCAGTCCGGTCGCGATCATGACTATGCGACGCTGTGTTCGGCGTCGTCGCCGGACTGTTCGCCGCTGGAGATGAGCGCAGAAGATCCGCTGTTCATTCTTTACACGTCCGGCAGTACAGGAAGGCCGAAGGGCGTGCTGCACACCACGGGCGGCTACATGGTGTGGGCGAGCTTCACCCATGAATACGTGTTCGACTATCACCCCGGCGAGATCTACTGGTGCACCGCTGATGTCGGCTGGGTAACTGGCCATACCTATATCGTTTACGGCCCGTTGGCGAACGGCGCGACCACGCTGATGTTCGAAGGCATCCCAAACTATCCGGACAGTTCGCGCTTCTGGCAGGTGGTGGACAAGCACAAGGTCAACATCTTCTACACCGCGCCCACCGCGATTCGCGCGCTGATGCGCGACGGTGAAGCACCGGTGCGCAAGACCTCGCGCAAGTCGCTGCGCATCCTGGGCAGCGTCGGCGAGCCGATAAATCCCGAAGCCTGGCTGTGGTATGACCGCGTCGTGGGCGAGCATCGTTGCCCGATCGTCGATACGTGGTGGCAAACGGAGACCGGCGGCATTCTGATCTCGCCGTTGCCGGGCGCGACTTCCACCAAGCCTGGCTCTGCCACGCGCCCGCTTCCGGGTGTGCGGCCGATCATCGTGGATAACGACGGCCATGAACTGCACGGGGCCTGCGAGGGCAATCTGTGCCTTGCGGATTCGTGGCCTGGCCAGATGCGCACCGTGTTCGGTGACCACGAGCGGTTCGTGCAGACCTACTTTTCCACCTTCAAGGGCCTCTACTTCACTGGCGATGGCGCCCGGCGCGACGCCGACGGCTATTATTGGATCACCGGTCGCGTCGACGACGTGATCAACGTCTCTGGCCATCGCATGGGCACAGCGGAAGTCGAGAGCGCGCTGGTCGCGCATCCCAAGGTGGCCGAAGCCGCGGTGGTCGGATTCCCGCACGAGCTGAAAGGACAGGGCATCTATGCCTATGTCACGCTTAAACTCGGCGAGGAACCAAGCGAGGAGCTGCGCAAGGAACTGGTCACCTGGGTGCGCAAGGAGATCGGCCCGATCGCCTCGCCGGACGCAATCCAATGGGCGCCGGCGCTGCCGAAGACCCGCAGCGGCAAGATCATGCGCCGTATCCTGCGCAAGATTGCTGCCAACGAGACCGACAGCATGGGCGATACTTCGACGCTCGCCGATCCCGCGGTGGTGAATGAACTGGTAGACAACCGCGTGCAATAGCCTGGCTATATCGGCGACCTGAAACGGTCGCCGATATCTGACTGCCAGTCGGGTTGCATCCGGAACGTCGCCGCTCCACACCTGACAGGTATTTGTCAGGAACCAACGCATTTGACCCTGCCGCAAATTGAAGCCCTGGCGATCGTCGCCGGAATGCTGGTGCTGTTCGTTTCCGACCGGCTGCGATACGATCTTGTCGCGGCGCTGGCGCTATCGGCTGCCGTTCTGACTGGCGTTGTGCCGGCAAAGAAGGCTTTCGAGGGCTTCTCCAGCTCCGTCATCATCATCATAGCTTCGGTGCTGGTCATCAGCCGTGCTGTGGCGGTGTCCGGCATCGTCGACGGCGCGATGCGCCGCGTGCTGCGTACCCTGGATTCCACCACGTTACAGGTCGCCGCGTTGACCGCTGCGGTCAGTTTCCTTTCGGCATTCGTCAAGAATGTTGGTGCACTCGGCGTTTTTATGCCGGTCGCCATCCAGGCGGCCGAGCGGCGCAACCGTCCCGTATCACGTTACCTGATGCCACTGGCATTTGGTTCACTGGTCGGCGGGACGATCACGCAGATTGGGACATCGCCAAACGTGCTGATCTCGGAGGTGCGCCAACAGGTGGTGGGACAACCATATCATTTGTTCGATTACACGCCGGTCGGGCTGCCGCTCACCTGCATCGCCATAGCGTTTCTTAGTATTGGCTGGCGTCTGCTGCCGGCGAACCGACGCGGCCAGGCCACGCCGGAAAAGCGCTTCGAGATCGAGGACTACACCAGCGAAGCCGTGCTGCCCGAAGGTTCGCCGCAGGTTGGCAAGACGGTTGCCGACCTGGAAGCCCTGACCGAGGGCGAGGTTACCGTGACCGGCGTGATACGGGAGCAGTCGCGTCATTATGTGCCGCGGCGCAACTGGACGCTGTACGCTGACGACATTCTTGTCCTGCAGGGTGACCCCACTGCATTGCAGCCACTGGTCGATCAGGTCGGGTTGAAGCTGCTCGGCTCGGATGAGATCGCCGCGCTCAAGCCGCAAGACAAGGACGATGTGCTGGAGACAGTCGAGGCAGTGGTCGCGCCAGACTCACTGTTGATCGGCAACACGCCGCAGGACCTGCATTTACGGCAGAACTATGAGGTGAACCTGCTCGCGCTCAGCCGTGCGGAGGAACGGACCACTACCAGGCTGCGCACCAGCCGCTTCGCACCGAACGACATCCTGGTGCTGCAAGGTCGCCAGCGCCAGCTTGGCCGGGCACTGACGGAACTTGGTCTGCTGCCGCTCGCAGAACGCAACCTGGCGATCGGTCGACCGCGATGGCGCTACGTGCCGATCCTTATCCTGCTTGCGGCGATGGTGGCGATCGCAGTCGGCGTGGTTCAGGTCGAGGTCGGCTTCTTCGTCGCGGCTACGTTGATCGTTCTGCTGCGGTTGATCACCGCGCGGGAAGCGTATGATGCCGTCGAGTGGCCGATCATCGTCATGCTCGGCTGTCTCATACCGGTGGGCCAGGCGCTGAAGGACACCGGCGCAGCCAATCTGATGGCGGATGGACTGACGGTGCTGGCGGCGCAATTGCCCGTTTATTTTGCGGTTGGGCTCATCATGGTGGTTTCCATGCTGGTCACACCGCTGCTGCATCACGCGGCCGCAGTGCTGCTGATGGGACCCGTCGCAGCGGCAGTGGCGAAGAATCTTGGATTGGCACCTGACGCGTTCCTGATGGCCGTCGCTTTCGGTGCTGCGTCGGATTTTCTGACGCCGATCGGACATCAGAACAGCACGTTGGTGATGGGGCCCGGCGGTTACCGGTTCAGCGACTACTGGCGGCTCGGCTTACCACTGACGATCATCGTGGCGGTGTGCGGGACAGCGCTGATCTTGTGGTGGTGGCCTTTGCGATAAAGTGGCTGGACCGCAAGCATCCAAGCCGTCAGGCGAGCTTCGGCCGCTTGTCCGCCCATGGTTGCGCCTGTTCGAACGCCGCCGATGCCTGCAGCACACCAAGGTCGTCGAAGCGCCGGCCGACGATCTGCAGTCCGACCGGCAGGCCATCGGTCGTGAAGCCGCATGGCACGCTGGCCGCCGGGTTCCAGGACATGTTGAACGGATAGGAGAACTCCGCCCACGACAGCCAGTCCCACTCGTGCTGCGGCCAATGGTCCGGCATCAGCTTTTCGGCGGGGAACGCGGCGACAGAAACCGCAGGCGTCAGCAGGAAATCCCAGTCCTCGAACCAGCGATGTATCGCGGCGATATAGGCCATCTTGCGATCGCGCATGAGCTGGTAGTCGGTGACGGAGTAGTCACGCGCCGCCTTGATGCATGCGACCAGGCCGGGGTCCATCTTGGTTTCCCACTTGGCGAGATGCGGTGTCAGCCGGCTCATATGCGCCGCCCAGAAGAAGCGGATCATTTCCGGACCTTGCTCGGCCCACGGTGTCTTCACTTCCTCGACCGTCGCTCCAAGGTCGCTGAACCGCGCGACCGCAACCTTCACCAGCGCGGCCACCTCCGGATCGACGCGCGCATGTCCCAGATCGGGACTATAGGCGATCCGTTTGCCGCGGACGCCTTCGTGCAGCCGGCCGAGATAATCCGCTGGTCCCGCCTCACAGGTCGTATGATCCAGCGGATGCGGTCCTGCCATCACGCCGAGCATCAGCGCGCTATCGGCGACGGTGCGTGTCATCGGACCCATATGCGACGTGTAGTCGCCGCTACCCACTGGATAGTACGGCACGCGGCCGAATGTCGGCTTCAGTCCGAACACGCCGCAAAAATGCGACGGCATACGTATCGACCCAGCACCATCACTGCCCTGGTGCAGCGGACCGAAGCCGGCAGCACCCGCGGCACCCGCACCCGCGGATGATGCGCCGGCATTGTAGCCGTGTTTCCATGGATTGTGCGTGATGCCGGTCAACGGCGAATGGCTGACGCCGGTCCAGCCGAACTCCGACGTGGTGGTCTTGCCCAGGATGATCGCCCCTTCCGCGCGCAGGCGTGGCACGATGGGTGTGTCCTCGGCCGGCTGATTGCCGGCGAAGATTTTGCTGCCCATCTGCGTCGGCATATCCTTGGTGATGGCCAGGTCCTTGATGGTCACCGGAACACCATGCAGTCGGCCGATGCGCTCGTCCTTCATCAGTGCAGCTTCGGCGCGCTTAGCCGCGTTCATCGCCGCATCGGCCCCGAGATAGGCGAAGGCGTTCACTCGTGGGTTCAACGCCTCGATGCGCGCGAGCAGCGCGGTCATCAGCTCGACCGGCGACAGCTTCTTCTGTCGGATCATTTCCGCGAGCTGCACCGCAGGCGTGAAGGCGAGTGTTTCGTCATCCATTCTCGTTGCCCCTTGCTCAGTATGTCGCGCGGCCGCCGGAAATGTCGAACACGCCGCCGGTGGAGAAGCTGCACTCCTCGCTCGTCAGCCAACCGACCAGCGATGCAATCTCATCGATCTCGCCGAAGCGGCCGAGAGGAATCTTCGATAGCATGAAATCGATATGCTCCTGCGTCATCTGCGCGAACAGCGGCGTGCGGACCGCTGCTGGTGTGACGCAGTTTACCCGGACGTTGGTCTTCGCCAGCTCCTTGCCGAGCGATTTGGTGAGTCCAATGACGCCGGCCTTGGAGGCGGAATAGGCCGCAGCATTCGGATTGCCTTCCTTTCCGGCGATCGAAGCGATATTGACGATGCGCCCGTAATCGTGCCGCAGCATATGCGGCACGACGGCGCGATTGCAGTAGAACGCGCCGTTCAGGTTGACATCGATAACGCGGTCCCACTCCGCAACCTTATATTCCCAAGTCGGCGCATTCGGCCCCGTGATACCGGCACACGCGATCAGGATGTCGATACGGCCCAATGCCGCAGCGGTTTCGTCGGCCGCACGTTGCACCGCTTCGGCATCAGTGACATCGACGCTCGCCTTGTGCGGCGCGTCAGCTTTGGCGAGCGCTGCGGCATCGCGATCCCATAGGCTGACACGTGCGCCTTCAGCTGCCAGCCGTGCAGCAATGCCGGCGCCGATACCGGAGACGCCGCCGGTGACAATCGCCGTGCGCCCAGCAAATCGTGCAGCCATGAACCCCTCCGTTCCGCAGCTGGTTGCCTATGAACACGCCCGGCGGCATGGTCGGCAAGACCCTGGTCGGCCGTCAGGAGGAATCGATGACCCGCTACATCGGTGCGATCGACCAAGGCACTACGAGCACCCGCTTCATCGTGTTTGACCGCACCGGGGCGATCATCGCCAGTGCGCAGATGGAGCATCGCCAGATCTACCCGCAACCCGGATGGGTTGAGCATGATCCGCAAGAAATATGGTCCAACACCCAGGCGGTGATAGCGGAAGCGCTGCGCGCCGGCGACCTGACGCATCGCGACCTCGCCGCGATTGGCATCACCAACCAGCGTGAGACGACGCTGCTGTGGGACCGTACCAGCGGCGCGCCACTTCATAATGCCGTGGTCTGGCAGGACACACGTGTCGATCCGCTGGTGACGAAATATGCTAACGAAGGCGGGCAGGACAGCTTCCGCGCTCAGACGGGGCTGCCGCTGGCCAGCTACTTCAGTGCCCTGAAGTTGCGCTGGTTGCTCGACAATGTGCCGCGAGCGCGCCATCGCGCCGAAGTTGGAGAGCTTGCATTCGGTACCATCGATACGTGGCTGCTATGGCAGCTCACCGGCAAGCACGTGACCGACGTCACCAATGCCAGCCGCACGCAGTTGATGAACCTGTCGACGCTGGATTGGGACGACGCCCTGCTGAGCGCCTTTCACATCCCGCCAGCGGTGTTGCCTCGCATTGTGCCGTCCTCGGCGGTGTACGGCGAAACGCATGGCGTGCCGATTGCGGGCATTCTGGGCGACCAGCAGGCAGCCCTGATGGGTCAGGCCTGCTTCAGCCCTGGGGAGGCGAAGAACACCTACGGCACCGGGTGCTTCCTGCTGATGAACACCGGTGCAAAGCCGATCGCCTCCACCAGCGGTCTGGTCACCACCGTCGCGTGGAAACTCGGCGACGCTCCGCCGTGCTACGCACTGGAAGGCTCTATCGCTGTCACCGGCGCGCTGGTGCAATGGCTGCGCGACAACCTTGGGCTGATCGGCTCCAGCGCCGAGATCGAATCCCTTGCAGCCTCTGTCGCTGACAATGGCGACGTGTATTTTGTCCCGGCGTTCTCCGGGCTGTATGCACCCTACTGGCGCGCCGATGCACGCGGTGTCGTCGCTGGGCTGACACGCTATGCCACCTCTGGTCACCTCGCCCGTGCCGCGCTGGAGGCGACTGCCTATCAAACGTTCGACGTGATCGAAGCCATGCAGCGTGACGCCGGCATCCCGATCAGCACGCTGCGCGCCGATGGCGGCATGGTGGTGAATGCGCTGCTGATGCAGTTCCAGGCGGACATCCTCGACGTGCCGGTCCTGCGCCCGCGCACCATCGAGACGACGGCGCTGGGTGCCGCCTACGCAGCCGGGCTCGCGGTGGGTTACTGGCGCGACCTGGAAGACCTGGCGGCGAACTGGGCTGTGACCGAGACCTGGACACCTACGATGACCGATCAGCGCCGCCACGCGTTGCTCGCGTCATGGCGCAAGGCGGTCAGTCGCTCCTTCGACTGGGCGTGAGCGACTACATCCCGATCGAGTAGCCACCATCCACCGGGATCGCCGTCCCGGTCACAAAATCCGATGCAGGGCTGGCGAGGAATGCCGCGATCCCCGCCATATCCGCCGGCGCGCCCCAGCGCCCGGCAGGCGTGCGATCCTGCACGCGTTCCTGCAGTCCAGGTACCTCACGACGCGCCCGACGCGTCAGGTCGGTGTCGATCCATCCAGGCAGCACCGCGTTGACCTGGATGTTGTCCTTCGCCCAAGCCGTCGCCATCGCGCGCGTCATCTGCACGATGCCTCCCTTGCTCGACGCATAGGGTGTCGCATAGGGCGCGCCGAACAGCGACATCATCGAGCCGATATTGATCATCTTGCCGCCGCCAGTGGCTTTCATCGGTGTATATGCAGCCTGCGAGCACAGGAACGCGCTTGTCAGGTTGGTGTCCATTACCTCGTGCCACTCATCTTCGGTGTATTCTTGCGGCATTTTGCGAATGGCGGTGCCGGCATTGTTCACCAGGATATCGATCCGGCCGAATTGCTCTACCGTGTCGGCGACCAGCTTCACGCAGGCCGCCTTCTTGGTCACATCGCCCTCCAAGAACGTGCAGCGTACGCCAAGCTCGCGGAGCGAGGCGAGCGCTGGGTCCGCCTTGTCCGCATTGCGTCCGGCGATCGCGATCGACGCGCCGCAGGCTGCCATGCCCTGCGCCATGCCAAGACCGATACCGCCGTTTCCACCGGTGACCAGCGCCACCTTGCCGGTCAGATCGAAGAGCTTGCCTGGCATCACGCGGCCCCGCGCCTGACCTCGGCTCGCGATTCCGCCAGATGGTCGAACTTGCGCCGATACGTGCCAAGACCGAGCGTCTGCGAGCGCAGCTCGATGATCAGGTCATGCAGCTCCGCTTCCGGCACCAGCGCCACAACATCGTCCCACCCGGGCCAGCCTTCCTTCTCGGAAAACCCAAGGATCTGCCCACGACGTCCGGTCAGCAGGCGTTGAGCGCGTGGGGTGAACTCGTTCGGTACGCTGATCGTCACGTGATCGACCGGTTCCAACAGAATCGGTTCCGCCTTTGTCAGCCCCTCCTTCATCGCTTGGCTGGTCGCGGTTTTGAATGCCATGTCGGAGCTGTCCACCGAATGGAAGCCGCCATCGACCAGCGTGACCGATATATCGACCACCGGGAAACCGAACGGCCCTTTCTTCGCCGACTCCTCCGCCGCTTCCGCGACAGCCGGGATGAAGTTGCGTGGCACCGCACCGCCGACGATCTTGTCGATGAACGCGAAGCCCTCGCCGCGATCCCGCGGCGCGATGTCGATCTTCACGTCAGCAAACTGTCCGTGCCCGCCGCTCTGTTTCTTCAGGCGGCCGTGTTGATGCACCGGCCGGCGAATCGTTTCCTTATACGCCACCTGCGGCTTGTGCGTATTCACCTTCAGCCCGTAGTCGCGTTGCAGCCGCTCGACTGTCGAATTGAGGTGCATCTCGCCCTGGCCGAACAGCACCGTCTCACTGGTATCCTGCTGCTGCTCAAGCGCCAGCGTCGGATCCGCCTCGCGTTGCTTCTGCAGCGCGCCGCTCAACTTCGCATCATCCTTATGGTCTGACGTCGAGATCGCCAGCGAATACACCGCATCGGGTGCGACGGGGAACGGCAACTGATCCGGCGACCCGCCGGGCGAAACCGTGGCGCCGGTCGGCACCCCCTCCAATCGCCCTAGCGCGACAATCTCGCCCTCAGCCGCCTCGGGAATCTTCGCCAGTTCGCCACCGGGCATCCGATAGATCCCGCCCAGTCGCGTACCACCGAGCGTCGCGCCGTCCTTGATCTGGCCACGCCAGATCCGGGCATAGGACAGCTTGCCCGTGTGTCCGGCATGCACTGTCTTGAACACCTGCGCCAACGGCGGCCCGTCAGTCACGATGTCCTTGCGCGCGGCAGTCTCCGCAGCCGTGGGTGTATCGTGTCGCAGTGCCTTCCATAGACGCCGCACACCGCCGGCATTTTCTGCCGAACCCAGCAGCACTTCGATCACCGCACCCGCCGCCAGGTCTTTGCGCAAATCGTTGTAGATCTCCGCGGTGGTCGGCTTCACGTCCTCCAAGACCTTTTCCAGCAGCGCATCGTCGTGATCTGCGAGCACCTCGACCAGTTTGTTCAGTGCCTCCTGCTCATCGTCATGCATTTCGGATGGAATCTGAATCAGCTCCGAGGCCTCGCCCTTGCGGTAGCGATAGGCACGCTCGCTCACGACATCGACATAGCCGCTGACCGTTTCGCCGTGCATGATCGGCACCTGACGCAACACGAGGGGGGACTTCGCATAACCCTGCAGTGCCGCGAGCGTATCGCTCACACTGCCCTCCAGCGTGTCGATCTTGTTGATGAACAGGATGTGCGGCATGCCTTCGTCCGCCAGCTGCTTCAACAGCGGCGCGACCGTCAACGCACGCGCTGGCGCCGGCTCGCAGACCACAACCGCGAGATCCGCCATCGCCAGTGCACAGCTTGTCTCGTACGAGAACTCGACAGAGCCGGGACAATCCAACACGGTCCAGGGGTCACCAAGATAAGAGCAGTGGCCCAATCGGATCTCGGTGGTGGCTGGTCGGTTGCGCGGATCGGCCGGTCGCTTGACCGGAGTTCCGGCCGCTTCCATAAGCGCCTCGAACAGCGTGGACTTGCCGCTGCTGTAAGGCCCAACCAGCGCCACCGAGCGGGGACTTCTGCCGTTCTGAGTTCCTGACATGCGGACGCCCTCCCATGAGCTTGCGGGCTCCGATCCTAGCGAAGTTTTTGTGACAGGCGAGTCTGGTGGTCAGTCCGGCGACGCCCCCTCTTCATCGCCCGTGACCTCTTCGACAAGCACGCTGAGCTTGTCGAGCGCTTTCAGCAGCGCCGTCCATTCACCCTTGCTCATGCCGTCGGCCAACTGCCCCTCGAGTTCGCAGGCAAGCGGCACCATTCCCTCGTAGACCGAGGTTCCCCGGCGCGTGAAACGGAGCAAGCGGCCGCGGCCGTCTTCGGGGTCCGGTGCCTGTCGCAGCAGTCCGCGAGCGACCAGGTTCGCGGCAGCACGGCTGACCTTCACCTTGTCCATCGTCGTCCACTCGCCGACGGTGCTTGGCGAGACCGTGCCGAAGCGGCCGACGACCGCCAATACGCGCCACTCCGGAATGCTCAGCCCATACGCTTCTGAATACCGTCGCGCGAACACGCGTGAGACACGATTGGCGGCAACCGACAGGCGATACGGCAGAAAGTCCTCCAACTTGAATGCCGAACCATTCGCCACCGGCTTCTCCCGGGGCGTCCTCCCTGATTTTGTTTTCATTAGTAACGATACTCCTGGCCTGGCCCCTTTGATATATCGTGCCGTCCCTCTACGCGCTAGGTCGCCGCCCCTCGCGCCTCCAGCGAGTCAAGCAGCTGCGAGATGCGTTGCATGTATTCGTTCCGATCGTATAGCGAATACAACGTGCCAGCAAGTCGCACCGGGTCACCGGAGTAGTATCGCTCATACAGCTGTTGCCGGCCGGCAAATGAAGACACCGCGGCATCGAACGCGAGGCGGAACAGCCTGATGCGTGATCGCGAGTCAGCATTCGCCGCCTGGAAGTATCGCTCCACATCTGGCCACACTGCGCTCTCTGTCTCGGCATAGGACGGTACCGAGACCAGCCCGCCGGCGCCGAGTATCTGGACGATCTCGCAGGCACGGACAAACATCTTGGGAAACATCATCCGCACCGTCCACAGCGGCATCGCCGCCGGCGTCATCACTCCCTGCGCATTCGGCGCGGCGTCGGCTTCCGAGGCGCGCAGGCAGGCGCGGCAGAACTCGGTAAACTGGATCAGCTCCGCCAGCATGTTCTGCACGTGAAGATGCTGGTCGATGTTGGTGGATTTCGCGACGGCGAAACCAAGCCCCATCATGAACTCGGCCTTGGCCAGATTCTTGGTGCTGAACTGATGCATCACATGCGGCATCGCTCCGGTGCGGTTGTAGAGGCCGTTGCACATCTCCGCGTCGCGGTGAATGAACACGCGTTCCCAAGGCACCAGCACGTTGTCGAACACGACCATCCCGTCCGTCTCGTCAAGCCGCGATGACAGCGGATAATCCATCGGCGAGGCGGCATCGAGGTGGACAACCGATGGACGGCAGATGAAGCGCAACCCGGAAGTTGCGACCGGGATGCAGAACCCGAACGCATAGGGCGCGGCTTCAGGCGTGTTTGCGAGATAGGTGGACGGCATCACCCAGATGTCGTTGGCATAGGCGCACAGCGTCGACACCATGCGTGCACCGGTCACTACGATGCCCGCGTCGGTTTCCTTGATGATCCTGGCAGCCAGATCTTTTTCCTGTTGCTCCACCGGACGCGAGCGATCAACCTGTGGATTGACCAGCGTGTGCGTCATCACGATGTCGCTGTCGCGCGCATACGTGTAGTAGTTCCACAGATTGTCGGCGAACTTGCCAAAGGCGTGACGGGCCGAGGCGAAGCCGGTCAGCGTGATGTTGAGGAAATCGGGACTGCGGCCGAACATGCCGCAGGTTGCGTCCATCCAGATCTTCACCATCTGGCGTCGCCGGATCAGATCATCGATGTGTTGCGGCTGGATGAACGACAGGCCGACACGATCACCGCTGTTGGGTGCAAGATAGGTCATACGCTCCAGCAGCGTCGGCTCGTGCTGCATATCGTAGAGGTCTGCCAGGCTCTGCGCTGCCGCAGCAAAACGGCGATCGGTGACAACGTCGGTGACGCGTTCACCGTCGATCCAGATCTGCCGATCGTCACGCAGCGAGTCGAGGAATGCGCGACCGGTACGGATGGGCATGAACCTACACCGGTTCGAGCGCCAGCAGGCCGTAGCCCGTGATCATCGGCGCGTGATAAGTGCGCCCGATCCGCCTCACCGTCCGACCAAGAGCTGAGCGCATCGGCAGCCAGTTGATCATCTCGATCCCCTCGGTGCCGCCACGCTCCATGTATTCGCGATGCGACAGTGCGGCGAGTGGCTCCGGGTCGGTCTCTAGCCGGTCAAGAAACTCGTTGTCCCAGTCCGAATCGGTGAAGCCGAACCGCGTGCCCTGCAATTGATGCGAGAGCCCACCGGTGCCGAACACCACCACGCGGATATCCTTTGGGTAGCTCTCCACGGCGTGCCGAAACGCCTGCCCCAGCTTGTACAGCCGTTGCGCCTTCGGTACCGGATGTTGGATCACGTTCACCGCGAACGGCACGATCGGCACCGGCCAACGTGTGTCGGTCAACATCGGCATGAACGACATCACGCCATGATCGACCGACATCTCCTGGCAGATCGTGGGGTCGAACTCATCATCGATAAGGCTGCGTGCCAGGTGCCAGGAGAAATCAGGATCGCCGCGCATGTCGGGCAGGTCACGTTTGCCCCAGCCCTCGTCTGCCTGCGGATACACCTCGCTCGCGCCAAGTGCGAAAGTTGGGTATGCGTCGAAGAAGAACTGGTTGCCGTGATCGTTGTAGACGACGATGAACAGGTCAGGTCGCAGCCCTTCCAGCCAGGCACGCACGGGCACATAGCCGTCGAACAGCGGTGCCCATATCGGGTCCTTCTGCTGCCCTTTGTCGTACACCGGCCCAAAAGACGGCGCGTGTGACGAGCCAATGCCCCCAACGATGCGTCCCATGATCAGCGTCCTTTCCGCTGCGCCATGAATTGTTCCAACGACATGCCCGCCGTGTGTGCACCCACTTCATACAGAGCGATGCCGAGTGCGCCCGCGATCTTGATGATGAGGTAGATGTTGCCGCCGGCCTCGATCATGCCCTTCCAGTCGCGCCGCCGTACCAGATCTACCTCGACGTCGGTCAGTCCCATGCCCTGAAGGTACCTGGTTTCATCTGCGACGAACGCTACTCGGTTCGCCGGATCGGTCAGCGACATCGCCATCCGGTTCAGCCGGTAGCCGGCGCGCGAGCGCTCGCCGGTGAACACCGCTGCACCAGAAATCTCCTCAAGCATGCCAGCGCCTCCGCTATTTCAGATGGCGATCCCACAGCGCGAAGATCTTCGACCATGTGGTCTCCGCGGCCAGCGTGTCGTACACCGCGCGCTCGGGGAAGCAGAAACCGTGATGCGTGCCGGGGAACGTCTCCACCGTCGCTTTTACATCGGTCTTGTTCAGCGCCGCCTTCAGGTCAGGAATCACGTTGGCCGGCACCGACTGATCGTGTTCGGCAAACGCGTAGTACAACTCACCCTTGATCTTGCCCAGCGACAGGTGTGGCGAATCCTCTTTGTCGGTGACGATCGCCACGCCATACAGCGATGCGGCCGCCGCCATGCGATGCGGGAAGGCCGCCGCGACCGAAGTGATATAGCGTCCGCTCATGCAATGCCCGACGCAGCCAACCGGCCCAGGCTTCACTCGGTCGTTGGCATCGAACCAGGCCAGCATTGCCGCGGTGTCGTCGTTCACGAAGGGAATGGTCAGACTGTTCATCGAAGCGCGGATCACGCCCGACATGCCATCGTCGCGCCGTGGAATGTCGAAGCGCACGGTGCCCAGTCGATAATACATGTCTGGCAGCAGACAAACATAGCCATGCTTGGCGATCCGGCGCGCCATGTTGCGCAGTTCCTCGCGGATACCGGGCGCGTCCATATAGAAGATGACTCCGGGAAATTGTCCTTCACCTTCGGGTGCCGCCATGAAGGTCGGCATCCGCCCATGCTTGGTGGTAACGATGACCTCGCTTTCAATCATCCGGACGCCTCCCTTGAGCACGCGGACAGTAGTGTCGCGCCACTGGCCAGACCGCGCAACCGCGCGGCATACTGTCCGCCCCACCCGGAGGCCTCCCATGGCAAACGACACGATGGATCAGCCGCTGCGGGCAGCGGTCGACGATGGCCGCATTCCCGGCGTCGTTGCGCTGGCAGCCGACCGCAACGGCATGTTCTATCAGGGATCGTTCGGGCGTCGAAGTCTGGCCGAAGACACGCCGATGACGGTGGACATTGTGTTCCGCATTGCCTCGATGACCAAGGCCGTTACGGGCGTCGCGGCAATGCAATGCGTCGAGCGGGGCCTGCTGTCACTTGATCAGGCGGCCGGTGAGATCATGCCGGAACTGGCCGAGCCACAGGTGCTTGACGGCTTCGACGCAAGCGGCAAGCCGGTCCTGCGGCCGGCCCGGCGCAAGATCACGCTTCGCCTGCTGCTCACGCATACTGCGGGTTTTGTCTATCCGATGTGGAACGCCAGCTTCAATCGCTATGTCGAAGCAACCGGCATACCCACCATCATGTCAGGCAAGCTCGCCGCGTTGAACGCACCTCTTGGGTTCGACCCGGGCGAACGCTGGGAGTACGGTATCAACATCGATTGGGCCGGGCGGATGGTCGAGAAAGTGAGTGGCCGGGATCTCGACAGCTACATGCGTGCCAATATCTTCGCGCCGCTCGGGATGCACGACAGCGGGTTCCTGCCAAACGCCGAGCAGTTCGCCCGTGGCGCGCAGGCGCACTCCCGTAACGCAGATGGAACGCTGGAGCCGGTGCCCAGAACGCCGCCGTCCCAGCCTGAATTTTACGCGGGCGGTGGCGGGCTATCTTCCACGGGTACCGATTACCTAGCGTTTCTTCGCATGCTGCTGCACGGCGGAACGCTGAACGGCGCGCAGGTGCTGAAGCCGGAGACGGTCGCGCTGATGCTGCAGAACCACATCGGCAATCTGCTGGTCAACAAATTGCCGACGTCGCAGCCCGCACTCTCGAACGATGCCGAATTCTTCCCCGGCATGGCGAAGAAATGGGGCCTCACCTGGCTGATCAACACCGAGGATGTACCGGGTCGTCGCAGCGCCGGCAGCGTCGCCTGGGCCGGGTTGTTCAACACCTATTACTGGCTCGATCCGAAGCAGCAGGTGACAGGCGTCATCATGACGCAGATCCTGCCGTTTGCCGACCCGACGGTGCTGCAATTGCTCGATGAGTTCGAGACTGCGGTATATCGCACAGTGAAGGAGAATGCGTCTCATGGCTGAACGGACCGACAGCAACGCCAATCCGTATCTGGCCCTCGGCGTGCGCCCCTTCATCAACTGCTGCAGCGTCCGCACCATGCATGGCGGCAGCCTGATGTTGCCGCGTGTGCGCGCCGCGGTGGATGCGGCGTCGCGCCAGTTCGTCAACCTGGACGAGCTGATGGAAGCTGCCGGCAGGCGACTCGCCGAACTGACCGGTGCGGAATGGGGCATCGTCACTTGCGGCAGCGCCGCCGCTGTCGCCCTTGCGTCGGCCGCGTGCATCGCCGGCAACGATCCGGTGCGCATGCTGCGCCTGCCGTTCACCGATGGCTGGGTGAACCGCGTGATCCTGCCGAAGAACCAGCGCTTCGCCTATGATCAGGCAATCCGCATGGTCGGGGCACGCATCGTCGAAATCAATTCTGCGGCCGACCTGGAGGCCGCATTGCGCGAGCCGGTTGCTATGGTCGCGATCCTGGGCATCAACGAGGAATTCTCCAAAATCCGCCTGGAAGAGATCGTCACGCGGGTGAAGCCTCTCGGTATCCCCATCCTGGTCGATGCCGCGTCGGAGCACTTGCAGCGCCCAAGCCCATGGCTTGAGCGTGGCGCGGATATGGTGATCTACAGCGGCGGAAAGTTCCTGCGCGGCCCGCAGACCAGCGGCCTGTTGCTAGGCAAGAAGAACCTCGTACAGGCCGCCTGGCGCAATGCCTCGCCACACCAGGCGTTCGGGCGCCCGATGAAGGTGTCGAAGGAAGACGTGATCGGCGTACTGGTCGCGGTCGAATACTGGCTGAATGAGCGCGACGAAGCCGCCGAACTGCAGCACTGGTACGACGACTTGCAAGAGATCGCTCGGCGCGTCGCCACGGTGCCCGGCACCAGCAGTGAAGTGATCGATCCCAAGAGCGTTGTGCGTGTGCCGGTATTGCGCGTGAAATGGGACGGCATTGCCCTGGACGGCATGCAGTTGCGCCAGCGCCTGCTGGAAGGCTCGCCGCGCATCATGATCGACGACACGGCGGCCACGGCGAACTCGGTCACCATCGACCCGTTCCAGTTCCAACCTGGCGAGGCAGCGCAGGTCGGGCAGTCCATCGCCGATACACTCAACGCGGCGCACAATCTGCAGCCTGCGACCGAGCCACAGGCACAGGCGGATGTGTCGGGCACCTGGGAGGTGCGCGTACAGTTCCTGCATGGCGAACGCAGACATCGGCTGAGGCTGCAGCAGCAGGGCAGCCAGCTGAGCGGCAGCCAGCAGTCCGAGCAGTTCGAGAGCAACGTCATCGGCAAGCTGGCAGCGCAGCGCGTCCATATGCAGTTCGAAACGCGACACGAAGGCAGCGCCATCGCCTATCGCTTCGAAGGCACCGTCACCGACGGCAGGATGCAGGGCGACGTATTTCTCGGCAGCGCAACCGACCATCACCGTGGTCCGGTCAACCTCAGCCAGTTCGGCAAAGGACAATGGGAGGCAATGCGCGCATGAACGACCAAGCACCAACCGCCGATCTGCTGCTGGAGTCCGACCGGCGGCATCTGATCCATCCGCTGCATCATCCGAAGGACAGCGCGCAGGCGCGGATCTTCGTCGAAGGCAAAGGTGCGATGCTGCGCACCGGAGACGGCGCCGAGTATATCGACGGACTGTCGGCATTGTGGAACGTCAACGCCGGCCATGGCCGCAAGGAACTGGCCGATGCCGCGGCGGCGCAGATGACGAAGCTTGCCTATGCGTCCGCCTATGCTGGCTTCTCCAACGAGCCCGCGATCCGGTTGGCCGAGCGCATCGTCGATCTGTGCTACGACAACATGGCGGCAGCGTATTTCACCACCGGCGGCGCGGAATCAAATGAAAGCGCGTTCAAGATCGCGCGCTATTATTGGAAGCGGATGGGCAAGCCGAACAAAGTGAAGATCATCTCGCGCCAGTACGGCTATCATGGCGTCACCTTGGCAGCGATGAGCGCCACCAGCCTGCCCGGCTATCACAAGATGTTCGGCCCGCTGGTGCCCGGGTTCCTGCAGGTGGCGCCGCCCTATCCGTATCGCTGGCCCGGCAACGGCGACGCGGGGATCGAGGCGGCCGACGCGGTTGAAGCGGCGATCGAGCAGCAGGGCGAGGACACCGTCGCCGCGGTGATCTGCGAACCGGTGATGGGGGCGGGCGGCGTGATCGTCCCGCCGCCAACCTACTTTCCGCGCCTGCGTCAGATCTGCGACCGGCACAACGTGCTGCTGATCGCGGACGAGGTCATCACCGGCTTCGGTCGCACCGGGCGGTGGTTCGCGTTGGGCCATTGGGGGGTGCAGCCTGACCTGATGTCATTCGCCAAGGGTGTGACCAGCGGTTATCTGCCTCTGGGCGGCGTCGTCGTCTCCAAGCGCGTACACCAGGTGATCGAGGAAGCTCCGCTCGACGAACGCTTCATGCATGCCGCAACGTACTCCGGTCATCCGGTGTGCTGCGCCGTGGGCTTGCGGAACATCGACATCATCGAGCAGGAAGGTCTGCCCGAGCGCGCTGCGGTGATGGGCAGGAAGCTGCTCGCCGGCCTCGAGACTCTGCGCGGCCTGCCGGCAGTCGGTGAGGTACGCGGTCTCGGCATGATGTGCGCCGTCGAATTGGTCGAGGACCAGGCCACCCGTAAGCCGGCGATCGGACCTGGCGGGCGCGTGGTGTCCGAGGCGATGCAGCGTGGCCTGATCATCCGGGTGCGTGGCGGCGGCGGCACGCCGGTCAGCGGCGACTCACTGTGTATCGCCCCACCGCTGATGACGCCGGAAGCGACGCTCGACCGAATGGTCAATATTATCGGCGAGGCGATCTCGGCCGCGACGTAGGCCCTCGGACCTCGGTGCCGGAGAGTAAGAACAGGCACTTTCCTGTGAGCGGCCAACCGGCTGCTGCCCCGGCAGTTGCGGTAGGCACCCCTCACGAAGGAACGATGCCATGTTCATCCATCGCCCGGACCCGATTCATCAGGTTCGCGTGGACACGCCGGATCCAGTCTTCGCCGAAAAGCTCCTGGAGCAGTTCGGCGGCGCCACCGGCGAACTGTCCGCAGCGCTGACCTATTTCACCCAATCCTTCCACTGCGAGGATCAGGGCATACGCGACATGTTGCAGAACATCGCCACCGAGGAATTCAGTCACCTCGAGATGGTCGCGATGCTGGTCGAGCAGCACACCAAGCGTGCCAGGCAGGGGGCGCAGGAGAAGGCGTTCAACAGCACGCTGTTCGCCATGAAGGGTTATGGTCCGCATCTGGTCGATTCAAAGGGAACCACCTGGGATGCGCGTTACGTCAACGAAGGTGCCCACATCGTGCGTGACCTGCGGGCGGACATCGCAGCCGAAGCCGGAGCGCTCGCGACCTATGAGGCGCTGATCAAAATCGCTCCGGATGAGGGATCACGTGACGCACTCCGCCACCTGGCGACGCGCGAAGTTGCTCACGCGCGGATGTTCATGAAGACGCTGGAATCGATGAACAAGCTCGACGATCCGATGTTCGGTGACCTTCAGCCCGATGATACGGTGGATGTGTGGTTCAACCTCACCATGGGACCTGAGGCGGAACGCCGCGGCCCCTGGAACAGCGAGCCGCAGTTCCACACGCGCGATCTAGTCTCCGTCGCACAGCGTGGTGGTGGCCCGGGGGTGGAACAGCAGGCGCGCCACGAGCCCCCGAAGAAGTAGCCACTCGCGGGCAGCGTCGGTAGGCTCCCTCCAGCCACTGGGGGGAGCCAGCCATGCATGTCGGCGCTGCGATGTTCTTCACTGACTATTCGCTGGCGCCGAGCGAACTTGCCCGCGCACTGGAGCAGCGGGGCTTTGAGTCGCTGTGGGCACCGGAACATTCGCACATCCCGGTCTCCCGCCTTTCGCCTTTTCCGAATGGCGGCGATCTTCCGAAGCAGTACTATGACGTGATGGATCCCTTCGTCACGCTTACTGCGGCTGCGTCGGTGACTACGACGCTAAAGGTCGGTACTGGCGTTTGCTTAGTGCAGCAGCGCGATCCGATTCAGACAGCCAAGCTGGTTGCCTCGATCGACCAGGTATCTGGCGGGCGTTTCCTGTTCGGCGTGGGCTCTGGCTGGAACGCCGAGGAGATGGCCGATCACGGCACGCCGTTCAAATCTCGCCACAAAATCGCGCGCGAGCGGATTGAGGCGATGAAGGCGATCTGGACCCAGGACAAGGCCGAGTATCATGGGGCGTTCGTCAACTTCGACCCGATGATGGCCTGGCCAAAACCAGTGCAGAAGCCCTATCCGCCGGTCATCGTCGGCGGCGCCTTTCCCTACGGGGTACGTCGCGCGATCCGCTATGGCGATGGCTGGGTACCGCACGCAAGCCGACCCGAATACGGCGACGTGAGCGATTTCCTGCCGCAGTTCCATCAGATGGCAAAGGACGCGGGCCGCGATCCGGCGTCATTGCCGGTCACCATGTTTCGCGTGGTCGAGGAACTCGACAAGCTGCGGCACTACCGCGAGATTGGCATCGCCCGGGTAGTGATTACCATTCCATCTGCAGGCCGCGACGAGGTGCTGCCGATCCTGGACCGATGGGCGGTGAAGATCCGTCAGCTGGGCTAGCCAGCGCCACGAGAAGCGGTTCCGTCGCCCGTCAGAGCTGTGCAATGCACTGACATGTTTGATCCGCGACCGAAGGGGCCAGCAATGAACGAACACCAATCGCATCCGGTGGGGCAGACCAGTCAGGTACCTGCCGTCCCATCGCGGGGCGTACCAGCAATCCGACAGGTGGGGTCGCTCGCCATTGGGGCCACGGCGGTCGGCGCGCTTGCGTTGGGAGCGATTGCGGTCGGCGCGTTGGCTATCGGCAAGCTCGCTGTGGGCCAGCTCGCGATACGCGGGGCAAAATTGCGCAGAGGCAATGTGGGCGAACTCAGGGTATCGCAACTGGTCATCGAAGAGCTGCACATCGTGCGGGTCCGAGGCCGCCAGTAGTGCCGGCTCAGGGTCCAAGCCGGGAACGGATCACGCGCTCAAACGCTTCGACTTCGGCTTCGGGCATGCGGTAACCGCCCGCCAGATCGTGCGCCGGGAACAGAAAGACATTTTGGACCCCCGACTCCTCGCGCGCCCGCAGCAAGCGGTCCGCGCAACGCTCTGGCGACCCGAACAGTCCGAAGGCATCGGCAATCTGCCGAGCCTGATCCTCTGGGATGCCGGCGGGGTCGTGGGTCGGGTCAAGCGCGAAGCCCGCCTCTCGCAGCCAGTGAAGGTTCGAGGCGCTGGGATAGGCGAGGAACGGATGACCCGCGGCGAACCAGCTCTTCACCCATCGTGGGCCAGCAACAGCATCGGACCCGAGGCCCAGCGTAACGGCGAACATTACCGGGAAGTTCGCCAGTGAGCGGCCCGCTCGCCCCGCACCCGTCTCCAGGTGACGCATCGCTGCACGGATGCCGGCCGAATGCAGCCCAACAAACAGCAGGGCGCCATCGGCGATTTCGCCGGCAAGTTCGATCATGCGAGGACCGGAGGCTAGTAGATACACCGGCGTCGCACGTGCGCTCGGGTTCCTGAGGCGGGTCGAGGCTGCGCCGAATGCGACTTCGTCTCCGGCGAGCAGTCGGCGCAGATCGAGTATTGCGTCGCGCATAAGTGCCACGCCAGCCCGCGGTCTGCCAATGCTTCGCGTCGAAATGAACCCAGGCGCAACGGTCAGGATGCTGCGTCCTGCGGCGATCTCGTCCAGGCTGTTGGCAAGCGAGGCAAGCACCAACGGATGCCGCACCAATGGGCTCGATGTGGCCGGGAATAGTCGCAGATTGCGCGTGGCCTGAGCCGCCAGGGCAAGCGCGAGATAGGCGTCGCGGCCACTCGATGGGTGGTCGTGAATGCCAACACCGTCAAAGCCCGCCATCTCGCATCGGGCAACGAAGCCAGCAAGTTCAGGCAGGGGCCGCCCGACCGGGACCCTAAGTGCGACGCGAAGCCGATCCATCACAAAACGCCTCGAAGTTCGGTCCTTGTTGCGCCGTCGAGCAAAGGGGTCATGGGGCACTGCATTTCATTGCGGCATTCTGTGACCATCAAGCTGCACATCTGCTTCGCGTGGACACTGGCAGGCAGGTGCTGGGCAAGGCAAGATCGTCAGACCAAACAAGGAGGGAGATGATGGCGAACATACCAGGTGCAGTCACCGACCCCAGCCGAATCAAGAGCGAAGAAATCCATTTCAAGAGTGGCACCGACAGCATACCCGGCTATTTGGCACGGCCCGCCCAGCCTGGCAGCTATCCGGGTATCGTCGTTATCCATGAGGCGTTTGGCTTGGTGGAGCATATCCGCGACATCGCGCGTCGCTTCGCCAATATCGGCTACAACGCCTTGGCGCCTGACCTGTATGCCCGCGCCGGCGGCCCGACGGATCCGAACGACATCAACACGGTGATGCCCGTTATGTTTGCGCTGCCGGATGCACAGGCGGTGCGCGATCTCGAAGCCGCTGCGACGCATCTGCGAGGGCTGCCGGGTGCTGCGGCAAAGATCGGCGCCATCGGCTTCTGCTCCGGTGGGCGACACACGCTGCTGTTCGCGTGCAGCAGCAACATGGTCAACGCGGCGATCGATTGCTGGGGCGGCTTTATCCACCGCGCCACGCCGGATGCCGAGACCTCGGCTGCACGACCGACACCGCTGCTCGATCTGGCGAAGAACCTGCACTGCCCACTGTTCGCAGTGTTCGGCGAGGAGGACCAGAACCCGAGCGTCACTTTGGAGCCGGAGTTGAAACAGCACGCCGCAGCGTCAGGTCAGCCCGTCACGACCAAGATCTACAAGGATGCGGGCCACGCGTTCCTCGCGGATTACCGACCCAGCTATCGCGAGAAGCCGGCGGCCGAATTGTGGACCGACATCACCGATTACTTCGGCAAACACCTGAAGTAGTCGCGGGTCTGCCGAGCACCGGCATTAAGGGCTGACGTGGCCGCGGAATTTTTCTGGCGGCCGCGTCCCCCACTGTGAGCGCAGCCCCTCTTCGGCCGGCACCAGATTGCCGCCATTGCGCACGTTCAGTCGGTCGGTGTCGGCCCAGTGTTCGTGCACGCGGCCCCAAGGATCGGCCCAGTAGTCGTAGACCTGACTGCCAAGCAGATGACGACCGATGCCCCACATGTGCTCGTATTTGCCCAGGCCATTCAGGTACTCGTGGCCGATGAACACGTCGTCGATATCCTGCACCTCGAACGAGAAGTGATTGAGACCGGCGCGCTTGTTTCTCATGCAGAAGAACGCATGGTGGTCTACGTAGTCGTCGCCGGCGTCGATGCGGCTGAACTGGCCGATGATGTTGTCCTGCTCGCCTGCGTAGACGTCATCGGAACAGATCAATCCAAGAGTTTCACGGAACCAGCGCACTGTTTCCTGGTTGCGCGGCGAGCCAAGTACGGCATGGCCAATGCGCTTCACGCTGGAGGGGCCAGAGGCAAAACGGATCACTTCGCCTGCCCGCTTCAGCGGCTCGACGCCGGAGTTGATTGGCTGACGCACGACCTGGATCGGGGCCACGGCCTCGAGACCATGCACGATCTCGATGATGTAGCCATTCGGTTCAGTCAGGCGAACGCGCTTGCCACCCCCGGGTTCATCGAGTGTCTCGATGCCTGATGCGCCGGGCAACTTTGCTGCCGCGTGCAACGTGTCTTCGCTGGTGACGGACCAGGCAAATCCCAGACACTTCGGATCGCCCTTCTCGGTGATGTGGATGTGGTGCACCGGGTCGGTACCGCGCATATAAAGCGCGGTCGGCGTACGAGCCACGCGCACCATGCCGAACGCGGTAAGAAATTCCTCTTCGGCATCGAGGTCCGGTGACCGTAGCCGACCATAAGCGAGTTCGCGCACCTTTAGAGCCATGTCACCCTCCCGTGTCAGCAGTTTCGAACGGAATGCTATCCGTAGCGATCCGCGCCCGAAACGACGGATCGACGGTCGCAAGATCGACAATGTCAACCTTGTAGGGGATGTCGCTTTCAGACAATGCCTCGGCGATTGCCCCAAGCCGATCCAACCCTAGTGGCCCGCTCCACTCCAGCGCCAGGTCAAGGTCCGAGTAGCGCCGCGCACCATCATGGACGCGCGAACCGAAGACGTAGACCCGCGCCTGTGGCGGCAGGTGTTTTCGCAGCACATCGCGCAAGATGCGCGCGTGCTCCTCGCGAATGTCGAGCACCGATGTCATCGGGCACGTTGCTGCAGTTGCTCGAGCAGGTATGTCGCTTCTACCAGGAAGTCGGGTATTCCCGCCGCGACCTGTTCGGCGATTGCCGCGGAATAAGTGTGACTCGTCCGCGCGCGCATATCGCGGAAACGCCGCCAAAGGGGCCAATCGCCACGCAGCAACCCCTGCTCGTTGCCGGTGCGCACCAGGTCCTGAAATGGCATTTGGTCATAAGCATCGGGTGTCGGCGCTATCAACCGCAGGTAACGCCGCATCATCCGGTGACTGAGCTCGTAGGTATATTCGAACCGCTGGATCAAACCGTCTCGGAGCTGTTCGTCCTGTGGCACCTGACGATGCCGCTCGAGACCCTCGCGGAGTCGCCCGACCGCATTGATCAGTGCAGTAAGGTCAAGCGCCTTAACGCGATCCGTCAACTCTGTCTCCCTAACTGATGCAAGGCCTATTCCGCAAGCGCACCTTCACCATTTATTCCGGCCGCGAGCTTCTCCGCCTCCCTCGCCGCCTTAAGCTCCACCGCCTTCGCCTCTACCAGCTCGACGATGTGGTCGATCATCGCCGCACCTTCGATCGTGTGGTCCGTCTTGCCGGCGCGGTACACCATGTGGCGGCCGTTGCCTCCGCCGGTCAGGCCGATATCGGTCATCAGCGCCTCGCCGGGTCCGTTCACCACGCAGCCGATAATGGAGAGCGTGATCGGTGTCTGGATATGCGCCAGCCGCTCCTCCAGCGTCTGCACCGTCTCGATCACGTTGAAGCCTTGCCGCGCGCAGGATGGGCAGGAAACTACCTTTACACCACGATGGCGGATGCCGAGTGCCTTCAACAGATCCCAGCCGACCCGCACCTCCTCCTCGGGTTCATCGGACAAGGACACGCGCAGCGTATCGCCGATGCCGGCCCAGAGCAGCGAACCCAGACCGATCGAGGACTTGACAGTGCCCATGCGCCGGCCGCCGGCCTCGGTGATGCCGATATGCAGCGGGTGATCGCAGACCTCGGCCAGTTGCTGGTACGCGGCGACCGCCAGGAACACGTCAGAAGCCTTCACGCTGATCTTGAAGTCATGGAAGTCGTGCTGCTGCAGAATGTCGGCATGATACAGCGCGCTCTCGACCAGCGCCTCGGGGTTCGGTTCGCCGTATTTTTCCAGCAGATGCTTTTCCAGCGAGCCGGCGTTCACACCAATGCGCATCGAGCAGCCATGATCACGCGCGGCTTTGATGACCTCCTTCACGCGCTCGCTGCTGCCGATATTGCCGGGATTGATTCGCAGGCATGCCGCGCCGCTGTCGGCGGCCTCGATCGCGCGCCTGTAATGGAAATGAATGTCGGCGACGATCGGGACGTTGACCTCGTGGACGATATCCTTGAGCGCCAGCGCGCTCTCCCGGTCGGGGCATGACACGCGGACGATATCGACACCGGCCAACTCGGCGCGCCTGATCTGTGCCACCGTGCCAGTCACGTCCGTCGTCAGTGTGTTTGTCATCGTCTGCACGCTGATCGGCGCCCCGTCGCCCACCGGCACTCGGCCGACATAGACGCGGCGGGACTTCCGCCGGATGATCTCCTGGTACGGCCGATAGCTCATGCCATGACTCTCCGTATGGTGGCGCCCTTACAATGGGGCCTTCGCTGCCGATGCGCTACTGGGCACCAGGGCGCAGGCTGGTTGCCAACAGCTTCCCATCCTTGATCTGGTCAGGGTCCAGCGGCAGATCGCGCCGCACCGCACCGCTGCCGCCGAGGGCACCTGTCGGGACCCCATCCACCAGCAGATCGGTGCCTCCCGCGTTGCCAGTGGTCAGCAACAAATTGGACCTCGCCGGCACGTCCCAGGTCTCGCCGGCGTGCAGGGTCCGGCTCAGCAGCACTTGGCCCGACCTGTCGCGGACCTGCAACCAAGCGTCGGCACTGGCCCTAAGCACAATGCGCGGTTGATCCGGGGACTGGGATGGGACCGCCGCGGCGGCCGAACCGGGTGAGATAGCCGGTGCTGGTGGGGCTTCCGCCTGCTGCACGGACGGTGACACGGCGGGCGGGGGAGTGGCGGCGGGCGCTGGAGCCGGTGGTTCGGTCCGATGCGCCTGTTCGGCGAGCGATGCGAGGCGTGTCGGCACCTGGACGTCTGCCTCCGCTGGAAGCCGACCCTCGCCTGACAGGCGGTACCATCCGGCATACGCTCCGAGCGC
>JBKPOG010000045.1:0-16676 GCA_046732975.1 Pseudomonadota bacterium
CCGTTGCGGCGATCAGCCAGGCGGTCGCCGACCAGGCGCTCGAACTGATCGACGTGGAATATGAGGTGCTGCCCTACGTGATCGACGTCGAGGCGGCGATGGCGGACGATGCGCCGATCCTGCACGACGACTTGTTCACGGCGAATGTCGAACCCAAACCGACCAAGCCGTCGAACATCGCCAAGCGGGTATATTTCCACAAGGGCAAGGTAGAGGACGGCTTCAAGCAAGCCGAGGTGGTCGTCGAGGGCCGGTATACGACCGAGCCGGTTCATCAGGCCTACATCGAGCCGCATGCCTGTCTGTGCTCATACAATCCCGACGGCCAGTCGGTGATCTACAGCTCCAGCCAGGGCCACTTCATGGTGCGCTCTTACGTGGCGAAGCTGATGGGGATGGACATCTCCAACATTCGCTGCACGCCGGCGGAGATCGGCGGCGGGTTCGGCGGCAAGACGCTGGTCTATCTGGAGCCGCTGGCGCTTGCCATGTCCAAGAAGTGTGGGCGGCCGGTGAAGATGCAGATGACACGGGAAGAAGTGTTCCGCGCATCGGGTCCGACGTCGGGCGCCACCATGGACGTGAAGATCGGCGCGAAGAAGGACGGCACGATCGTCGCCGCGAAGCACGTGCTGAAGTACCAGGCGGGCGCGTTCCCCGGCTCGCCGATACAGCCCGGCTGCATGTGCGGCTTCGCCATGTACGACCTGCCGAACATCGAGGTGATTGGCTACGACGTGGTGAGCAACCGCCCGAAGGTTGCCGCCTATCGCGCTCCCGGCGCACCGATTGCGTCCTATGCCGTGGAATGCGCGCTGGATGATCTGGCGCGCAAGCTCAACATGGATCCGATCGAGCTGCGCGAGAAGAACGGCGCACGCAACGGTACCAAGACGCACTACGGGCCGACGCACCAGAACATTGGCTTCCTCGCCACGCTGGAGGCGGCGAAGAACAGCGCTCACTGGAAGACGCCTCTGAAGCCGGGGCAGGGACGCGGTCTCGCCTGCGGCTTCTGGTTCAATATCGGCGGTGAGTCGTCGGCCGCAGTGCACGTGGCCGAGGACGGCACGGTGGTGGCGGTGTCGGGCAGTCCGGATATCGGCGGCTCGCGTGCCTCGATCGGCATGATGGTCGCCGAGACGCTGCAGATCCCCGCCGACAAGGTGCGCACGATCGTCGCCGACACGGCCTCGATCGGCTTCACGCATGTCACCGGCGGCAGCCGCGTGACCTTCGCGACCGGCATGGCGGCAACCATGGCGGCCGAGAAGGTGGTGGAGCAGCTGAAGCAGCGGGCGGCGATGATCTGGGACATCACGCCCGACGCGGTGGACTGGCGCGACGGTGCGGCGCATCCGGCGGGCACCAATGCCGGGGCATTCGAGCCGCTCAGCCTGGCGGAGATCGCGTTGCGCGCGGCTCGCACCGGCGGGCCGGTGACGAGTGAGGTGTCGGTCAACGCGCAAGGCGCCGGGCCGGGCTTCGGCGCCCACATCGCCGATGTAGAGGTCGACAAGGAGACCGGCCAGGTCACCATCCTGCGCTACACCGCGGTGCAGGATGTCGGCCGCGCCATCCACCCGAGCTACGTGGAGGGTCAGATCCAGGGCGGTGCCGTCCAGGGCATCGGCTGGGCGCTGAACGAGGAGTACATCTACGACAAGGACGGGCGGATGGATAACCCCGGCTTCCTGGACTATCGCTGTCCGGTGGCGTCCGACCTGCCGATGATCGAGGCGATCATGGTGGAGGTGCCGAATCCGCGCCATCCGTTCGGTGCGCGCGGCGTGGGCGAGGTGCCGATCATCCCGCCAATGGCCGCCATCGGCAATGCGATCCGCGACGCAGTGGGCCTGCGCATGCAGAGCCTGCCGATGTCGCCGCCGAAGGTGCGCAAGGCGCTGGACGTGGCGAACGGCGACGACTGATGACCGGGTCGAGCCCGGCCATGACGAGTGAGGGTCACACCTGATGCCGAAGGTCGTCATCTCGGGCGACGCCGGCCGTCGGTTCACCGGCGGCAAGGCGGAGCTCGAGGTGGCGGCGACGACCTTCCGCCGCCTGGTCCTGGAGTTGGACAGTCGCTACCCCGGCCTGGGCAAGCAGGTTGAGGAGGGAATGGCAGTGGCGATCGACGGGGAGATCTTTCAGGACGCGTACGCTGCGGAGCTGCGGCCGGACAGCGAGATTGTGCTGATCCCGAAGATAGGCGGCGGCTAGGAGGGTCGCTCATCAAAGGCGGCCATGACGCGGACTGCTGACACTCCCACCGTCCTTCTCTACGACTGGGACAATACTCTGGTGGATGGCTGGGCCGGGATCACTGCCGCATTGAACGTAGTGTTTGCCCGCTTTGATCTGCCGCTTTGGAGCGTCGCCGACAGCCGGGCGCGCGTCCGGCTGTCGTTTCGCGAGAGCTTCCCGGTGCTGTTCGGCGCCGACTGGGAGACGGCCCGCGATATTTTCCTGGCAGAGCTCCGCGCCCGCCACCTTCAGCACGTTGCCCCGATGCCGGGTGCGACTGAGGCGCTCGCCGCCGGAAAGGCCTGGCCTCAGGGGGTTGTTTCCAACAAGAACGGCAGTTTCCTGCGCGCTGAGGTGAAGCACCTGGGATGGTCCAATCATTTTCGTGCTGTGGTGGGCGCCGGCGACGCGGCCGCCGACAAGCCCTATCCGGCGCCGGTCCTGCTGGCGCTCGACCGTCTCGGCTACACTGCAAACCGCTCGGTCTGGTATTTGGGCGATACGGCAATCGATATGGAGACTGCGCGCGCAGCTGGGGTCACGGCTGCATTGGTCGGCGACGCCTCGCATGACGGTGGCATTGACCGGGCGCGTCCTGATATCCATTTCCCCTCCGCGCTCGACCTGGCCGCATGCCTGCGCGCGCTGGGGTGAGGCGGATGACTAGCTGGCAGAGAGGACGAAGGGTTGGCCGTGTCACGCCCGGCCGCCGAATAAGAACAACAGCCGATAACGAAAAGGACAGCCATCGTGGCCAATGAGAAGGCGCAGAATGTTCAGGATGTCTTCCTGAACCATGTGCGAAAGAACAAGACCCCCGTAACGGTGTTCCTGGTGAATGGGGTTAAACTCCAGGGCATAATTACTTGGTTTGACAACTTTTCTGTGCTGCTGCGTCGGGACGGGCATACGCAGCTGGTATACAAGCACGCGATCAGCACAGTGATGCCGGGCGCGCCGATCCAGCTGTTCGATGCATCGAAGGCGGAAGGCGCTGCCGCGCCGGCACGGGAGATGACACCTGCCGAAGGCGACTGAGGACGCAACCAGGACGCCTCGACTGAACGGCGCTGCCCTCGTGCGGGCAGCGGTGCTTCTCCCCTGGAGCCGCTCCGAGCGGGTAACGGACGGCCATCGCTCGGCCGAGCATCGGTTGGCCGAAGCGGTCGGTCTGGCCTCATCGATTGGTCTGGTTGTGGTACATACCGCGATCCTGCCGTTGCGAGTTGTGCGGCCATCGACTCTCCTGGGCGAGGGCCAGGTTGCCACTCAGGGCGGGGAGCTACGGCGGCAGGGTGTCACCGTTGCTGTGGTCGACGGGGCGCTGTCGCCGGTACAGCAGCGCAATCTAGAACGGGCCTGGAACTGCAAAGTCATCGACCGCACAGGGTTGATTCTGGACATTTTCGGTGAGCGCGCGGCGACCCGTGAGGGTGCGCTGCAGGTCGAACTGGCGCATCTGGAATACCAGCGTTCCCGGCTCGTCCGGTCGTGGACCCATCTGGAGCGGCAGCGCGGTGGGTTCGGGTTCCTGGGCGGCCCCGGCGAGACGCAGATCGAGGCCGACCGACGGCTGATCGGCGAGCGCATCGTGCGCCTGAAAAAGGACCTCGAGCAGGTACGGCGCACGCGTGGCCTGCACCGTTTCGCACGGCAGCGGGTGCCATTTCCGGTGATCGCGCTGGTCGGATACACCAATGCCGGAAAATCGACGCTGTTCAATGCGCTAACGGGTGCCGAGGTGGTAGCGCGCGACCAGCTGTTCGCGACGCTTGACCCGACGATGCGTGGCGTGCGGCTTCCAACCGGGCGGCACGCGATACTGTCTGACACTGTTGGCTTCATCAGTGATCTGCCGCACGAATTGGTAGCGGCGTTCCGCGCCACGCTCGAAGAGGTGGCGGAAGCTGACGTGATCCTGCATGTGCGCGACGTGGCGCATCCGGACAGTGCTGCGCAGCGTGCCGATGTAGTGGAGGTCTTGGAGGACATGGTCGCGGACGGCGCACTGGATGCTGATTGGCCATCACGCACGATCGAGGTGCTGAACAAGGCGGACCTGCTGGGCGGCGCCGGCGCGGTGCCTGAGAGGAACGGGGCGGTGGCTGTCTCTGCTGTCACCGGTGAAGGCCTGCCGGCGCTTAAGTCGGCAATTGACGCGCGCATCGCCGCGGGTATGGAACTCGCCGATTACCGGATTGCCCCCGAGGATGGGGCCCGTCTGGCCTGGCTGTACCGGCACGGCGAGGTGGTTGACCGGCACGATGCTGATGCCGCGGTACATGTCACGGTGCGGCTTCTGCCCGCGGATCGGGCTCGGTTCGAGCGCTCAGTCCCCTGACGGCGACCGCTTGACCCACGCAATTGCCGCGCGGGCAAGCGCGTCGATGGTGTCGACGACCGGCACATCCAGGATGGGACCGGCCTGGATGCCCAACGGGATCTCGGTGCAGCCCAGCACGACCGATGCCGCGCCACGCTGGATCAGACTGCGCACGACCTCCGACAGCGGGGCATAGGCATCTGCCGGCCGATTTGCCTTCACCAGGGCGATCGCCGGGCTAACCAAATGTTCCATCTGATTTTGATCGGGGATGATGGACTCCCAGCCCTGCGCCCCAAGCCGATCCTGATATAGCTGCATCGCCAGGGTGGCCTGCGTCGCCATGACGCCAACGGTGCCAGTCGCGATGCCCAGTTGGCGTAGTTCGGCGGCGGCGGCATCGACGATGTGCAGGATCGGCATCTGTGCCGCATCCTGCATTTGGTCGTACCAGCCATGTGCCGTGTTGCAGGGGACGGCGATCGCGCTGCAGCCGGCGCGCCGAAGCCCTTTGATGCCGCGCAGGAGCCAAGGCAGCGGGTCGGCGCCATTGCCCAGCCGGCCGACCGTTCGATCCGGCACGCGCGGATCGGACCACAATACGGTGGGGATGTGGTCCTGGTCGCGCATGGCCGGCGTCAACTGGGTGAGACGCAGCATGAACTGGGCGCTCGCCAAGGGCCCCATGCCACCGAGTACACCAAGCATTCGATCATCGCCTAGCATGTAATTAGGATTGCAGGAAACCCGGGGTAGCGCCAGGGAGCGAGAGGCTGGGCAACGTCTTGACGTAGGCACGAGCCGCAACATACGCGGTGGCGATGAGCCACAAAATCGAACTGCACGGCCACCGCGGAGCCCGAGGCTTGTTTCCCGAGAATACGATGGTCGGTTTCGCAGGCGCACTCCGGATCGGGGTGGATGCGCTGGAGCTCGATGTGGCAGTCACGGCCGATAACGTCGTGGTGGTAACGCACGACCCACAGCTCAACGCTGACCTTACCCGCGACGTAAACGGGGCCTGGCTGTCAGGAGCCACGCCGGCGATCTGGTCGCTGCGGGCGGCCGAGTTGGACGTCTACGACGTAGGGCGAATTCGGCCCGACAGCTCCTACGCCGCCGCGTATCCAGATCAGGTGCCGCACGACGGTGCACGGATTCCTTGGCTGGCCGAGGTGTTAAGGATCGACCCCGTCGTGTGCTTCACCATCGAGCTCAAGTCAGCTCCGCTGCATTCAGGCCTGACAATGGACGGTCCTGATATGGCGGAGGCAGTGGTCGATGTGGCCCGCGCCTGCAGCGCTGCCGACCGGATCGTCGTCCAGTCATTTGACTGGCGCGGACCGCGTCATCTCCGGCGCAGCCAGCCGGAACTTCCCGTTTCCTGGCTGACCAGTGCTTCCACGCTGTTGGCCGCCCGGACATGGTGGGACGGTCCCGACGCCTCAGATTATGGCGGATCGGTGCCGCGGGCCGTAGCCGCAGAGGGAGGACCGATCTGGGGACCTGATTACCGCGACCTTACCAAGGACAGCCTGGAGGAGGCGCACGGCCTGGGGCTCAAGGTGGTGCCATGGACGGTGAACCGACCGCGAGACATGCACCGGCTGGTCCGCTGGGGCGTCGACGGGCTGATCACCGATCGACCCGATCTTGCTCGATGCGTGCTGGCGAAGGCGGAACCGACATGAAGTTGGCGGTCGCGGAGGCACGCGCAAGCAGTGTGTGAAGCTCCGGGTTCTCGGCGCCGTCGGTTGCGGTCAGTGCGTCCATGGGGGCGAAAAACTCATGGGCGTGCGGCAAGTGGTGGCGGGCAAACTCCGCGTAGTGCTCGCGCTTCAGGCCATAGAGTACGTGCATGTCGCGAACCGGAAGGACGAAGTCGTTCGTCGGCTCGCTGAGGATGACCCCGGTCACTTTCCAGCGCGGCGTTGGATCGTCTTTTGTCACCGGCGAAAGCAACCAATGAACCGGGCAGACCGCCAGCAGCGAGTGAGTGCTGGGGGCAAAACGCGAGCGCTTGTCCAGCAGGTTCTGGAAGCTGGCACAAGCTTCTATGGCGAAGATGTCGACATAAGGATCAGCAGGGGTTCCGCCGAAGTTGAACCATGGACCGTCGGGCAGCGTCCGGTAGCGGGTGCTACCCGGAAGTTTGAGAAACGGATGCGTATGAAATTCGTGCCCCGGTCGGCCGCGCAGCCAGGCGTCTCGGCCAAGTGGTGCCCGGGTAACGCCGGGCGGACGCTGCGGCCATTCCTTCAGGCGCTCCTTGACCAACCGGTCTAAACTTTGAGACGATCGCATGGACTGCCCCGAATGGTTTTAATGCCACCTGATTATACAACCTTAAGATGTAGATCAACTGCATACCAGGGCACGGTTGGGGCAAACTCTTGATTTAAATAGTTAAGATTGGTCCGCAAGGCTATAGAGAGCCCTCGCCAGACCAGTGGCGCGCACGCCAACAAAGCGATTGATTCGGTTGGCTAGTCCTCGTTCCTTACCTGAATTATCAACAGGCTTTGGACAAACCTGGCCGCGGCCGGCACGGCGGGCTTATTTCACTGGCCAAAATTGCGGTCAGTCTCGCTGGTTGATCGGAACGTAATCGCGGCGGGGTGCCCCCGTGTAGATTTGCCGAGGTCTGCCGATGCGCTGCTCCGGATCTTCCATCATTTCCTGCCATTGGCTTACCCAACCAACGGTGCGGGATACCGCGAAGAGGGCGGTAAACATGCTGGTCGGGAAGCCCATAGCTTTCAGGATAATGCCTGAGTAGAAGTCGACGTTGGGATAGAGCTTGCGGTCAACGAAGTATCGATCGTTCAGTGCGATCTTCTCGAGCTCCATCGCTAGGTCAAGCAGCGGATCCCCCTTGAACCCGAGTTCGTTCAGCACATCGTGGCACGCCTTTTGGATAATGCGCGCGCGCGGATCGTAATTCTTGTAGACGCGGTGGCCGAAGCCCCAGAGCATCTCGTGATTGTTGCGGTCCTTCACCTCCTCGAGGAAGGCCGGAATGTTCTTCACGTGCCCGATATGGGTCAGCATCTTCAGCACGGCCTCGTTGGCGCCACCGTGGGCGGGGCCCCACAGGCTGGCGATGCCGGCCGCGATGCAGGCAAACGGATTGGCGCCGGTCGAACCGGCGAGGCGTACAGTACTGGTGGAGGCGTTCTGCTCATGGTCCGCATGCAGGATCATGATCAGGTCCATGGCGCGCGACAGCACCGGATTGACCTTGTACGATTCCGCCGGAACGGCGTGGAACATGTGGAGGAAGTTCTCGGCGTAGGTCAGGTCGTTGCGCGGATAAATGAACGGTTGACCTATTGAGTATTTATACGCCCAGGCGGCGATCGTCGGCACCTTGGCGATGAGCCGGAAGGCGCTGATACGGCGGCTTTCGGGATCGTGGATGTCCAGGCTGTCGTGATAGAAGGCGGACAGTGCGCCGACCACGCCGCACATCACAGCCATCGGATGCGCGTCGCGGCGGAAGCCGTTGTAGAACTGGCGGATCTGCTCGTGCAGCATCGTGTGCCGCATCACGCCGAGGTCGAATTCCTGCCGCTGCTTCGCGTTCGGCAGGTCACCGTTGAGCAACAGATAGCATATTTCAAGAAAGTTGGAGTTCTCGGCGAGTTGTTCGATGGGATAGCCGCGATACAGCAGGACACCTTCGTCGCCGTCGATGTAGGTGATCTTGCTCTCGCAAGACGCTGTAGCGCCGTATCCGGGATCGAAGGTGAAGATCCCGAGGTTGCCGTACAGCTTGCGAATGTCGGCTACCGGCGGTCCTATCGTTGCTTCCAGCAGCGGCAGGTTGGCCGACTTGTTGGAGCCATCCATTGTTACCGTTATGGACCGCTTTGTCGAACCGCTCATGTGCGTGTTCCTGTTGCCGAGGAGGTTGCTGCCCCTTGATCAAGCGCCTGCCTAGGGCAGTGGCGCTGTGTCGAACCTATGGCGGACCGTCATCCGGCGCAACCTTCGCGACCGCAGCAAGACTTGGTGTTCGCTGCTAGCTTGAGTTGTCGCACTCGTGACGTTTGTTCTGGCCCCCTCTGCCATGAACCTGACATCGGCTCGGGTAAGCGCGGTCAGGCCTCCTTTGTTGCTGTGGCCTGGTAGTAGTTGCGATAACGGTCGCGCAAAGCAGTCTTGAGCAACTTACCGGTCGCGGTGTGCGGTAGCTGATCGACGACAAGCACCGCATCCGGCAACCACCACTTCGCGACCTGGCCGCGGTACATTTCGAGTATCGACTGCGGATCGATCGTGCGGCCTGGCCTCGGCACCACGAGCAGCAACGGCCTCTCGTCCCATTTCGCATGCCGAGCTGCGACGACGGCCGCTTCTGCAACGTCGGGATGCGAGACCGCGATGTTCTCCAGTGTGATCGAACTGATCCACTCGCCGCCCGACTTGATGACATCCTTCGAGCGGTCGGTGATCTCCATGTAGCCATCAGCATCGATGGTCGCGACATCGCCCGTGGCAAACCAACCGTCAGCGTCGCACGCGTTCTGGGATTCACCGAAATAGCTGCTGCACACCCATGGTCCGCGAACCAGCAGGTCGCCGAATTGCTTGCCATCCCACGGCAACTCGCGCCCTTCCCCGTCGACGATCTTCATGTCCAGTCCCGGCAGCACACGGCCCTGTTTCAGCATGTGACGTACTGCGGCTTCGCCGGTCAGCGCGACCTGTGGCGGCTTCGCGGCATTGTAGGTGCCGACCGGGCTGAGTTCCGTCATGCCCCAGCCGTGCTCGACTTTGACGCCGAATTCGTCGCGAAACGCTTCGATCAGCAGCGGAGGCGCCGCGGAACCTCCAGTCATGATGCGCTTCACTGTCATGAGTTTCTCGCCACTCGACCGCAGGTGCTGCAACAATCCGAGCCAGACTGTCGGGACGCCGCAGGTCATTGTCACCCGCTCCTGATTGAGCAGGCGAGCCAGACTGGCGCCGTCGAGATGACGTCCTGGAAGCACAAGCGCTGAGCCGGTGAGGGCAGTTGCGTAGGGAATGCCCCAGGCGTTGACGTGAAACATCGGCACGACGGGCAGAATCCGGCTGGTCGCACGCAGATCGAGCACATCGGGGAGGGCGATCGCGTACGCGTGGATGACCGTCGAGCGGTGACTGTAGAGCACTCCCTTTGGCCGGCCGGTGGTCCCAGACGTGTAACAGAGCGCGCTCGCGGCGTTTTCATCGAAGCTGGGCCAGGAATAATCATCATCAGCATCGGCCATCAGCTGGTCGTAGCAAAGCAGACGCATGCCGTGGGGCAGGTCGAGCGCCGGCATCCCCGACAGATCGGTCATGATCACGATGGCACGGACGTATTGCGCGATTTTCGGGGCAATACCGCCTATGAGTGTCGCGAACCCAGGATCGATGAACAGGACGCTGTCGCCGGCGTGATTGATGATGTAGGCAATATCGTCCGGCGAGAGCCGCGGGTTGATTGTATGGCAGATCGCCTGCATGCCGGATGTGGCGTAATACACCTCGAGATGGCGGTAGTCGTTCCAGGCCAGCGTGCCGACCCGATCGGCCTCCCGAACGCCAAGTGCCTGCAGCGCACGCACAAGCTGACGGGCGCGTCGCTCGGTCTCCGCCCATGTGGTGTGATGGACCGTTCCCGTTTCTGTCGCCGATACCACCTCTGCCGCACCATGGTGCCGCGCTGCATGTTTCAGCAGCGTCGAAATCAGCAGCGGTTGCTGTTGCATCATTCCCAGCATGACGTACCTCCGATAGGCAGCGAGGGCTTTCTCCGCCGCGATTTCCGGCGATGATAGCAAACGAGATCAAACGGGACAGAGAACGGAGGCGTGCTATGGAACTGAAATCGGCCCTGATCGTCGGTGTCGGCAGCGGCCTGAGCGCCTCGCTGGCGCGGCTGTTTGCGCGCAACGGGCTGCAGGTGGCGCTGGCGTCCCGCAATCCCGACCGGCTGGCCTCATTGGCGCACGAGACGGCGGCCACCACATTCGCCTGCGAGGCGGCCGAGCCTGAGGAGGTGGGCGGGCTGTTCGATGCCGTGATCGCAACACAGGGCGTGCCGGATGTCGTGGTGTACAACGCGAGCGCCCGCGCCCGTGGGCCGGTGGTCGAACTCGATCCCGCCGCTGTGGCGCGAGCGATCGCCGTGAGTGCCTATGCTGGGTTCCTGGTTGGCCAGCAGGCGGCGCGGCACATGCTGGCACGGCGAGAGGGCGCGATCCTGTTCACCGGCGCCTCCGCCAGCGTAAAGGGTTATCCGAATTCGTCCTCATTCGCGATGGGCAAGTTCGCGCTGCGTGGCCTGGCGCAGAGCATGGCGCGCGAACTGGCGCCGCAGGGCATCCACGTGGCGCATTTCGTGATCGATGGCGCCATCCGCAATCCTGGCCGGACCGAGCAACCGGACCAGCCGGACAGCATGCTGGATCCGGATGCGATCGCCGCAACCTACTGGCACGTGGTGCAACAGCCACGCAGTGCCTGGACCTGGGAGGTTGAACTGCGTCCCTGGGTGGAACGGTTCTGAGGTCTCGCTTGGATCGTCGGATCATCGGGCTGGTCTGGATCGGCGGTGTGCTGCTGATGGCCGCGGTATACGCGATCGGCCCACAGCACTTCCTCGCCGAGTGCGAAGCATTCGTCCGCGCCATGGCGCAGGTCATCGACGACCTATTGACGACGCTGATGTGGCGCGCCTTCGAGGTGATGCGGGCTGCGGCGATAGCGCTGTATGCGGTGTTCCTGGTGCTGTCCGTGCTCGGGATCCGGCGCGGGTTGCGAGTCGGGGGCATGCTGGTGGGAGTGTCGATCGTGTTCCTGCTGCTGGTGCGAACGGACTGGTATGATCCGGCCACCAAATGGCTGGCAGCGGCGCTGGTGGCCGCGGTGGCTGCTGCAGTGACAACGCGGCGGCTGTTGCATGTGCCGCCATCGCGTGATCCGGCCAATCCGTGGGGGTTCGGCAGGAGCTGACAGTCACCACGGCGGCGCGAGTGGCAGGCCCGGAAGGGCGCCGGCATTTCACTATCAGTCGAGTGGACGCCCGGTGAGGATATCGATGCGCTGATTGGCGCCCGTCAGGATGTTGGGGGTTCCGCCACGTACCTCCCGGCCAAACTGTTGGCGTTGGAATGCGTTGGCGCGCACCGCGCTGCCGAACCTGTCGCGCCGGGCCGCCCCAGCATGTTCGCCCCGCCAAAAGTTGCCCCAGAGCGCCTCGCCCGCGCGTATGCCAGAGGTCATCCAACGCCAATTGGTCGTACCGGCACGACTGGAGGTCACTGCGTGGGAAACTGTGACGCTGACGGTAGAATTATTTGCACCCCTTTGGGCGACGGCTGGGGCCGCGCTGAACAGGAGCGCAACAAGCAATAGGACATAACGCATGGGGCACATTTGGAACACGGACCACCGCCCGCGTCCATTTGTTCCTTTTGTTGATCATGCGCCAGCGTCATGGGGGGAGCCTGGCCCTCGCGCTTGATGGAGCGTGCGTCGCCGTGATCCTGCCAAGGCCGGCCTGCATGCCCGCCGGTCATCGCGACAATTTGCCGCTTCGGATGGCCGCGACATGCGCGGCCATGACGAATGCAGCGGTCGACTGCTCCTGTTCCGCGGTTCAGCGACTCCGGGTACTACCGCGCCAGCGGCAGCTTGCTGCCGGCCACCGCGCGCTCGGCAAGCACGTCCCGGCGGAAACGGAACAGCTTCGCCGGCCGTCCACCGGTCTCGGTGGCCACATCGCCGGTCTCCTCCACCAGGTCCTGTTGTTCGATCAGACGGCGGAAGTTCTGCTTGTGCATCGGTCGGCCCGCCAGCGCCTCTACTGCCCGCTGGAGCTGTAACAGGGTAAAGCGCGGCGGCATCAGTTCGAAGACGACAGGGCGGTACTTGATCTTGGCACGCAGGCGGGCGATGCCGGTCGCGAGGATGCGCCGATGGTCATGCGTCATCGGGGTGCCATCGACCGGCTCCGTGCCCTGTGGCGACTCGGGGACCAAGCCCGTCTCCCACAACAACTCGTAACGCTGCAGGATCAGTTCCTCGTTCCAGGCGCGGCCATCATGACCGAAAGTGACGCCGATGCGATGCTGCCGGTCCCGTCGTGTCGTGGCGTCCGCAGCGGTGTTTGCCCAGCTGCGCAGCCGAGCGGCGATCTGCTCCTCAAGCGCCAGCGTTCCGGCGCGGTGATCCTCCCATGGGAAGTAGCGATACCAACTCTGCCAGCTCACGCCCCGCTCGGCTGAGGCCTGCGCCTCTCGGGTAAGCCCAAGATAGCTGATGGAGACGACCCGCTGGCCGGTCCGGGTCCGGTCCCGATCGGCGAACGTGTAGAGCTGCTCGACGTAACCCAACGGGTGGTGAGTCTGCTGCTCAACCCAGGACCGCGTGCCCGACTGCAATGAGCGGTGGCTGAGTTCGAACGGACCCGACGGCAGGGCCTGGCCGGCGTCGATGGTCAACACCCGCGGCTCGCCATCTGTCACGGCGACAATCACGGCGATGAGTTCAGCGGTCGCTTCCGCCGAAGCAACTGAAGCCTCCAATTGTCGCGAACGGACCTCGTCCATGGCCGCGTATCGCATGCCAATCATAGCCACGCCAATGACGATTCGTCGGCTCTGGTGGCCCATCAGCTCCGGTTTATGCGCTTCTGTGCAGGCGATGGAGCGTCACTTCGGGGGCGCAGTTGAAGCGGACCGGCACACCGCAGGACCCGGCGCCGACCGAGGTGTATCCAGCCATACCGTTATATTTCCATGCGCCTTTACCCATGCGGCGCGGCAGGACAGAGGAAAGGATGATCGGAATGCCGCCAGGCAGGCAGATCTGACCGCCATGCGTATGCCCCGCCAGCAGAAGATCGAATCCGGCATGGGAGGCCTGTCTGTAGGTTTCCGGCGTATGCGAAAGGAGAATTGAGAATGCATCCTGTGGGATGTCCGCAGCAGCCTTCTCGATGTTGTCCATCCGATAGAAGTGGGCATCGTCGATGCCAGCTATAGAGATCTTGGCCCCGTTGCGCTCGAACATAACCTGCTCGTTCAGCAGCATGCGAACGCCCATGCGCTCGAGATCAGGGACCATCAGGATAGTGTCGTGGTTACCCAGGACGCCGTAGACGTCACCTTTGAGGGCCTGACACAGCGGGAGCATGTTCTGCAACGATGCGTGATAAGGACCGTAGGTCCTTCCACGGTAATCGCCGGTCAGCACGCAAAGGTCATAACTCAGGGAACTGACCAGCCGGGTGGTTTCCGCAATCGCGCCACCGCTTATGTCGGCGTGCAGATCGGTGATGTGAAGGATGGTGAACCCATCGAAGCCAGAAGGCAGCCGAGGCGAGTACACGGCGTTGGTGCGAAGCCTGACGCGTGCAGCATTGGTGCGGCCGCGCCAATAAGTACCTGAGGCGCGCAGGATCGAGCCGATGATGGCGTGAGATATTGGCAGATTCTCGAAATGGAAGAAGGTTAGTCCCTGGCCGAACTTCTGTGCCTCATGGTCCCTTTCGATACCGAGCCGTTGGCGCGCATATACGCGTCCCAGACGGCGCTTCAACGCGTTGTCGACTTCATCGGCACTCAAGAATCCTGCAGTCACCAAACCACTCCAACTAGCCGCACAATTATTGACGGGTCGTCAATAATCTCGTTATACCCCCGCCCGGGTCACGCCCCCCCACCGGGGCGCTTCTCTTCTGGAAGGGAGAGTTCTGAATGGCGATCGCACTGCGGCCGGACGTGCGTCCAGGCAACGCCAACTTCTCCTCTGGTCCTTGTGCCAAGCGTCCCGGCTTCTCGCTGGATGCGCTATCTGGCGCCATACTGGGACGCAGCCATCGTGCCGGCGCACCAAAGGCCCGGCTGGCCGAGGTGATCGAGCGCTCGCGCACGATTCTCGGCATGCCACCGGACTGGCGGCTGGGGATCGTGCCTGCCTCGGATACCGGCGCGGTCGAGATGGCGCTGTGGTCGCTGTTGGGCGCGCGCGGTGTGGATGTGTTGGCGTTCGAGAGCTTCGGCGAAGGATGGGCAACGGACGTGCTCAAGCAGCTGCGCCTGTCTGACGCCCGCGTGCTTGCGGCGCCGTATGGCAGGCTGCCTGATCTCGCTGCGGTGGATTTCAGCCGGGACGTGGTGTTTCCGTGGAATGGCACAACGTCGGGCGTGCGTGTGCCGCATGGCGACTGGATCGCGCGCGATCGCCAGGGACTGACAATCTGCGATGCCACCTCGGCTGCGTTTGCAATGCGGCTGGCATGGGACCGGCTCGATGTCGTCACGTGGTCCTGGCAGAAAGTACTGGGTGGAGAGGCGGCGCACGGCATGCTGGCATTGTCGCCGCGGGCGATCGAACGACTGCTCTCATATAAACCAGTGTGGCCTTTACCCAAGATCTTTCGGTTAACCTCGGGTGGTAAGTTGATTGAGGGGATTTTCAAAGGCGAAACAATCAACACACCGTCGATGCTGTGTGTCGAGGATGCGCTCGACGGTCTGCGCTGGGCCGAATCGATTGGCGGACTTGACGGGCTGATTGGCCGTTCGGAAGCGAACCTGGCAGCTGTAGCGCGTTGGGTCGCAAGTCAGGATTGGATTGATTTCCTCGCCGAGGATGCCGCGACGCGGTCATGCACGTCGATTTGTCTGAAGCTGACGGTGCCGGAACTGGCGAAGCCGATGGCGGCACTGCTCGAGAAGGAAGGCGTGGCCTTCGACATCGGTGCGTATCGAGACGCGCCAGCGGGGTGGCGAATCTGGGGCGGCGCAACTGTGGAGACCGCGGACATCGAGGTCTTGCTGCCATGGTTGAAGTGGGCACACGCAGAGGTTCGCGCGTAGACCCCCTCCCCCTACCGCAAGGGGAGGGGGATCTTACGTTGATTTGCGGAGCGAGAATTCGCATGCCGAGAGTTCTGATCAGCGACAAACTATCGCCGGCGGCGGTCGACATCTTCCGGCGTCGTGGCCTTGACGTGGACCTCAAACCTGGCCTGTCGCCGCCCGAGCTTCGCAGCATCATCGCACCTTACGACGGGCTGGCGGTTCGCTCGGCGACTAAGGTAACGCGCGAACTGCTCGATGCAGCGACCAATCTGAAGGTGGTCGGTCGCGCCGGCATCGGCGTCGACAATGTCGACATTCGCTCGGCAACTGCCCGCGGCGTTGTGGTGATGAACACGCCGCACGGGAACACGATCACCACAGCTGAGCACGCGATCGCAATGATGTTCGCTCTCGCGCGGCAAATTCCGGAAGCCTCTGCCTCCACAAAAGCAGGGAAATGGGAAAAGAACCGGTTTATGGGCGTGGAGCTTAGCGGTAAGACCCTCGGCCTGATCGGCTGCGGCAATATCGGCTCGATCGTCGCTGATCGGGCCATCGGACTGAAGATGCGCGTGCTCGCCTATGACCCATTCCTGAGTGAGAGGCGCGCGCTTGAGCTTGGTGTAGAGAAAGCGGAGCTCGACGACCTGCTGGCACGTGCCGATCTTATCACTTTGCACACACCGCTGATCGATGCGACACGCAACCTGCTGTCGCGCGAGGCACTCGCGAAGACAAAGCCTGGGGTCCGGATTGTCAATTGCGCGCGCGGGGGGTTGCTGGACGAACTGGCTCTGGCCGAAGCGATCAAGTCTGGCCACGTGGCCGGTGCGGCACTCGATGTGTTCGAAAACGAGCCAGCGACGCGATCGCCTTTGTTCGAACTGGAAAACGTGGTCTGTACGCCGCATGTCGGCGCGGCAACCGCCGAGGCGCAGGAGAACGTCGCGCTGCAGGTGGCCGAGCAGATGAGCGATTTCCTGCTGACGGGAGCAGTGGCGAATGCGATCAACATGCCGTCAGTCTCGGCCGAGGATGCGCCGCGGTTGAAGCCGTATATGGAGTTGTGCCGGCTTCTGGGTACCTTCGCCGGCCAGCTTACCCAGGCCCGCGAAGGCGTCATGCGTCGAGTTTTGGTGGAATACGAAGGCCATGCTGCCGCCTTGAATACACGCCCGCTGACGGCGGCGGTACTGGCAGGGCTGATGACGCCGGTGATGGTCGGCATCAACATGGTGAATGCGCCGGTCGCCGCGCGCGAG
>JBKPOG010000046.1:0-9064 GCA_046732975.1 Pseudomonadota bacterium
GATCGAACTGGGGCGCCGATCTGTTCGCTGCCATCCGATCAGTTGTCGGCACAGCCGCGCGACATGGCACCGACGCCTATCAAGCAATTAATGCAATTCTCGGCGGCGCGTCGGTCCTCAAGGGCGGTTGAGCAGTTACATGCGGTGACGTCAGAAAATCCGTCGGGAGCATAGCATAACAGTAAATCTCAGCGGTATGGCTTTCTGCATTCTCCAGCAGAACCGTATCGCGCCATCCAATACGCCACCCCGCATGACTCGCTCCGAGTTCCCATCGAGCAAAGCGCGGCTTCAAGGCCTCACTGTCCTGCGCCTGATGCGCGGGAAGACTGTAAACCAGGACCAGCCGATAAACGTTCAGCTGGACCTTCATGCTGAGCACGTCCCCGAACGCCTTGACCGAATAGGCAGCGTCTGGCGTGCCGAGAACGTGTGAGACATCCGCTTCCGCAACAGAAGCCGTGGATATGCTTGCCGACCTGTCGCCGGGCGAGGGTGCTTTGCATTCCACGGCGCGCAGGCCATCTGCCATCGGGCCGGTCAGAAAGGCATCGATAGCACGCCGCAGTTCGTGAAACGAGAGAGCGGCGCCCGGCTGGTAGTCTTCGCTGCTGGACATCGGCACCCCCGCGCCCGAGCAGTCGGAGCAGAATTGCAAAATCAGCTCCCTCTATCTTGATCGCCTTAAGCAGAGACGCCTCTGCCCGGATGAGTGATTCCCGGGCAGAGACACATTCCTTCGCTAGGCCGGGGTAGGTCTACCGTTGTTGTCCGTTACCTCTACTTCCTCGCGGCGAACGTTGTCTTGCACCTTCTCGGTCCGCTCCGTTTCTTCCTTTCGAATCACCACTTCCTCAACCACCTGCGCAGTCTTCTCTACGACCGGCACCTCTTCGCTCTCGTGCACCTCAACCGTGCGCTCCTCGAAGGCACGCCCAGCAACAGATGTCTCGACGGGACGTCGGCGGTCGATGGTCACGCGCTCACCGTGCAACGTCACCTCCCGCTCGACAGGCCTCTCTACCACATAACGTCTTACCCGCGTCGTCCCGCGATCGATCGTGCGCTTGCCGATCTCGAGATTTTCCTCGGCCAACGGGATGACTTCTTCAGTTCCGGAGCGGGGCCTTGCCTCAACGGCGGCGCCGGCGCTCTGCGCCGTCGATCCTCCGATTCCGGTAGTGGAAGAGTGCTCTGGGCCCGTTCTCGAGGAGGACGCCGCGTCCAACTCTTCCGTCTGCTCGTCCATCTCGATCGGATGGTGAGCAGTGAGAAGGGTCACGGCCTGATGGATCCTGGAATCATCCTCCACCAACACGCTGAGCACCGTCTTCCCGGCTTGCGCCTGGCGCTCATAAACTTGCTCATCCCGAGATAGCGAGCGCGTGGTTTCCTGGGCGGGTTCCTCTCCCAGAAGCCATGACCAGAAGCCGCCGCCGCTGGAAGTGCTCATAGGCTGCGAAACCGAGCCGGAGCTGTCGCTTACGGCATCAGTTTCTGTCGGTCGGTAGCGCCGCACTGCCGATGTGGAAATGCCCGCCTGCTCTAAATCCTGGGCTGCGGCGTCCGCGGCACTCTCGCTGTCAAATACCGCGACAATATGTTCCGCCATGATGGTCCTCTCCGTTATTGAAGGCAGTGCGATAAAAGGCGACTTCTCGCTCTGCGTTCCTTCAACAGTTAGGAGAGCGGTATGTCGGCTTTGCCGGACTGAGATCGCTACCGGATCGAGTAAGTCGCCCGTTCACCCGGAGACGGAGTGCCGCTACAACGACGCTCCGTTCCGTACGCCAGGGACTTCGTTACGGCTTCGACCAACAACGCGCTTACTCGTCCCGGAGACGCCCGCCGAGCGCGCCAGCGGCTGAGGCTATGAAGGCCCCGATCAACATGGAGAAGAAAAGAAAGAACGAAGCTGATGCCGATGCCTTGCGGGCGACATCCGCCGCTTGCTTCGCCTTGTCCTCGGACGCCTTGATCTGCGCTGCGATGTCATCGATGCGCTTTTCGGCGTCTTGCTGGGAAATTCCCGTTCGGGCCGCAACCAATTTCGCCAGATAGGTCCGGTCGCTTGGCTCGAGGCTGCCGTTGTAGGCCGCCTTCGCAATGATCCGATTGGCCTCCATGCGCGCATCCTGGGGAGGGCCGCTGGGGTCTGGCTGATCCTTCCTAAACAGTGCGTCGATGAAATATCCTGATGGATCTGGCTGGCTGGTGCCCGCCGCTTGCGCAGCACCGGAAACCGCACCCCCACCCACACTGGAGATCGCCCGCGCGCTGGTGCTGATCGCCGATGACACTGCCGAAGACGCTAGGGCAGCAACCAACACCGAAGCGAGCGCCCAGGCCAGGAACCCGTGCGCGGTATCACGAAAGAACACCTCGTCGTTACGTAGCCCGGTCCATTTCTTGCGTAGCCGTCCGGCCATATAGCCACCCGTGGCCGAAGACAGCCATTGCACGATGATGAGCCACACGGCCGTCAGCAAGGTGAATGTCGATGCGGTCGGGTTGGCCGAAGACCAAGCCGACACCGACGACAGCCCAATCCCAGACCCCAAGGCGACGAGCAGCAGGGTTATAGCGGCAGCAGCGACCGCCCCGGCTATGATTGCCGCCCAAGAGACGGCGGATTCGGATCCGGAACCGTCTTCGCCGACCATAACAGCGGAACGGACCCCTTCATTCGCAATTGCCATTGGGCCTGCCTCCGCTCAATGCCAGAGAAGCGCCAGAATGATGATGATCGGGATCGGAACCCCGAGCAGCCACAGAAGAATTCCTCGGCCCATTTTTTTGATCCTTTCAAAGAAGCTTGCTCATTTTGGTCACGAGAGGCCGCGCAGCGGTTACGTACAACATCTACCGACGTCGGTGCCCCCATACGGGCGAGAACGCAAAAGAGCGCTACTGCACAGGTGGCCGCTCGGAAGCGCTACTGCCGATTTGAATGGCGTCATCGGTCACGGTTATATGAGTCTGCCGGCAGTCGGGCGAACCGCTCTGCATGGTCTGTCCGGACTTGAACTTGACCGTCAACTCAGCCAGGCAAGCCCCGCTCGAGAGGGCAACGTTGCGTCCCTGACGTGGCCGGATTGGCTGGTCCCAGGTCAGGTCGCGTTCATCACCGTTGGTCATCCGCGCATGCGCCGAGACAATGGTGCGGTCGCTCTGATTAAGCAACGAATAGGAGCGCGCACGTTCGGTCGACAGCGGCACCGAGTTAGGCAGGTGGCTGGAATTGTTTTGAGCGCCTGCTGGCGCCACCGCCCCACAGATCAGCAGCACTGCAAGCGAGGACCTGATGTACATAGGAACTCCGGGAACAATGGCTTCGGGCCTCGAAACGTCCTAGCTCCGTGACGGTTCCAATTTCCATTGCCGCGTCCGGCTGAGCGCAGCCGTTATCCAGGCTCCGGCGAGGCCAAGCTGCAGACGGTAAAGTCGGTTTCAGTCTGCCTGCCGGGTCGACGGCGTCAGTCGGCGCTCCCTATCGTCTTGGCGCACCATCTAATGGTCATGCGCTGGCAGCACCGCGCCGATCTTCTTGGCGTATGCATCTCTGCCGTTGTCTCGCTTCAGCCGTATTATAGCAGCTTGGCGGATCCGGTTCCATAGAACCTCGGAGCGGTATAGCGTCACCACTTTCGTGGCGAAACCGGACGGGTCATCAGCGTCGGCCGCCAACAATTCGCTGTCATCCGTCCAGCCCATCCGCTCCGATAGCAACGACGTTGCCACTACCGGGATTCCAAAAGAGGCTGCCTCGTATACCGTGTACGAGGTGCCCGTCGCGAAGCGTGTGGGTGCCACAACGATACGGTGACTATCGTAGAGCGGCACGACGTTGACCGGTGGCGGCACCAGCACGACGCGCGAATTATCAGCAATCCGCTCTAGCGTCACCCAGGCCGACGGGTGGCCTACCACGGTCAGCTGCGTCTCGTAGTTCAGCTTTGATTCGATCAGCGGCAACACCTCGTCGACGAACCAGTACAGCGCATCAAGGTCCGGCGACTTCGCACGACGCAGGTCGCCCAAGAACAGTAAGCCCGATCGTTTCTGCCACGGCCGAAGCGTCGGCGGCACGTCGCGCATAGTACCGAGTACACGCACGCTGTTCAGGCCGATACCGGTGAGCAGACCCGCCTCCTGGTCGTTGACGGCCAACACTTCGTGGCAACAAAGCGCGTTGCGCAATTCGCATCTCAGCGCGTCCAACAGCGGCTCCGGTGCTTGCTGACCCCGGATGCGTAACATCTCCTGCACCACTGCGAGTCCTGCGGTGTCGAGGATGATTCGCGTGCGGTCCGGCACCAGCGCAGAGTCGTCAAGCACCGGACGAATGCGGTCCAGGTTCGTCGTGCGCGACACCCAGATCGCGTCGTAGTAGCCCGAACGGCTCGCTAAGAAAGCATGGAAGTCACTCTGTGATCGATCATGCATGACCTCCACCGTATGCGGGAAATCAGCAGCGACAGCCGCGGAGTCCGCTTCGGCTGGCTCCATCGGGAATACTGTCACCTGATACTCGAGCCCGGCCATAATCCTGATGATATCGTTGGCGCGCAGATAGCTTGTGCCATGCATGCGAAGCGGGACCGTATCCTCAATGAACAGGACGCGTCGGTGGCTGCGGTCGGCCATACGGGCAAACGGTAAATCTGCCAAAGAGGCGGCGTGCTGCATGCGCAGCGTCGCCGAATGCTTATCGAACAGGGCAATCGCTTGGCCTTTGTGTGTGTCCTGCGGGCTGTCGAGATCAATCGTGTCAGCCGCCGCATACCGATGCAGCATCACTGAAGGATCATAGACCACACGATAGCCAGTCTGACGAATTCGCAAGCCAAGATCCGCAGCTGCCAGGCGATCGGGCACTATAGCGGTGTCCAGACCACCGAGCTGACGCAGCAGCCCGGTGCGTACCATGAGGCAGGCCAAAGAGCAAAAGTCCACGTCGCGCACGAATCCCGCTTCCGGGCATAGCGACGTGGCGCCATTCATATACCCTACGGTCGCGCCGTTACACCAAACGATGCCACCGGCCTCATGCAGGACCGCGTCACTGCCGATGATCTTGGCCCCGACGGCACCGATGTCTGGCTCGCCATCAAGGCGCGCCAGCGCTGCGGAAACAGCACCATCGCCCAGCCGCAGATCGCTGGCAAGGTACAGCAACCGGTCGGCGGTCGCAGACCCGAGCGCAACGTTGTTGGCCGTCGCAAACCCGATATCATCCCTGAACTGCAGCAAATTCGCGCCGATGACGTAGCGTTCCACCTGCCGCACATCATCTACGGAGCCTGGATCAACCAGTATCAGTTCGATGTTGCCCGCATGATTCTGCCGCAGCGAGGCGATCGCCTGCAACGCAAGAGGAAGATCATTCCGCAAAACCATAATCACGCTGCAGACCGGCGGCCCGGACATAGTGAAATCGATCTGCCGGCGTCCGTACAGCGGCAGTAAGTCTCGGGCCTGCGCCGCGAATAGCGCACGGGCTTCCTGTTCGGGGAAGTTCTGGACAGGCGGCCTGTCGGCATGCACCACCTTGCGCCGCCCCGCCGCGAGCACGTGCGCGAACGCATCGCGCACGATCCCCGAACGTACTGCCCGACGAACAGCATCGTTGTGCGCCCAATAGGAGCGAAGATCGATATAGCGCGATGGATTGCGCAGCTCGAACACCCCGGATTGTAAAAAATGCATGTAGCCGTTCGGGAATATGCCTTTCGTTACTGCGTCAGCGACATCCGGATAGCGGTTGAGGTAGTCGGTTTCCGAGAATTCAGCCAATGGGTCGAATGGGATTGGACTGTCGTTGCTAGTGGTGCAGTGCACACAGGAATTCTCCGGCAGCAATGGCCTGCGCCGCGGACGTATAGTTGGCGCAGTACCATGCACTGTCGAAATAGAGCGAAGTCTCCAAATCCGATTGCCGTTCGTGGATCTGGTAGACAAAGTACGCATACTCGCTGGCCGCCTTCGCTGTATTCTCCCGCCATCCGGCAGCGAGGCGGTAGAATTGCTGATCGAACAATGGATGGCCCATTATTCCATCGCCACACCCCACGCGCAGGAAATGATCGTAACCATTGATATACGCACCCTCTGTCGGCGCGCTGACTAACTGAGATCCGTAAAACTCCGGGTCAAATAGCCAATGAGGCGCGTACGTCAGCAGACCGTCACGACAGTAATGGTCGAACCCTGATCGATACGCGCCTTTGCGCACCGCCGCTGCAACATCCGGGTAGCGCCGAAGGTAGAATGCTTCGTCGAAGAATACATTCGGTGAGCGGCCGAGCTGCTGGCCTTCAGTCAGATAATCTGCAAGCGGGTCCTCGATGGTGAAGCTGATCGAATACGTCTTACGATACCACTCCACATCGAACTCGACCCATCGTGCAGCACGTTGCATTATCGGAATGAGCGTTTCGTTGGGTGATGGCATGAGGCTTGGGTCTCCGAAATTACCTGGACCGAGCCTCAGCCATCTGAGTTATGTGGGATCCGGCCGCGGCCGGCCCCATCTCAAGCGGCGTGCTGTCGATTGGCACTCGTGACGTAGGCCATGCCTCCTGCGCTGGCACGGATTTCCAGCACTACCGGACCGCCCACTGCAGGCAGAGACAGGGCCGCATTGCCGTCCGACCACCTGCGCAGCACCGTTCCATATCGCTCGACAGCCCACCAGCCGCGCGACATCTGCGGGTGATCAAGCGGAACCTGCCGAATTCCGCCTGGTCCACGCAGCAATATACGCTCGACGTACACCCCAAAGCAGCGGCGATCCTCCACCCAGGGCCGGGTATCCGTGAGCTTGCCGACACGCGAAACCAGAGTGACTTCGGTCGTGCCGGCTGGCAGTAGGAAGGTATATAGACCGTTCTCCGCGGACAGCGGCTGCAACTTCTGGCCCTTGACCACGATGTGCAGCGCTGGGTCGGTAGTCACATCGGCGTTTGGCACGGGGTGACCGAGAGCCGCGGCACGTTCTGCCAAGCGCTCCCACACCGGACGCACGTTCTCCTCATCCCACACGAACGGTTTGCACGACCCTGCTTCACGCGACGGATAGTCCGTTCCGTCCGTCAGTTCCGGATGCAGCGCAACCGGCTCGTTCGCGTTGCCAAAGAAGCGGCGGGTGCCTGTGGTGTTGAGATAACTCTCCGATGTTAATCCTTCGGCAAGCACGATGGAATGCATGTCCAATTCGACATGGAAATACTCCACCGAGGTGAGGCCCTCCTCCTGCCAAATTGTGGTGCCGTTGACCAACTGGCGAGCACAGATCAGCTTGCCGTCAATAAAGATCGCATGGTCCGGCGACACGAGCAGATCGCTGTGCGGCGTGTTGGCGGCGATTGCGCCGCGTCGGATGCGGATCGGGGCTGCCGTCTCGGGGCGCGGATGCGCGGTTAGATCAATCCGCCGTCGGCCGAGCCACCTAACTGGGCGCGCGGTCAGTTCATTGCCGGTGTGCGCCAGGATGAGGTCGCCGGGCGCCAAGTTTTCAATCCGCTGCTCGCCGGTCACGGTCAGGATGCGGGTGCCGCCAACGTAGCAGACAGCGCTGGGATCCTCGATGATCGTGTAGGCGTCTGACGCAGGGCTGACGTTGCCGGCTACATCTGTCACCATCGCCGTGAAATGAAGCGTTCCGACTGACGGCAGTGTCGGAGTGGTGAATGTCGACGCTCCGCCATCGTTCGCGGTCACCGTACCGAGTTGGGTCTTTCCGTCGAAGATGGTCACGGTTTCGTCGACCACGGCCGTGGTGTTCACGGTTGGCGTGGTATCGTTAGTGCTGTTGCCGATGGGTACGATCCCGGTTCCCGGCGCTACGTCGTCAGTGACCGAGGTGATTACCGGTGCATCTGGTCCCGTTGTGTCGATGCTGAGTGTTTGCGTGGCCAAGCTTGTGTTCTCGGCCTCGGGGTCTGCAAGCCGAATTGTGTAAGTGCCGTCCGCCAAGCTCTGAGCATCGACATTGCTTGAAGTCGCGAGATTGAAAGTCCAGCTGCCGGTATCCGAGACGGAAACGCTTCCGACCAATGTCCCTTTGCCCGTCCCGAATGCGCCTCCGACAAGGAGGATGTCGAGGCTACCAGCCGCACCGGTTCCGCTGGTTTCAGTTATGCTCCCCGCCAGTGTCAATGTCCGATCGGAGGTGATAAAGTCGCTGCGGGAACTGCCCGTGTCGTCAGTGATCGAGTCGATTGTCGCGCCTTTGATGTGTATGGCCATGACGCCGTCCCGTTCTTGTTTGCGTTCATTATTATAGCCGTGCGCGATCTGCAACCGCAAGTTGAGTTTGTGGCTTGCCGGCGCCGACGCCGTGCCCAGTTCCCAATCTTTCTCAACTTCGCTGCTTGATCGGTCGAGAAATAACAGTGCAACAGCAGCAGCGAAATTCACCTGTTGATGCCGATTCTATGCGATTGTGATACACTTTCCCCCGTGTCCTGCCCAAACGCGCACGACTCGCGTCAGCTTGTCCGGTGGCGATCCAGCTAACCCTGTTTCCTGATGCCGCTTCGCTGATCCGAATCCGTGCCGATGCAACGAGCGGCGCTTCTACCGTGTGGAGGTCTGACGCGATCTGTCGGTCGGGCGCTGCTGCTGCGGCATGTGGCCGCATCGGCACTGAAGGCCGACGCCGGTTGGATCCGCACCCCGATCACGGCGCAGCCATCAACACGCTTGCCCGTCTCGCCGGACGCAAGCGACGTCGTGGCTATCAGGATCGTGGCCTATGACCAGATCGCCCCGGCTGATTGGTTGTGCACCACGTGATGGGACGCCGCCTCGGCCGCTCCCAACTCACCACAACTTATGCCGATGCCCGGGGCGCAGAACAGCAGAGCATCCCCGCGCAATGTGGTGAAGCGGTGAGGGCGACCAACGATCTGGTTTTCTAAGTGTCGGTCCGGAAGGAATGCGAGTCATTTGAATCGGTTACGGGACTGGGCTTGAGCGGCTCGAATCAGGTGTGATTCTGTGCCTGGCACCTGCTTCGTTTGAGGTGCCCGATGTGGACGATCGAGAACCGCCCGCGCTA
>JBKPOG010000047.1:0-18548 GCA_046732975.1 Pseudomonadota bacterium
CGGGTGGTTGGTCCGCCGCGATCCCGGCCATGTCCAGCAACATGACCCATTGGCGTACGTGCTGGCCGACATGCCAGGTCGTGCGTTCCAGGTATTCGTGCAGCATCTGCTGGCCGTAATAGGTCTGCACCGGTTCGCGTCCCGACTTGTCGGGCTTGGCCGCCCACCAGTCCGTCAGCCGTCGTTTCACGCCCGCCCCATAGCCGGTGATGTCAGCCGTGGTCTGCATCGAGGCGGGCGGCAGTGATGTCAGCTTCTCGTAAGCGAGCGTCGCGCCGTCCGCGACCTCGAGAAATGTCTCGGGGATGCGGAAGATATGGTGGCCGAGAACCCGGTAACTCCGCGGCCGGTTCGGCACTTCCATGGATAGCTTCGTATCCGGCATCTGCGGGATCATCCGGATCGCCGCATCGAGGAAACCTTGCAGCCGCTGGATGAGTTGATCAGGCGTCAAGACTGGTCCAGTCGCCTCATTCAGCCCAAGGAAATTCACCACGTGCCCGATGTTCTGGGCGAACACGTAGTCATCCCCACGCGAGAGCACCGGGACCGAGCGTGCGCCCAGCCGCCTCAGCTCATCCAACCCAGCGGGATCTTCCAGTACATTGATGGATTCGAACTCGATCGCACGGACCGAGAGAAACTCTTTGAGTTTCAGGCAGCTCGTTCACCCAGGCTGCCAGAAAACCTTCAGTGCGACCGTGTCCATCCGCGCCTTCCTCAGTGCTTGGTGTGACGTTGCCCCGTGGACGCCGTGAGGTCAACCAGCACTTCAGCTCAACCGGGTGCGCCGGCGTCCAAGTTCACACCAATATTAGAACCCTCTTGCACGAGATATAGCCGTTGCTATATTTCCTAGCATCGTCGCAGTGGGGATGAGACTTGAGCGAGGCGGTGGCAAGACTGACGCTGTCTGAACAGACCGTGTTGGGCATGCGCGAGGTGCTGGATGGGCGCCGGCGCGGACCACGCGCCGCGTTGCTGTTCGCCGGCCCAGCCGTGATCGCCTCGATCGCCTACATGGACCCCGGCAATTTTGCGACCAACATCCAGGCGGGTGCGCGCTACGGCTATGCGCTGCTCTGGGTCGTGGTGATGGCGAATTTGATTGCCATGCTGTTCCAGGCTCTGTCCGCCAAGCTGGGCATCGTGACCGGGCACAACCTCGCCGAGATGTGTCGCGAGCACGCCCCGCGTCCTGCCGCCTATGCGATGTGGGCGGCAAGCGAGGTCGCCGCGATGGCCACCGATCTTGCCGAGTTCCTCGGTGGCGCCATCGGCCTCTCACTGCTGTTCGGATTGCCGCTGTTGGTTGGCATGACGGTCACTGCCGTCATCACCTACGGCATTCTGGCGTTCGACCGCTTCGGCTTCCGCCCGCTGGAACTGATTATCGGCGCACTCGTCGGCACGATCGGCATCTGTTACCTGATCGAGATCTTCATTGCGCCGGTTTCCTGGAGCCAGGTCGGGCTGCATGCGATCGTCCCGTCACTGCCAGACGCCGCAGCCCTGACCCTGTCAGTCGGAATCATCGGCGCGACCGTCATGCCCCACGCGCTGTACCTGCACTCCGGCCTGACCCAGGGTCGCGCGCCGGCCCGAAATTTTGGCGACCGGCGCAAGCTTCTGCGCTTTTCCAACCGCGAGGTATTCATCGCACTCAGTGTTGCCGGACTGATCAACATGGCGATGGTCGCCATGGCCTCAGCCGCATTCAACCAAGGCCACAGTGAGGTCGCGGAGATCGCGACCGCGTATCACAGCCTCACGCCTCTGCTTGGCGGCGCCGCTGCGGTGGTGTTCCTGGTATCGTTGATGGCGTCAGGCATCTCCAGCTCGGTGGTCGGTACGATGGCCGGTCAAACCATCATGCAGGGTTTCGTCGGCTTCCGCATTCCGATCTGGGTGCGCCGGCTGGTGACCATGCTGCCCGCGTTTGTCATCGTTGCAATGGGGGTCGATGCCACGCACGCCCTGGTGATGAGCCAGGTGGTACTGTCCCTCACATTGCCAATTCCAATGATCGCGCTCGTGCTCTTCACCCGCCGCCGTGACATCATGGGCGAGTTTGCCAATCGCCGGCTGACCGACGTCGCGGCGATCGCCGGAGCAACCATTGTGCTGCTGCTCAATCTAGTCCTGCTGCTGCAGACATTCGGCCTCGCCATTCCTGGGTTGATGGCTGAGTAAAGGCAGTCTGCAAGCAACATCTTCCGGCGCGCTTGCGGTCGGGACCGGACCGACGCAGCCTGCAGACATCATAGTCGCCGGGACGCCCATGCTGTTTGAATTGCCGCCAGACAAACGCGACCTTCAAGCGCTGGCTCGCGACCTGGCGAGGCGATCGATCGCGCCACGTGCAGCCGAGGTGGATCGCACCGAAGCCTATCCATGGGACAACGTTGCGGCACTTCGCGAAGCAGGGTTGCTGGGCTACACCATCCCAAGTGAATTCGGTGGCGCCGGCGGCGACTTCCTGGATGCTACCGTAATCATTGAAGAGATGGCACGCGTCTGCGGTGTGACCGGCCGCATCGCGGTCGAGACCAACATGGGTGCGATCTCCGCGGTCATGCAGTACGGCAGCCAGGCACAGAAGCAACTTGCGGCACGATTGGTGCTTGAAGGTGACAAGCCCGCGATCTGCATAACCGAGCCCGAGGCGGGTTCTGCCGCCACCGAGATGACGACTCGCGCTGATGAGCCACGCAACGGTTATTGGCTGCTGAATGGCCGCAAGCACTGGATCACCGGCGGCGGTGTCTCGAAACTGCACCTGATCTTTGCGCGCACCCCGCACGGTATTGGCGGGTTCCTTGCCGTACGAGGCGAGGCAAATGGACTGGTGATTGGCAAGCGTGAGCCAACGATGGGACTACGGGGAATTCCGGAATCGGAAATCCGCTTCGAGAACCTCGAAGTGCCGGACGAGATGGTGCTGCAGACGCCTGAAGGACGCCTCCACGGCTTCGCCGACCTGATGAATGCCTACAACAGCCAGCGCGTCGGTGCAGCGACCGTCGCTCTCGGGCTCGCTCAGGGAGCATTCGAGGCGGCGACCGCGTTCGCCAAGCAACGCCACCAGTTCGGTCGTCCGATCGCGGAGTTTCAGGGGCTTCAATGGATGCTCGCCGACATGGCCATTCAATTGAACGCGGCGCGTCTCGGCATCTACCGGGCGGCCGCAAGCGCTGATCCATTTCCTGATCCGCTGCTGGCAGCGCAGGCCAAGGTCTTCGCTTCAGAGATGGCCATCAAGGTGACCAACGACGCGCTTCAGATGTTTGGCGCCCGGGGTTACTCACGCGAATTCCCGATGGAGCGTATGGCACGTGACGCTCGCATGTTTACCATCGGCGGCGGCACAGCACAGGTGTTGCGTAACTTTGTCGCCAGCCGGGTTTTGGGCTGGAAGCTGCCGCAGACGCGGCATGGGTATGTCGACCGGGCTTGACGTTGGCGCCAGTAGTTCGTCACCAATGCCGATGCGATTCGGCAGCCTTCAGAATCGGCCCTCTACGTCTTCTTGGGATCGTCGCTGGTCCTCCAGTATCCATGCTTCAGCGGCTTCCCGCGTCGGGAACCCTAACATGGTTTGCCGGGCCCCATTGTCGCCAACAATCTTGACGTCGAAGCCACGCTCCGTCCTGACCGAGATCAGGTATGCGGGCATAGCGCGACCAAAGCGTTCCGGTGGATCCAGCTTGTCGCTACAATCGTAGGCACTCGGAGCCATCCTTGACGGTTCTGAGCCCGGACCTGACCGGGGACATCGTGCTGGAGCCGAGAAAGCGGACCTGTTATGGCGATCACACGACCTCAGGTACAGCTGAGGTCGGTTTGGGGACCTCTTCCAGGTTCTCGCTCAATGTGTCGCGAGCGCGAAATTCCTCCCGCTCCCCGAAGCTGCGCCGGCGGCCGCTGTCGAACCGGCCGGCAGGCTTCGGTCCGCGAAAGTTCCGGTCACGCTCCTCGGCTGCGCGCGACAGCAGAGCCGAGGGCCCTTCTTCGATCTCATTCACACCAAGCGTCATGAAGCGCAGGATATCTTCATTCAACCGTAGCTGCCGCTCCATCTCATTCACGAAGGCAGGTTTTGCATCAAGCCCCAAGAGCATATAGTGACCCTTGCGGTTCTTCTTGATGCGGTAGGCAAGGCTGCGCAGGCCCCAGTATTCCCGCTTGATCATCGCGCCGCCGTCCGTCTCGAGCTGGCTGGCGATGCTCTCGACAATGCCCTCAACCTGTTGCTTGGTTACGTCGTTGCGAGCAATGAGCACGCATTCGTAAAGCGACAAAATGTACTCCCACAGTCGTGACGGCAGCTTCCGGGGATACGCTACGCATCCCCGAATCGTCTGAGACGTTTTCCAAAAGCCGCCGCAGAGCAGCAGATTCGGGGCCAGGACCGCCCGTGCTCAGAAAGTCCGCCACAGTGCTGTCCGTCACCTGTCCACCAGACGAGGGATTAGCGGTGTGCCGCACCATCATGCTTGTTGGATCGGCAGAGCGAACCAATTCCCAACGATCGCCATTGGAACTTCGGTAGATTTCGGCGATCAAGCCTGCCACGACGATCCGCTCCTCATACCGCCCGAGTGTCGACGGGCGCCAAAAATCGCCGGGCGCCGCTAAAGCAAATGTATATACCCGTTATCGGTCGTAATACCTGATGGCAATACGACCGATTGCGTCAGACCGCCTTCAGGTTCGTCGCCGACATCTTGCCCTGTTGACCGCGCTCCAGGTCAAAACTGACCTTCTGCCCCTCATTCAAGCCACTGAGGCCGGCGCGCTCCACCGCCGTAATGTGGACAAACACGTCCTTCGAGCCGTCGGACGGTTGTATGAAGCCGTATCCCTTCTGGGAATTGAACCATTTGACCGTGCCTTCCGACATCGCGTCATTCTCCTTGCAATCCGGCGATCCGCACTGCGCGGACCGGAATGCTTTTCATGTTGGGGGCACCGAAGTGCGACAAGGTCGCATAAGCAAGGCACGATAGAACCCACGCTGAAAAGCGCCGTCAGCCATATATAGGGGTGCCGCAGCGATTCCACCAGAACAATTCTCAGATCACAGCCTTAACTATCGGCCGATGGCATCGCTGTGCGCTCCGCTCTTGCAGTGACCAATGTCTTGTTGATCATCTCGATCACGTCCGGCTTCGACATTCCTTTGACTGCAGCGAGTTCGCCAGCAAGACGCTCAAGCGCAAGCTCGAACAAATTGCGTTGACTGAAGCTGCTGCCGGAGCCATCGGCGGCTGACTGCAGATCACGAACAACTTCGGCGAGCGCGCGCGGGTCACCGGTGTTGATCTTCGCGAGATACTCCTGGGACCGCTTGGCCCACATAAGCCGGCTTGCCCTGGGCCGGCCCTTCAACGTTGTGAGAGCCGCGGCCAGCATTTGCTGGCTGGCCAGCTTGCGCAGCCCCGCAGAGCGCGCCTGCGCCACCGGCACACGCAGCGTCATCTGGTTGTCCTCAAACGAGATGTGGATCAAGTTCAGCCGGTGTCCGGCGATTTCCTCGAAACCTACACGCTCGACACGCCCGACCCCATGTGCGGGGTAGACAACACCATCGCCCTTACTGAACGGGTGTGCTTCCTTCGGTTTGACTTTCGCTGCCGTCGCCTTCAAGGCAGCCGCCACCATCGCCGGCGTCATTTGTATCGCCGCCACCCTGTTCACCCCACATGCCGGTTGATGTCTCAATATGATGCGTTTCACCACGCATGCATAGGGTAGACGGGCGATTTCTTCTGATTGTCCACCGACCGCACGCTCGTCATTGCCCTCCGCTGGTTGCGCAGGCGATATTTCTAGTCTCCCGTGGGCGTCTTTGATGGACTCAGCACTCGGATGCGCCTAGACTTGCTCCACTGCCAGCAGCGATCCCCGGGCGCTGGCGGCTGAGAGACGTTACCGCGCTCCCCTCAATAGAAATGTAGTGGCGTCGATTCGCCGATGAAGCGCGGTGCCCGCTGTGGGCGCCTCGCGGTCGTTGCAGCCTTCGCCTTGTCGAAGGATCTATCGGGCGCTTTCGTGGCAATTGGCGCGGCTGTGGCAGATGCCGACAATCGGGCCCGTGATGTAGGCCAATCTTGTATCACAACTTACAATCGCCACCTAAGTAGTGATTTCTTTCTTGCGCACCTTTCGCTGCGTACATCGCCTTGTTGTCGCGTAGCCTGAAGGGACGAGCGGGCACGAGGCTCACCGCCGAGGTTGAGGTCGAGGCCGAATTGGCCAAAGTGTTTAGGGGCAAAGATGCATCTGTCCGACGTTGACGGTCAGTTAGCCTATGAACTTGAGGAATTTTGTAAGGACTTTGGCCACCCGCGGGGACGGGCCTTCACTTTCGAGGTCACCTTTGATGCTGTCACATATGTCTATGCAGACGTTGTCGGGACCGTATGCGACGGAAAGGTAATCTTTGATCTCTGTAGCGAAGACCTGGTGTGCACGAGGAAGGCCCATTGAATGGTCTGTGGACCCATGACCCAATTTAGCAGCCGTTACGGACAGCCATGCTCGATGCGAACTATCGTGTGATCCATCAACCCGATGACAGCTTCGCCGTGGAGGTGACCAGGACCGGTGCGCTGCCTCAAATGGCTGCCGGCTTTGCAACCGAAGCCGAAGCAGATGCATGGATCGCGCAGGATAAGCGCCTCTGGGAAGCCGCCGACCCGTTCAGAACCCCGGCGTATCGGCGGCGGCGTGGGTTCTGAAGCGGCGCCCTCTCACAGCAGCACGACCGGTGGGCGTGTCTGTTCAGTTGCTCTCTGGCTAAGCGGCGGACCTCCGCCAGGCGCAAGGAGCGATGATCACCTCGGCAAAGGCACACGTATGGAGCGGGCCGTGTCGGCAACATGCACAAAGCTAGGTGATGCATCGCAACCTCAGCGATGCCGTGACTGATCCCATGCTGCAATCGGGTTGGAGAACACCGGGTGCCTTGGAGCTGACGCAAGAACAAATCGCGTTCCTGGCTGACTTGCGCAAAGGGGCCAGCCGGGCAACTGCAGCGCAGGACGCCGGCGTCATAGGCCCGTTGATACGCGCCAACCTCGTGCGTTGGGATGATGACCGGGGCGAAGCGGCCGGTCGCGGCAACCCGCTGGGTAGCAGCTTTACTCTTACACCGTTGGGTGAGGCGTGCCTCGCTGAGCATGAGGCGCGCTAACCATGATCGGTTAACGGCGGGCACGGCTTATAACGCCCGCAGTCGATGGCACGGACTGTTCTGCTTGGCGCGAGCAAGGGCAGCATCGGTCGCAGCATTGGGCAGTGCCAAGTTAGCGCCACGCGATGAATATCCTACTGGAGGTACGCCATGGAAGCGCGAAAGTTTGCGATCGGGGATCAGGTCCGCCTGCTCCTGGACGCCTATGCGAACGACAATCCTGCCGATGTATATACTATCTCTCGCGCACTCCCGGCGACGGCCAATGTCTGGCAGTACCGAGTAAAGAGGGTCGGCGACTTCCAGGAACGTGCCGTCAGCGAGCAACAACTCGCGAAGGCTGGATTGCAAAGTCTCACGAGGCTGTCCGCGGCCGAAGCGCAACACGGAACTGAGCGCATGCGCAACGCCCGAGCTTCTGTACGCGCGCCAGCGACGGCGAGGCGTACCGAGCACGAGAAGCTCTGAGAGCACATCCCGCCCTAAGCGGTCACTGGACAGAACGCGCGCCGGTTACATCCCCAGCGCGCGTCGATAGACGTCGAGCAGCGTCTCCTGCTCCTCGATATCCGCCGGTTCCTGCCGACGCACGCGAATGAGCTGACGCAGCACCTTCACATCGAATCCGGCCGACTTCGCCTCGGCAAAGATGTCGCGAATGTCGCCGCCGAGGGCCTTGCGCTCCTCCTCAAGGCGCTCGATTCGCTCGACGATGCTGCGGAGTCGCTCGGCGGCGATGCCACCCGTCCTCGCCTCGGTCTTCTCCAGAACATCAAGCGCCATCGATTCGCTCCGCCTCAGCAAGGCGGGCCGGAATAGCGAGCGCTTCAGGGGTGGTCAATGACCAGGATTGGTCTTGGCGAACGCCGCCTTTTGTTCCGCGCTCGGTTCCTTCTGGTACTTCGCCTGCCACTCTTTGTAGGGCATGCCATAGATGATCTCCCGCGCGTCGGGATCAGCTATTCCGACGCCGTTCGACTCCGCCGCCTCTCGATACCAGCGGCTGAGACAGTTTCGGCAGAACCCCGCGAGGTTCATCAGATCGATATTCTGCACGTCGGTGCGCTCGCGCAGATGATCCAAGAGGCGGCGAAAAGCGGCTGCCTCCAATTCGGTGCGAGTCTTGTCGTCAAGGTGCGGTGCAGTCATGTCGGATCTCCGTCTGCTTCCCCCCTGAAGATGGCGCGTCTTGGACCGGTTCGCCATACTCCGCCCATGGTCTGGACCGATGAACGCGCCCGCGCGGCGCTGAGGGCGCTGTTCGACGCCGCCGTGGCGGCGGCCGATCCACGGAAAGTCCTGGCGCAACACCTGCCACCCAAACCCGCGGGGCGGTGCATCGTCGTTGGCTGCGGCAAGTCGGCCGCCGTGATGGCCGCCGCCCTGGAAGATGCCTGGCCCGACGTGCACCTCGAGGGCACCGTCGTCACCCGCTACGGCCACACTGTGCCCACGCGCAGGATCGAGGTGATCGAGGCCTCGCATCCAGTGCCTGACGAGAACAGCGAGTATGGCGCCCGCCGCCTGCTCGACCGCGTGCGGGGTCTGCACAATGACGACCTCGTGCTCGCGCTGATCTCGGGCGGTGGCTCGGCATTGTGTGCCTTGCCGGCATCAGGGCTGACGCTTGCCGACAAGCAGGCGATCAATCGCGCGCTGCTAGCAAGCGGCGCAAACATTTCGGAAATGAACTGCGTTCGCAAACACCTCTCCGCGATCAAGGGCGGGCGTCTGGCCGCTGCCGCGCAGCCCGCGCGCGTCGTCACGCTGGCGATCAGCGATGTGCCGGGCGACGATCCGGCGGTGATCGCGTCAGGACCGACGGTGCCGGATCCAACGTCGTTCGCCGATGCACGCTCCATTATTGCTCGCTACGGCATCGAACCGTCACCTGCTGTGGCCGAGCGCCTGGTTGAAGCCACCGACGAAACGCCGTCCGAACTCGACAATGCGGAATTTCATCTCATCGCCACGCCAATGATGGCATTGGCTCAGGTGGCGGAGACAGCCCGCGGCATGGGTCTCAGAACGCTGGTCCTGGGCGATGCACTGGAGGGTGAATCGCGCGAAGTCGGCACGCTGATGGCCGGCATCGCTCGCAGCGTCCGCGCACATGGCGAGCCGTTGCAAGCACCGGCAGTCGTGCTGTCCGGTGGCGAGACAACGGTCACCCTGACAAGCCAGCCTACCGGTCATGGAGGTCGCAATACCGAGTTCCTGCTGTCATTGGCCGTAGCACTTGGAGGTGCTGCAGGTATTTGGGCCATTGCCGGCGATACCGATGGGCTCGACGGCATGGACGACATCACGGGCGCCATCGTCACCCCCGACACATTGGTCCGCGCCCGTGCAGCAGGCCTCGATCCGCGTGCCATGCTGGCCGGCCACGACAGCCACACGTTGTTCGACCGGATTGGCGATGCGGTCCGCACCGGTCCGACTTTAACCAACGTCAATGATATTCGCGCCATCCTGATTGCCTGAGGTGAACCTTTGGCCACGCAACCGAGACTGCGCCGGCGGCGGCGCACCAAGATCATTGCGACACTCGGTCCCGCGAGTTCATCGCCCGAGATGCTTTCGCGGCTGTTCCAGGCCGGCGCTGACGTGTTCCGACTCAACTTCAGCCATGGAACACAAGACGATCACGCAGCGCGGTTCAAAATGATCCGCGAGTTGGAGGAGCGGTTCAATCGCCCAATCGGCATTCTCGCCGATGTGCAGGGACCGAAGCTGCGCGTCGGTCGTTTTTCCGGCGGCCGGGTATTTCTACAAACTGGGCAGCCGCTGCTGCTCGATCTCAATCCCACCCCAGGCAGCGCGTCCCGCGTCAATTTGCCGCATCCAGAGATTATCGAGGCTGCACAGATCGGCTGCTCACTGCTGCTCGATGATGGCAAGCTGCGCCTGCGCGTGGTTCGCAAGCGACCGGATGCGCTGGAGACCGAGGTCGTCGTCGGTGGTCCGCTCTCCGACCATAAGGGCGTCAATGTCCCGGATGTCGTGCTGCCGATTCCGGCGCTTACTCACAAGGACCGCGAGGACCTCGCCTTTGCGCTCGAACATGGCGCAAACTACATCGGCCTTTCCTTCGTCCAACGGCCGGAAGACGTGGCGGAGGCAAAGGCACTGATCCATGGTCGCGCCTGGGTGATGGTCAAGCTGGAAAAGCCACAGGCACTGGACAATCTCGACGCCATAATTCAGCTTTCCGACGCGGTGATGGTGGCGCGCGGCGATCTCGGCGTGGAATTGCCGCCCGAGGAAGTACCCTTGGCGCAGAAGCGCATCGTGCGCACAGCCCGACAAATGGGCAAACCCGTCGTGGTGGCGACGCAGATGCTGGAAAGCATGATCAGCGCACCTGCGCCTACGCGAGCCGAGGCTTCGGATGTTGCGACCGCTGTGTACGACGGAACCGATGCGGTGATGCTGTCGGGCGAGACGGCGGCGGGACAATACCCGTTCGAGGCAGTGAACATGATGGACCGCATCGTGGCGCGCGTTGAACAGGATCCAGGCTGGCGCGACATGATCGAGGCGAGCCGGAGTGAGCCTGAACACGCCACCGCCGATGCGATCGCCGCCGCAGCGCGCCAGGTGTGCCATACGATTGGCGCCAAGGCGGTGGTCGCCTACACCGCCTCCGGTGCAACGGCGCTGCGCGTTGCCCGCGAGCGGCCCGAGGCGCCGATCATCTGTCTGACACCCCACGTCACCACGGCGCGGCGCATGGCCGTCGTCTGGGGGCTGCACGCGGTGGTCGCCGCGGATGCGCACTCGATGGGTGAGGCTGTGACCCGTGCGCAGCGCGTTGCGCATGTCGAGGGTTTTGCCGAACACGGCGACGAAATTGTCGTTGCCGCCGGCGTGCCCTTCGGCCATTCCGGCACCACCAATTCGCTACGCGTGGCGACGGTGAGATAGAGCCTATCGATACAGATCAGGCTGGCGCTTCGACCAGTCGATCCAATTCGGCCTCTTCGATCACCGTATTCATCATGAACTGGAAGATCGCTGCGCCGATCAGCGTAATTGCCGCACCGATTGCCAGGGCCACAACGAACGATCCCGTTATGTCGACGATAAAGCCGGTCAGGATTGGCGACAGCGTGCCACCGAGGAACCCGGCGAAATTCTGGTTGCTGGCAGCCGATGCGCAATAGGCTTGCGGCGTGACTGCGGTCACCAGGATCCACTTGCAGGTAATGCCGAACTGCATGCTGAACATGGAGATGGCGATGCAGGTGATCGCCACACCTGCGCCGGTAGCCATCGCCGCAAAACCAGTAAAAATTGCTGAACCAAGCAGGCCCAGTATCAGTGGCAGGCGACGGCTGGCGACCAGCTCCATTCCGCGTGACACCAGGCGGTCGGAAACATAGCCACCGCACAGCGCGCCCAGAAATGCGCAGATCAACGGCACCGACGAAAGAAAGCCTGCCTTGGCAATACTGATATGCTGCTGCATCTCCAGATACGCCGGAAGCCAGGTCTGATACATCCAGGTGATATAGCCGGTGCAGAAGGCGCCCAGCATCAGCGCCCACATCGCCTTGAAGCGGAACAGCGATGCCCATTGCTGCACCGTCACCGACGAACTGGCTTCGCGGTTGGCGCGCAGATAGTCCTCGTCCTGTGGGGCCAGTTCCTGAGACCGAGGATCACGGTAGATCAAAAACCAGAAAACCGCCGCGACGATACCCGCCAGCCCCATCACGATGAACATCACACGCCAGTCGAATGCCAGCATGACGGCGGTGAGAATTGGCGGCGCGATCGTCGGGCCGATATATGCACCCGAAGTGTAAACGCCGCTCGGTGTGCCGCGATCCCTCACGTCGAACCAGTCGCTGACCGACCGCGTGGCCGACGGGAAGCAGGGTGCCTCCGTGGCGCCAAGTCCGATCCGCGACAGCATAAGCTGCACGTAGCTGCCTGCGATACCGCCTGCTGCCTGGAACAGCGACCATACGATCATTGTTATGCCGACCAGCGCCTTTGGACCGACGCGATCGAGCAGGTAACCCGAGGGCAGCTGTGCGAAACCATAGGTCAGCGCCCACGCCGACCCGAGCGCCCCGACCGCGGTGGCGCTGATGCCGAACTCTTCGCGAATCTTGATGTTGCCGATGGCCAGGGTAGACCGGTCCATGTAGTTCAACGCGATGGCTGCGGTCACCAGGACGATCGCGACCCACTGCATGCGTCGAAGCTGGCGAGACGGACCTGCAGGCATTTTCCCCCCGTTCAGTGCGGCGATTGTTTCGTGCGGCACTACTGCACGCACTAGTCGAAAAGCGGCGTGAGGAAAAGGCCCAGCGGATGGATCAGGCCGCCGCGCGCTGCGGCGCTGCGATCGCATCCTCCAGGATCATTGCCGCCGCCTTCTCGCCAATCATGATGGTGGGAGCGTTCGTGTTGCCGCCGACCGCAACCGGCATGATCGACGCATCAGCGACGCGCAGCCCGTCAACCCCGTGCACACGCAGTCTTGGATCGACCACGGTGTTCGGGCCATGCCCCATGGCACAGGAACTGGTGGGGTGTTGGTTGGATACACCGCTCTCACGCACATAAGCTGCCAAGGCGTCGTCGCTGGTGACCGACAACCCCGGCTGCAGTTCTTCCGCGACATACGGTCTCAGCGCGGGCTGTTCGGCGATTTTGCGGGCCAGACGAATACCGAAGATCACCGCCTGCATGTCGTAATCGGTGCGCAGATAGTCGAACAGAACAGCCGGGGGCGCCAACGGATCGGCGCTCGCCAGTCGCACAGTCCCACGGCCATCAGGACGCAAATGCACCGGGCTGATCGTGAAGCCAGGAAACGGATGTGGCACAATGCCATCCCTGTTCCGCTGCAGCGTGCTCCATTCGAACATGTTGAGCTGGATATCGGGTCGTTCCAGCCGCGGGTCGCTACGAGTGAAAACGCCGGCATGGATGCCGTTGCTTGCCATCGGACCAGTACGGAACAGCGCATAGCGCATGGCGGCCGAGACCTTGCGCAGCTTGCTGCGTTCAAGATCGTTGAGCGTGATCGCCTTGCTGCATCGCCAGGCAACGTACGAATTGAAATGATCGTGCAAATTCGAGCCGACTGCCGGCATGTCGCGGACGACCGTGATTCCCATGTCCGTCAGATGCTGCGCCGGCCCAAGCCCCGATAACAGCAGCAGCTGCGGCGATCCGTAGGCACCGCCGGAAACAATGACCTCGCCACGTGCACGCGCCGTCTCGCGGCCATTCGAGGTGTGGAATTCGACGCCGATAGCCCGATTGTTCTCGATCAGTACCCGCGTCGCATGGGCGCCCGTGCGGATCACCAGATTGGCACGGTTGCGCGCCGGGCGCAGATAGGCCTGCGCCGCGCTCCATCGGCGTCGGTTGAGCGTCGTGGTCTGGTAGTAACCGCAGCCTTCCTGTTGCGCGCCATTGAAATCCCGATTGCGCGGAATGCCGGCCTGCACGCAGGCTTCCAGGACCGCATCGGCCAGTTCGAACTGGGCCGGCTGGTCGCTGACATTCAACGGGCCACCGACGCCGTGAAACTCATCGGCCCCACGCGTCTGATTCTCGGCCTTCTTGAAGTAGGGCAGGACCGAATCCCAATCCCAGCCTTCGCAGCCGCGCTGGCGCCACTCATCGTAATCGCCGTGATTGCCACGGATGTACACCATGCCATTGATCGAACTGGAGCCGCCCAGTGTCTTGCCGCGCGGCAGATAAAGCCGACGGTTGTTCAGCTGCGGCTGCGGTTCGGTCTCGAACCGCCAGTTCACGATCGGGTGGACGTACGTCTTCGCGTAGCCGAGCGGGATGTGAATCCACGGGTTACGGTCGCGCGGTCCAGCCTCGAGCAGCAGCACGCGATAGCGACCAGATTCGGAAAGCCGCGATGCCACGGCGCAACCCGCAGAACCTGCACCGGTGACGATGTAGTCATAGGTATCGCCAGAAAGCGCCATCAGCTTCAATCCTCCCGTATCCAGCGAAATCCGCTGGGCTGCCGTCAATCAGTCAAGTTTCGCCAATCCCGCACGTCGTATGCGTGATGTGCAAGCTACGTCCGCGACCGCTTGATTCCTGCGAAATAGTCGTCGATGGCATCCTTGATGGCCTGCACCAGAACGTGCCTGTGTGATGGCCGCTTGAGCAGCGCCTCATCCTGACGGTTGGACAGAAAACCCATTTCCAGCAGAACGCTCGGGATATCGCGCGAGGCAAGCACATACAGATGTCCTGTTCTGGCGGGCACCGCAACCATTCGCACATCATCGTTGAGCTGGTCGATCATGCTGTACTGCAGCCACGCGGACCCTGGTTCCGGGTGCGGCGTCAGCGAAAGCGCGTCGGCGATTCGTGCCGCACTCACCGCCCCGGTTGCCAACCGCGTGGTCTTCTCGCCGCTTCGCACATATACGCTCGCACCGCGAGCGTGCCGATCCGGGGACGCGTCGGCATGAATGGCAATCAGCAGATCGGCGTCACGGCTTTGCGCAAAGGCAAGCCGACCTGCCAGCGAGACCTGGCGATCGCCGGTTCGGGTGAGCGCGACCCGATAATGCCCGGTGGCCAACAGGACGCGCTGCAGTTCGAGAGCGGTGGCGAGCGTTACGGTCTTCTCAAACGTTCCGGATACGCCAATCGCCCCCGGATCGCTGCCTCCGTGTCCGGGGTCGATGACAATCAATGGCCGACTCGATGCCTCCTGCGGTGTCCGCACCGGCACGTGTCGGTGTGCCTGCCTTTGTGCGTGCTTGTGCAAAGTAGGGGCTCGATATGACGCTGCATGGTGATGCCGGCCAGAACCCGAGCGCGCAGCATCAGCCTGACCGATCAGCAGCACGAACAGCAGTCCGAGTAATACGGCGCTGCCGATCCCCGTGCCGCCAGGCCACACTCCAGCGTCAGGGCGCACCATGGTTCCGGACATCCGTGGTGCCATGCTGGCGCTGCGCCTCTCCCCTGGCATGCTTCCCTTCCCCTATCGTGCCTTCACTGTCTGTTTACTATTCTGCCTGTCAACCTTGGTCATCCATCGAAGGCATCACGACGAATGCAGCAGGCTGAAATTCGTGTGCGCGGTCGCGTGCAGGGCGTGGGTTTCCGTCCCACGGTCTGGCGCCTCGCACGGGAGTGCGGCCTCTCGGGTGATGTGCGGAACGATCCCGAAGGCGTCTTGATCCATGTCGCTGGCGAGACCGCGGCCATTGCCGAATTGGTGGACCGTCTGAAGCGCACCCCTCCGGCGCTGGCGCGTATCGATCAGGTCGAGATCGCACCAAGCGCCGAGCCGTGCGGCGCGGGGTTCCGTATCGTCGATAGCGGCGACGGATTGGCACGCACCGAGATCACGCCTGACGCGGCAATTTGCGACGATTGCGCACGCGAAGTGTTGGACCCTGTCGAACGCCGCCATGGCTATGCCTTCGCCAACTGTACCCAGTGTGGACCACGATTCAGCATCATCCGTACCATCCCCTATGATCGCCATGCGACCACAATGGCCAGGTTTCGGCTATGTCCGGCGTGCGCCGCCGAATATCGGAACCCGGCGGATCGGCGCTTCCACGCCGAGGCAATCGCCTGCGAGTCGTGCGGCCCGCACGTACGGCTGGTGCCGGACATCCCGTCAACCGATGTGATCGGCACCGCAGCGCACCTGCTGCGCAACGGACACGTGGTCGCCGTGAAGGGGTTGGGCGGCTACCAGCTTGCGTGCGATGCAACCGACGCCACGGCCGTGTCACGGCTGCGAACCGCGAAGCGTCGCAACAGCAAACCATTCGCGCTTATGGCGCGTGATCTCGACGTGATCCGTCGCTACTGCAACCTCTCGGCCGAGGAAGCCGCCCTGCTGCAGAGCTCATCCGCGCCCATCGTACTGCTCCAGGCGGCCGGCCTGCCGTTGTCCGAGGCGGTCGCCCCTGGCTTGAGAACGTTCGGCTTCATGCTGCCAACCACGCCGCTGCATCTGCTGTTGCTGCACGACATGGACGTACCTGTGGTCATGACCAGCGGCAATCTGACAGATACGCCGCAGATCATCGAAGACGACGAGGCGCTGACACTGCTGGGACGCGTCGCAGATTTCGTGCTGACCCACGACCGCGCAATAGCGACGCGGGTCGACGATTCGGTGGTCCGTGTGGTTTCCGGCAAACCCAGAATCTGGCGGCGCGCGCGTGGCTATGCACCTTCCTCTATACCGTTGCCGCCTGAGTTCGCCGCCGCCCCCGACCTGCTGGCCGCGGGTGGCCAGCTGAAGGCGACCTTTTGCCTGCTGCGCGACGGTGCCGCGATCATGTCGCCCCATATCGGTGACCTTGAGGACGCGCGGACATCCGACGACTATCGACGCGGCATCACCCACCTGTCGAGGTTGTTCGATCACGCGCCGACCGCAATCGCGATCGATGCTCACCCGGAATACCTTTCTGCCAAGTATGCGCGCGAGAGTGGGCTTCCACTGATCGAAGTGCAGCACCACCACGCCCATGTTGCCGCTTGCCTGGCGAGAATGGCCGCCCACTTAAAGCACCACCCGTCCTCGGCATCGTGCTGGACGGCCTGGGCTGGGGCGATGACGGCACGATCTGGGGCGGCGAGTTCCTGCTGGCAGACTATCACGGTGCCCGGCGGATGGCAGCCTTCCAGCCCGTCGCCATGCCTGGCGGCACCGCCGCTGTCCGCGAACCCTGGCGGAATCTCTATGCACACCTCAAGGCCGTGGGCCTGCAGCCAGAGGCATCGCATCCGGTCCTCGACGCCATGATCCAAACCCAAGTCAACACGCCGATGGCGTCGTCATGCGGCCGGCTGTTCGATGCGGTGGCGGCGGCTCTCGGAATCTGTGCCCAACGTCAGAATCATGAGGGCGAGGCCGCCGCGCGGCTCGAGGCACTGGTCGATGAACACGCGTTGTCGGACGAGGACGATGTGCTCGCATACCCTCTGAGCGTATCGATACCGACATCCGGGGGAATCGCGCTGATCGGCTATAAGGACCTGTGGCAGGCGCTCACTGCCGATATTGCCGGCGGCACGCCTTCCGGTGTTATCGCGGCACGTTTCCACAAGGCCGTGGCGATTGCCCTCGTGGCGATGACGCGCGCTCTCGCCACACTGAAACACTTCGACACGGTTGCCCTGTCCGGTGGTTGTTTTCAGAACGCCATCCTGTTGGAGCAGACCGAGCAACGCCTCCATGATGCCGGCTTCATCGTGTTGACGCACAGCATCGTCCCCTGCAATGACGGCGGCATCTCGTTCGGTCAAGCTGCCGTCGCTGCCGCGCGGCTTATGGCAGCCGCCTAGGAGAACATCTTATGTGTCTCGGCATCCCCGCTCAGATCGTGCGCATCGACGACGCGGAGCGCATGCTCGCCACCGCCGAGGTCGGCGGCGTGCGCCGTCAGGTCAACATCATGTGCATCGTCGATGATGAGCATCCGCCGGATTCTTGTGTTGGCGACTGGGTGTTGCTGCATGTGGGCTTCGCACTCAGTCGGATCGACGCCGCAGAAGCCGCCGAGACACTGAGAATGCTGAGCGAACTTGGCGAGGCGCAGGCGGAACTTGATGCGATGGGGCAGTCCGTATGAAATATGTCGACGAATTCCGCGATCGCGATAAGGCCGCAGCGCTGGTGCGCGAAATCACGACGGTCGCCCGGTCTTTCCGCCAGGACCGGCCGATCCAGATCATGGAAGTGTGCGGCGGCCACACCCATGCGATCTTCCGCTACGGGCTCGAAGGCATGTTGCCCGAGCAGATCGAACTGGTGCACGGCCCCGGCTGCCCGGTCTGTGTGCTGCCGATGGGGCGAATCGATGACTGCCTCGCGATCGCCACGCAGCCAGGCGTGATCCTCACCACGTTCGGCGACGCCATGCGCGTGCCAGGATCGCAGGGCAGCCTGCTGCAGGCCAAGGCGAACGGTGCCGATATCCGCATGGTATATTCGCCGTCGGACGCACTGGCGATTGCGCGGGCCAATCCAGACCGGGAGGTGGTGTTCTTCGGCCTCGGCTTCGAGACCACTATGCCATCGACTGCCTTGACGGTGCTGGAGGCGGAACGCGACGGCATCAGCAACTTCTCGGTGTTCTGCAACCACATCACTATCGTGCCGACAATCAAAGCGATCCTCGACAGTGCAGACCTGCGGATCGATGGCTTCCTGGGGCCTGGACACGTATCAATCATCATCGGCGCCGTATGAATTCATCGCACAGCACTATCGCAAGCCGATGGTGGTTTCCGGGTTCGAGCCGCTCGACGTGCTGCAATCCGTCTGGATGGTACTGCGCCAGACCGCCGAAGGTCGGGCCGAAGTGGAGAA
>JBKPOG010000048.1:0-12394 GCA_046732975.1 Pseudomonadota bacterium
CCTTGTCCGGCAGCTTGCGGTCGTTAATATACTTCGCGCTCAGCTCGACCGCGGCACGAATTGCCTCGTCGGTGTAACGGACCTTGTGGTGACGCTCGTAGTTGGTCTTCAGGCCGCGTAGGATCTTGACGCTGTCCTCGAGGTTCGGCTCGTTCACGTCGATCTTCTGGAACCGCCGGACCAGCGCGCGATCCTTTTCAAAATAGTTGCGGAATTCCTTATAGGTGGTCGAGCCGATGCAGCGGAGGTTGCCCGATGCAAGCGCAGGCTTGAGCAGGTTCGAAGCGTCCATGGCACCGCCAGACGTCGCCCCGGCACCGATCACCGTGTGGATCTCGTCGATGAACAGAATGGCGCCTTGCTGGTTCTCCAGCTCCGAAACGACCGCCTTCAACCGCTCTTCGAAATCGCCGCGGTAGCGAGTGCCGGCGAGCAGCGCGCCCATGTCCAGCGCGTAAATGGTAGAGCGGGCCAGCACCTCCGGGACGTCGCCTTCCACGATGCGCTTGGCGAGACCTTCCGCAATCGCCGTCTTGCCTACCCCGGGATCGCCAACGTAGAGGGGGTTGTTCTTGGTCCGTCGGCACAGGATCTGAATCGTCCGCTCGATTTCGTTCTCGCGGCCGATAAGCGGGTCGATCTTCCCCGCCATCGCTTTTTTGTTCAAGTTCACGCAATAGTTTGACAAGGCGTCCTGGTTGCGGCGGCTGGGTTTCTCCTCGCGCTCCTGCTCCTGATGTGATTCCGGCTGGCTGCCGGTGCCCTGCACAGGGCGCTGGGCCGATCGGCCCGGAGCTTTGGCGATGCCGTGGCTGATGAAATTGACTGCGTCGAGCCGCGTCATGTCCTGCAACTGCAGGAAGTAAACAGCGTGACTCTCCCGTTCCGAGAACAGGGCTACCAGGACGTTGGCTCCCGTCACCTCATCGCGGCCGGAGGACTGCACGTGGATTGCCGCCCGCTGAACGACACGCTGGAAGCCGGCCGTAGGCTTCGGATCGCCTGAGCGATCGGTGGCTAGCCCGGCAAGGTCCTTGTCGAGAAATTCCGATAGGTCATTCCGCAGCTTATCGAGGTCCACCCCGCAGGCACGTAGGACCGTCGCGGCGTCAGTGTCGTCCGCCAATCCCAGCAGTAGGTGCTCCAGGGTCGCATATTCGTGACGACGCTCGCTGGCGAGCGAAAGCGCGCGGTGCAGCGTTTGTTCGAGGTTCCGTGAAAGCATCGTGGTCGGCGCTCCTACGCGCTTAATGCCTTGAGCCGGACCAGATCATCCCCGGCGGTCCGACCGGCAGTCAACTCGGGTGAAGTAATTACACGGCGAGAGCCTGTCATCTGGTTACTGACCTGCACATCCTCGGGATCATTCCTTCTCGATCGTGCACTGCAAAGGATGCTGATTTTGCCGGGCCAGGTCCATGACCTGCGTCACCTTCGTCTCCGCCACCTCGTAAGTGTAGACGCCGCATACGCCTACCCCACGTCGATGCACGTGGAGCATGATGCGGGTGGCTTCCTCGCGCGTCTTTTGGAAGAACCGTTCCAGGACATGAACGACGAATTCCATCGGCGTGTAGTCGTCATTCAGCATCAACACCTTGTACATCGCGGGTTTTCGCGTCTTCGGTCTCGCCCGGACGACGACGCCAGTGTTTGGGCCCTCGCTGTTACCATTGCCGCCACGTCTGTCGCTGTCACTCATCGTTCTTCCGCGCCTGCCTGTCGCGGCATCCCCGGAATTCTGGGACGCTCCTACTTCCGCCACGGCAGACATCGGAGTCCCCGCCCCGTGCCCGCCGAAGCACGAACCATATCGGAAGGCGGCGCCCGGTTAAAAGAGCATTGACGAGCAAAGATTAAGGCCTGGTGTCATTGCACAAAAAAGGCCCCGACGACGCCGGAGCCTTCCCTTGTGTCAAATGGGCGCTTCTTGCGAGAGGCGAGAAGCCCCTTGTGCGGCGTCAGCCGGCCTTCCCGAACTTCTCCATGGCCAGGCTGAACCGGGCGGTAAGCGGCGCCAGCGTCTGCTCCGTGAGTTTCATCGAAGCATCCGTTAGCTTGCCCGACTCGGTGAGCGTCTTCTCCATCGTCGAACGGGCTAGGCTGGCCTGGAGGTCGAATGCGTCCTTCACAGACTTGACCGAGGACATGGCCTTGAACGTGGACATGGTGTCGTCGAACGAGGCCTGAGCGTTGGCCGCCATCTGCTTACCGATGTCCTGAACTCCGGATGCCCAGATCTGCCCAGACTTCACGATCGCCTCAAAGTTACCCTGGCCGAACGCCACGAGCTCTTCGGCTGTCTTCATTGCTTTTTCCATACCTTCCTTCACCTTTGCCTGTGTGTCCGCGAAACCCGAGGCTGCGCGTGTCATGCCATCCTTCAAACCCGACATGGTCGTCTCGAACCCCTTGGCGGCCGTCTGTGCCGTCTGGTCTTCGATCATGGCCGGAGCCTCGATCGCTTTCGACTTGCTACCTGACATCTAGATGCTCTCCCGGCGCAGTGACGCTTTCTGCAAGTGACCCGCCGTGCGCCCTCAAAATGGTTGTCTGACCGTTTGCTGCACCGCAGCACGATCCTCATATAACCAGCGGTGTCCGGTAGATCAAGCGATTTTTGTGCGGTGCACAAAAATCTGCCTAGTTTGTTTTGCGGCCGTTCCGCCGGCCGGTCCGGTCATCGCAGGACTTGTCCCTAACCGCTTCATTTTTTTCTCTTTTCGCTTCAATTACGACTGGACAGTCCGATTGCCCGGTTCGTAGAGTTGCGCGGAAATGCCGGGGGTGCGCAACGGATGAGGTCGGGCGGTCCTCGTGGACGCACAATCACGATGCGTCTTGCTGCGCTCGCGGTGAGCTTCGCCGCGCTGAGTCTGACTGGTGTGGAACAGGCCGCGGCACAGGTCGGTTCCGATCGCTACAGTTCAATCGTAGTCGATGCCACCACAGGTAGTGTTCTGGAGGCCGCCAACCCGGACGCCCCACGGCATCCCGCCAGTCTCACCAAGCTGATGACCTTATATATGGCGTTCGAGGCGCTGCGGGACCGGCGCATCACGATGGATGAGTTGGTGCCGGTCACGCCCCACGCGGCGTCCATGGAGCCCTCGAAGTTGGGGCTCGTGCCTGGCACGCGCCTCACGGTGGAAGAGGCCATTCTCGGGCTGGTGACCAAATCGGCGAATGATGCGGCCGCGGCACTGGGAGAACTGCTGGGAGGGTCAGAGGACCGCTTCGCCCAAATGATGACTTTGCGGGCGCGGGCGCTGGGCATGAGTCATACGACGTTCACCAACGCCTCCGGGCTGCCTGATCCGGATCAATGGACCAGTGCGCGCGACTTGGCCACCCTGGGCCGCCGCCTGATCTCGGATTTCCCGGGCTACTACCCTTATTTCGGCACCCGCAGCTTCACCTTTCAGCGGCGGGTGATTTTTAATCATGACCGCATGCTCGAGTCCTACCCAGGCGCAGACGGAATGAAGACGGGCTACACCGTGGCCTCGGGTCACAACCTGGTCACCAGTGCTGTTCACGGCGGTGTTCGCCTGATCGGGGTGGTGCTTGGTGCAGCGTCCAATCCCGAGCGTGATGCTCACATGGCGGTTCTCCTCGACCAAGGTTTCGAGGAGTTGGACGTGCCTCCCGAAAGGCGAACAATGGTTGCAGGCCGTCTGCCGTCCCTGGTCAGCACGGCGCACGCGGCAACGCTGACATTGCAACCGGCGCGGCCGCGGGGGGCCGTCATGTCGGCCTGGGCGATCCAGGTTGGCAGCTTCAGCAGCGAACGGGCCGCGCGCGATGCGGCGGTGAGCGCACGCCGTGCCGCGGATGGCGGCGACGTGCGGATCGAACCCGCCAGCCAACACGGTCGCACGGTCTGGCGCGCGCAGGTGACCGGATTGACAGCCTCCGAGGCGCAGGGCGCTTGTGCCGAACTGGGCCGCCGCCGATCGGCTTGCATTGTGCTGCGATTGGACCGGCAGGTCGCGAGCCGCTGATCCGGGTCAGCCGCCCCGTCTGATGGCGCGCACGCCGGCAGCATCGGCGATCAGGGCGACTTCAGCCATGCCGATGAATAGCCCGGTTTCTACCACGCCGACTGTCTGACCGATCATGCGGTCGAAGCTTTGGGGATCGGTGATCTCGCGGAACCGGCAATCCAGGATCCGGTTGCCACCATCTGTGCAGAACAACTGCCCGGTGGCGTCTCGCCGGGGCTGCGGATCCGCGCCCAGCCGACGCAATCGGTCTGCGGTCGTCTCCCAGCCAAAGGGCACCACTTCGACCGGAACCGGGGTCTTCGTTCCCAGTTGATCAACGAGCTTCTCGTGGTCGGCTACAATAACGAGCCGCGCACTGACCGAGGCGACAATTTTTTCCCGCAGCAGCGCTCCTCCGAGGCCTTTGATCAGGTTCAATGTTCCGAGCTCGATTTCGTCAGCGCCATCGATCGTCAGGTCCAGGCGGCGGTGTTCGGCAAACGTGGTCAGTGGGATTCCGCCAGCACGTGCCTGGCCCGCGCTGCGCTCCGATGTGGGAATGGCACGAATCCTGAGGCCGCGGCGCACCCGGCGGACCAACGCCTCAATGGCGTAATGGGCCGTCGATCCAGTGCCGAGACCGATCACCATTCCATCTTCGACCATTGCGGCCGCAGTCTCGGCAGCCGCGCGTTTCTCCTCGTCGCGATCCATCAGGCGCGCACCTGGGTCACCCGCGAGCGATTGATTTCCGCCGTCACTCACCCCCTCCTTGGTACCGCGCGGTGGGCCAACGTCATGCGCTTAGGTTAGCGCGGGTGCTATGGATCGGCTACGCCATGGGGACGCTTCGCTGGCATTGCTGATGTGGCCGCTCAATCGGCGCCAGATCACTGCTGGATGTCGCAAGCCATACAATAAAGCAGGCTGGGCTGCGCTCCCGGCGAACGTCTTTCGCAACTCTTGCGCCCAGCCGTGGCGTTGCGCATCTTGCAACATTGGCCGCGGCCGGCGCGGCAAATGCGGAGCAAGGCAGGATGGACGGCGGGGCCGACGCAAGACGAATTACAATCCACGCGCCGGAGGATTTCACCGGAATGCATGCCGCCGGCCGGCTCGCGGCCGAGACGCTCGACATGATCACCCCTCACGTCAAGCCGGGCGTGTCGACTGGAACACTGGACGCTCTGTGCCATGAGTTCATCACCGCCCACGGTGCAGTCCCGGCGCCGCTGAATTATCGTGGCTATCCAAAGTCGATCTGCACCTCGATTAATCACGTCGTCTGTCACGGTATCCCTGGCGAGCGGAAGCTGGAGAATGGCGACATCCTCAATATCGATGTGACGGTGATCCTGAACAGCTGGCACGGCGATTCTTCGCGAATGTACGTCGCCGGCAATGCGTCAACTCGTGCGCGCAACCTGATGGATGTGACCTATGAGGCGATGATGCGCGGTGTCAGGTCGGTGAAGCCAGGAGTGACGCTGGGCGATGTTGGCCACGTGATCCAGAATTTTGTGGAGAGCCAGCGCTTCAGCGTGGTGCGCGACTTCTGCGGCCACGGCATCGGCCGGCGCTTCCACGAGCCGCCGAACGTGCTGCATTTCGGCAAGCCGGGAGAAGGCCCTTTGCTGCGGGCGGGGATGTTCTTCACCATCGAGCCGATGGTGAATGCCGGCAGGCCGGAGGTAAAGGTGCTGGACGACGGTTGGACGGCGGTGACACGCGATCGCAGTCTGTCGGCCCAGTTCGAGCATATGATTGGCGTGACCGAGACCGGCTGCGAGATCTTTACGCTGTCGCCGGCGGGGTTCACCAAGCCGCCGTACGGACCGAATTGATTACCAGGAGGGAACGCGATGAATGACCACACGCCGATCGGCAAAACGATGAATGTCGCCGTCGCGACGAAGGAGGACGCGAAATACGTTTCCGGTCGTCGCGCCTACTTCAAGTACCGTGATCTTGGGGTCACCGACGGGACCAATGGATTCATGCGTGCTCAGGTCACCTCGGCCGAGAAGGGCATGTCGCAGCCGACCGGTTGGCACGTGCACAAGTGCCAGGCGCAGTTGGTCTATATGCTCAGCGGCTGGGTCGATCTGGAGTTCGCCGATCGCAAGGTGCGCATCCAGGCCGGCGAATCCATCATGATCCCGGGCGATACGCCCCACAACGAGACGGGCACGTCCGACACTTTCGAACTGCTGGAGGTCTCGGTGCCGGCCGATATGGGGACCGAGCCCTGCGCTGCACCGCCGGGGCGTTAACTTCAGCGCAAGACCACGCCCGCATGCTCGGGGCGTGGCAAAAGGTGAGCGCACGCAGGGGGTCGCCGAGGCCCTGTCACTGTTCGACGCTTCGGCCGAAGGCACAGCACGTCTCCCCGGTGTAGAAGGACACCGGGCGCGATTGCGCACGCGGCTGCTGGCGGCTGGGCCGGATGCGCTGGCTGACCATGAGATGCTGGAGATCGTGCTGTTCGCCTTGCCAAGGCGCGATACCAAGCCTCTGGCGCGCGTTTTGCTGGCCCGGTTTGGCAGTTTCGCTAGGGTAATTTCAGCGCCGGTGCAGGATCTTCTGTCGGTGGAGGGCATGGGCGACGCCGGAGTGGCGGCGCTCAAGTCGGTCCACGCGGCTGCGCTGCGCCTGTTGCAAGCGGAGATCATGGGTCAGCCAGTGCTGAGCAACTGGGACCGCTTGATGGCCTATCTCGGCGCCGAGCTTTCGCGTGAGCGCGTCGAGCAGTTCCGGGTCCTGTTCCTCGATAACCGTAACCGCTTGCTGGCGGATGAGGCACAGCAACGGGGCACGGTGAACCACACTCCGGTCTATCCACGCGAGGTGTCCAAGCGGGCGCTCGAGCTGCATGCCACGGCGCTGATCCTGGTGCACAATCATCCGAGCGGCGATCCGACGCCATCGCGCGACGACATCGCCATGACGCAGCAGATCCGAGCGGCAGTCGAGGCGTTGTCGGTCGTGCTGCATGATCACATCGTGATTGGCAACGGACGGTGGATCAGTTTCCGCAAGGAAGGCCTGTTGTAGCGGCGCTCGTCAGCTATTTGCACGCGCCGGAATGCCCGTTGAGATACCAGCCCAGGATCCTCTGCACCTGACAGGCGGTTGGCCTGCGACGGTGCACCGCCGGTTGCCGTTCAATATTGATCGGGGTCGATCTTCCCGCGCCCACCGGCACCCGCAAAGTTCCTTGGCGGATGGCCAGGACATACAGCGGCACCGGGTCCAGCACGCCGTGCAGTACCCGCGCACCGATTTGTGCGACGCGGTCTCGGTATTCCGCGGCAAGCATTGGCGTATGCGAGTGATAGAGGCCGACCGCCATGTTCCAATTGCCTTTCGCGGCACCATGGTAGAGGTCCATCAGGTAATCGGCTGCGAAATCTGCGTTCAGGATTGGATCGAATGCATCTTCCACTGAAGCAAAGGCTTTGCGATGCAGCGATACGTCGACCTGAGTACAGCCGATATCGATGTAGTGATGCCGTGACTCCTGCAGGTTTACCCATGCGATGGCGGCCGCTTTGCTCTCCAGATAGAGACCACGGCCGTCCGCGTTGATTGTCCACGGCCACGCACGGACGTCGTTCAGTGCCAGCACCGGCTTGCCGCTCTCAGCCCTTGCGATTGCTCCCAGCAGACCGGGCGGTAAGTGATGCTGTTGTTCTGCCTCACGTACTGCCGAGTCACAGAGTGCGCTTTGAGCAACATCCCAATCCGTGGGATTAATCGGTCTGTTTCCCGGCTCATCGGCCAGTGCTGGTGCACGCAGGGTCGCTAGGACGCCTAGCGTGGCGATGACAGCGAACCATCGGGGAAGCTGCCGGCGTCTCACGCGTCGTGTCCACCGCGGGGGCTGGGCAGATGCATCAGCGATGCGGGGAGCCCAGCGCACATCGGGAGCGCCGCAAGACACAGAGCAGCCATGACGAGGAAAGCGCGGGCGCCTGTTTGCTGATAAAGAGGGCCTGAAAGAAGAGTTAGCAGCGCCGTCGCCAGTCCTACGCACAAGGTGCCGTAAACCGATTGCGCTGTGGCTGCCAGGCGAGATGGCACCACCAGCACAATGACGCGCATGCTCGCAAGATGCAGCAGAGCGAATGTCAGGCCGTGCAGCGGCTGAGCGGCCGTCAAAACCAATGGCGAGGTGGTGAAGGCCAGAACCGACCACCGGACAACGCCCGCCGCAGCCGCCAGTCCACACGCGCCGCCTGCACCAATGCGTCGAATAAGTGATGGTCCAATCAGCAGGAAGACCAGCACCTCCGCCATCACGGACTCGGACCAAAGAAAGCTGATGGTGCTCAAGCTTATCCCGGCCGAGCGCCAGATGATCACAGAAAAGCTGTCGTTCAGCGCATGACTTCCCTCAACCAAAGCTGCGATGCAGAGGGTACGCCGGAATGGCGCAACTCGCAGCAACAGCGCGCAATCGCGCAGGGTGGGTGTGCGGAAGCCCGAACCGATGGGCTGGATTTCGCCAATGCCTGGGAGCAGCAGTCCTGTGCCGCCGCCAATGAGCAGGAACAAGCCACTGAACCAGATAATGCTCGCCAAGCCTGCCCCACTTGCCATCCATCCGGTGAGGAAGGTGCCCGCGATGAACGCGGCAGAGCCACCGGCTCGCAGCCACCCGTACTCAAAGCGGCCCCGAGTGACCTCGCTTTGCCGTGCGGCGGTGGTGGCGAGCGCGTCGGAGACTGGGACGATCGGCGCCAGAGCCACGGCGTGAACCAACGCGACCGTGAGCAACCCACGGAAGCCGGACATTGTCAGGTACCCGATGCCGGCCATGGCAGCGGCAGTGGCGCACGTGCATAAGCTCAGCCCATGTCCTCGCCATCGATCGGCGGCGTGAGCCAGGGCGGGGCCGGCGAGAACTCTTACCGCCGTGGATGCCGCCAGGACCACGCCGATTTCGTTCGGACGCAATCCCCGCTCGGCAAGCAGTGCTGGCAGGAAGGGCGACTGCACACCGAACGCCGCATAGAGCAGCGCGTAGACCGCGAGGAACCTGGCGAATATCAATGCTACAGCAGCAGTGCGCGGCAGTCGGACGGTTGAATGCGGAGCAGTATCAGCTTGCTGCTTCGGCGCCGGACCGCGACCGCCCGAGGGGCTTCGCAACAGGACGGCTCGGCCTCGGCGCTGGGCTGCATGGCGTGCCAAGCACCTCGACGCAGTCAGGTAGCTGCCCGAGGATGAGCCTGCCGAATTCTTCCAGATCTTCGGCCTGGGGGAAGCTCGTTCGCCACAGCAAACCGATGCGTCGATGTGCCTTGCTCGCAATGAGGGGGCGCACCTCCAGCTGCTTATGCCGAGCTGTCAGATGCGGCACGGCCATCGCGGGTAGCAGCGTGCAACCAAGGCCCGCGGCAACCATCTCAGAAATTGTCTCCAGGCTGGTTGCCCGAAAATCGTCGCTCGGTGCTATTCCATTGCTGAATTTCTCGCCACACACTTCCAGTGCCTGGTCACGCAGGCAGTGTCCTTCATCCAGCAACAGCAGGCATTCGCGCTTCAGTTCACTCTCCGTGACAACCGGCTGATTGCTCAGCGGGTGCCCGGGGGCACAGGCAAAGCAGAACGGCTCCAGGAACAGCGGCATCGTCCGATAGCCTTCGGTGTGCTCGGGCAGCGCGATCAGCACAACGTCCAGCGCGTACCCGTCCAATGCGGCCATGAGGTTCGCGGTCAGATCTTCCCTCAGCACCAGTCGAAGCGCGGGTAAGATCTGATGCAGACGTTCGAGTATCAGCGGCAGGATATAGGGACTTAGTGTCGGGATAATGCCAAGCCGCAGGATGCTGGTGAGCGTACCGTGGCGATGACGCACCAATTCGGAGATTTGGTCGGCCTCCTCTAAAATCCGGCGCGCATGGCCAACAACGGCTTTGCCGATCGGCGTGAGGGTGACGAACCGGGTCGTACGCTCGACCAGCGGCACGCCGAGATTCTCCTCCAGCTTCCGCAACTGACTGCTGAGTGTCGGCTGGGTTACCCGGCACCGTTCGGCCGCCCGGCCGAAGTGAGAAAGGTCGGCAACCGCGACAAGATACCGCAACTCGGCCAGCGTCATGGCGTCCTCCCTCCTATTGGCGCCGCCTATTTATGAAATTACATATTTAGATTGGACAAATAGACCGCGGCTGGCAAGGCTAGCCCGATGGGTCCCAGGGGTCGGTCTGTCCTGATGGCCAAAAGGGCGCTATGACGTGGCCTCTGTTTGGATGATCGGGCGCCGCTTCGGGTGGAATGCAGGGCACCCTCCGACGTCGGGTGAGCCCAGGGCGCCGGCGGCGAGTAACCTCGGTTAGGCCTTGATGTGTTGAAATGCTGATCGCCGACCCTGGATGAATTCGCCTGATGTGGTAGTGTCGCCGCTGCGAGCGAAATCCGTTTGGTTAGTGCTGTATTTCGGGAGGATCAACTATGGCAAGTAAGGACGACATCGGCTTGATGGCCCACCTGATGCGCCGGGCAGGCTTCGGTGCCAGTCGGGACGAGCTCGAGGCGCGGGCGGCCAAGGGTTACGATGCAACGGTCGACGAGTTGCTGAGCCCGGAGACGCAGCCGGCGGTCGATCCGTACACGCTGCTGCGGCACCAGCCGGCCGCGCTGCTTCCGGGCGGGCAGCCGCCGATGGGCAACGTGAACTACATGTACTACTTGGTGAACACCAAGCGCCCGCTGCAGGAGAAGATGGCGCTGTTCTGGCACCACGTGTTCGCCACCGGCAACTCGAAGGTTGACAATTACGACCAGTTGCTCGAGCAGATCGAGCTGTTCCGCAACCACGGCATGGGAAACTATCGCGACCTGCTGCTGATAATCGCGAAGAACCCGACGATGATTTTCTGGCTGGACAACAACCAGAACCACGGCACGGCGGTGAACGAGAATTGGGGCCGCGAGCTACTGGAGCTCTTCAGTCTCGGCGCCAGCAACTACACCGAGGTGGACGTCCGCGAGGCATCGCGCGCTTTCACCGGCTGGACCTTCGAAACCAAGCTGCCGCGGTTGCCGTACGGTCGATTCCCATGGAAGTTCGAGTATCGGCCGGAAGACCATGACGATGGTGAGAAGACGTTCCTCGGCCACAAGGGCAACTTCAACGGCGAAGACATCATCAATATCATCGTGCAACAGCCGGCTTGCGCAAAGTTCATCTGCCGCCACCTCTACAACTTCTTTGTCGCAGACGAACCGCAAGTGCCTGCATGGCAGATCGAGGCACCGCGCGAACAGGCAGCGATCGACTCGATGTGCAAAGTGTTCATGGAATCGAAGTGCGAGATGAGGCCGCTGCTCCGTCACGTGTTCACGTCGGACTTCTTCAAGAACGCCCGCTACAAGCACCTGAAGTCGCCTGCCGAAGTGGTGGCGGGTACATTGCGCCTGGTCGGTGGCTACGAGTTGCCAAAGCCAGGCTATGGCGAGCTGTCTATGCAGCCGTCCTACATGGGCCAGGACCTGCTGAACCCGCCATCGGTAGAGGGCTGGCACACCGGCCAGGAGTGGATCAACAGCGGCTCGTTGATGTCGCGCATCAACTTTGTCGCGGCACAGCTTGGCAATCCCGACCTGCCCGGCGTTCAGGCGATCATCAACCGCCTGAAGGCCCAGGGCACCAAGACGCCTGAGCAGCTTGTCACCAACTGCCTCGATCTGCTTGGTCCGGTCGAGGTAGGTGAAGCTACCAGGAAAGAGCTTACCGACGCGGCGAAGCAGTGGGGCGACATCAGCTGGGACAATGACGCCAGCGCGAAAAACGCCGCTCAGCGTGCCGCAGAGATGATGCAACTCATTGCGGCAACGCGCGAATACCAGTTCGGCTGAAACATGACTCGGAACGGATAGGAGGGACTAATCTATGTCGGCAACGCAGCAATCGAAGGATCCGGTGCTGGTCGTGTTGCAGCTCACCGGCGGCAACGACTACCTGAACACAGTGATCCCGTACAACAACGGCCTGTACAAGGACAATCGCAAAGCGGTCGGCATCGCCGACAGCGATATGATTCACCTGGATCAGGCGCACGCCATGCCAAACTACATGGCGCCGCTGAAGAAGTTCTGGGACGACGACAAGCTCGCGATCATGCACGGCGTCGGCTATCTCGATTCCCCACGCTCGCACTTCCGCTCCATGGACATCTGGCACACCTGCGAGGCCGAGAAGGTCGGCACCGAAGGCTGGCTCGGTCGCGTGGTGCGCGAGTTCGATCCGAAGAAAGAGAATGTCGTCACCGCCGTGAGCTTCGGCCCGTGCATGTTCCGCGCGATGTCGGTGCCCAACGTTCCGGTCGCCTGCGTAGGCGGTCCACTGGAGCAATACGGCTTCCTGCCCAGCATCCGTGACCAGGCACAGCGTCTGAAGG
>JBKPOG010000049.1:0-15836 GCA_046732975.1 Pseudomonadota bacterium
TTGACGAAGCCTGCCCGGTCGCTGGCGAGGAACAGCACGACCTGGGCCATGTCCTCTGGCGTGCCGACGCGGCCGAGTGGGATCGCGGCAGCCCTTCTCTCAGCAACGCCGGCCGTCTGGTAGAAGCTTTCACTCATTGGCGTCCGTACAAGGCCAGGGCTCAGCACGTTACTGCGCACTCCGTGCGGTCCCCACTCAACCGCAAGCTGGCGCGACAGCATCAGGACACCGGACTTGCTGACGCTGTAGGCTCCCGAGAATGCCTGGGCGTTGCTGCCGGCGATCGATGCTGTGTGCACGATTGCACCGCGGCCACGCTCGATCATCGCCTTGCCGAATGCCTGGGCGCAAAGCAAGTAACCGGTCAGGTTGACCGACAGCAGCAGGTTCCAGTCTTCGAGCGAAACCGTCGCCAGCGAGCCAGGAAGCAGCATGCCGGCGTTGTTCACCAGGATGTCGCACGGACCAATGGCGCGCGACGCACGTTCGGCGGCGGCGATGCTGGCCGGGTCCGCAATGTCGCATGTCACCGCGAGCGCCCGGACGCCGGTTGGTCGCAGCGCCGCAGCGGTCGCATCGCACTTCGCCCCATCCTTGTCGAGCAGCACCAGCGATGCACCAGCCGATGCCATCGCAAGTGCCACCGCCCGCCCGATGCCGCTGCCGGCGCCGGTCACAATGCACATCCGATCCTTCAGCCCCAGCCAATCGGCATTATTCCGGTCCATGGTTTCTCCTCTTGGCTGCCCTCTGGCAATTTTCCGGCGGACAAAAGCGGTTAGCCAACGTTTATGACGATAATTGAGCGGCTACCATAGCGATGCCAGTGGCACTATTGTGATGAGTGGGGGGAACCATGAAGCCAATGCGCCACCTTCCGTCGTATACGGTCATCAATGTTGTACATTTAATTGCGCTCCTGTACAAGCGTAACCGCTGGGCGACCAGCCGCAGACTGGGTTTGTTACGTATCAACCATGTGATATACTGGCGTATCTGCACGGACGGGGTGAATCCAGCATGTTCGTCACCGGTCTGACGGACCTTGGTTATAGGCCGGGTGAGTCGATCACACTGATGTGCCGGAGTGCCGGTCATTGCGATCAACTGGGTGTTGATCGAGTTCTCAAGGGCACCAAGCCCGGCGACCTACCGATCGAGCAGCCGAGCGTCTTCGGTTTCGATCAATCTGAAGACCGCAAAGAGTCTTGGTATCGAACGGCCGCCGAGTATCATGGCGATGGCAGATAGACTCATCGAGTAGATTGAACCACCTATTGGAGGGGCAATCCGCGTACATGTACGCGCGCATTAGTGGGATGCATGGTTTGGACGGTGTAGTGCGCCTTGGCCACTGCGTGATCGGATCGCAAATAAAGATCGTTTGATTGTAACAGTCCTGGCACAGCTGCTCAGACATGACGGCGCTTGGGGGAGATGTGTATGCAGACGACTAAGCGGGAGCCAGAGCCGCTCGGCCATCTCGACGAAGCACCGTTGTCGCCGCGTCAGCGTTACGCAGCTATCCTTATTGCGTGCGGCGAGTTCATCGATGGCTACGACCTGATCGTCATGGGCGCCGCATTGATTCTGCTGCGGCCGCAGTTCGGCCTATCGCCGCAGCAGACCGGGGCGCTTGGTGCATCCACCTTCCTTGGTGCCATGCTGGGGCTGCTGGTGTTCGGCGACATGTCGGATCGATGGGGCCGCCGCGCCATCTTTGTCGCCAACCTGCTGCTCTTCGTGGTGTTCTCAATTGTCTCGGCATTCGTGCAGTCGGTGCCTCAACTGTTCATTGCTCGATTTCTGGTCGGCATCGGCGTGGGCATGGATATTCCCACGAGTGCCGCGTACCTGGCCGAGATCGCCCCGCGCCGGCAACGCGGCATCATATCCGGCTCCTTGCTCAACATCATGTGGATCCTGGGCGCAATGGCCTCGAACTTGATCGCTCTGCCGTTGCTGTCGATCGCCGGTGCCGATGCCTGGCGCTGGATGTTTGGTTTGGCGGCAATTCCCGCGGCGCTGGTCCTGTTGGGCCGCCAGATATTGCCCGAATCACCGCGGTGGCTCGCCGCGCATGGGCGCACCGAGGAGGCGCGACAGGCACTGCGCAGCTTCGGGATCGAAGCCGATGCTTCCAGCCTTGCGCGGCTGACGACCGAGCGGGGGTCTTATCGAGAATTGTTTCGGCAGCCGTATCGCCGCCGGGCATTGTTGGTGGCTCTGATATTTTTCCTGAACTGTGTCGCTGGGCCTTTGTCCACCATCGCCGCACCTTTCGTGCTGCGGACTGTTGGGGCTCTGTCCAACGAAGCGACGCTGCTGTTCAGTTCCTTGGTTTGGTGCACAAGTCTGGCGGGGGTGCTGCTGGGGCTTGTATTGATCGACAGGATCAGTCGGCGCCGGCTGCTCTACCTTACTGCGATCCCTGAAGGGTGCGCTGCGCTCTTCATGGCCCTAGCGGGACCAGGCCGCCCGTCAATGCTGGTGGCCGGCTTCTTCGCCTTTAGCTTCTTCAGCTGGCTAGGACCCGCTGTATTGACATGGGTATGGTCGAGCGAACTGTTCCCGACCCGGCTTCGTGGGCGCTCGCAAGGCTTCTGCAATGGCGCATGTCGGCTTGCGATTGCCATCAACATCTTTCTGATCCCGATCGGGGTGGCGACCGTCGGGTTTACCGCATCCATAGTGCTGTTGTCGGTGCCCCTGTTCGCGCTGGCTTTGCTGGTGAGCAGGTTCGCTTTCCTCGACAGCGGCCAGCAGAGCCTCGAGATCGTCGCGGGTGAGCGCGATGCGGGAGTGGCCGAGTAGCGCCTGCGCTTCCGCAGGCGCTACTCGATGCGCCTAGTGATACGCGGTGCCGTTCTGCGCCGCGTGCAAACTCTCATCGTTCAGCCGATCGACTTCGGCATTCTGTGAGCTTGCGCTTCCCCGGCTGCGAGCAGCGGTGGGCGAAACAGGTCCATTCGGTGTGGGAACTCGCGCGTTCGGGTTCGTCCACGGTGGCTTGCCAAGGTTGACCTGTTGCGGCGAGGTGGCGGCGCCAGTCGCAGCGCCAGCGCCACCGCCAATCAGGGCGCCGGCGACCATACCCGGAGGTCCGGCAAGAGCGCCGACCGCAGCACCGGTCGCAGCGCCGGCAGCACCACCTCCTTCCGCACGCTCCTTGGGTTGATTGCCGCATGCTGCGAGTGCACACAGCGCGCTAAGGGCAATGACGCCAAGCGTTGGTTTCATAAGTTGGAATCCTTCTCAGGCGCGGCATAAAACGTGCGCGGAACGTAGCGGTTGCAGGTGGTAGCCCGCGCGCACGGCCCTGTTACCCCTCCTCGGAAGAGGCTTCAGGGCGGAGTGACGCGGCTTCAGTGAGTCTGATTGGCGCTGTCGCCATTATTTCGCTGGGCCTGATCCTGCTTGGACGCTTCGTGGTGCCCGACGGCGCATCCGGCTGCTGCACCAGCTGTACCATGGTGCCCGACCATGTGTCCCGCCACGCCGCCCACAGCGGCGCCCTTCAAACACCCCTTCGCTTCGGACGAACCGGGAGTGCCACTCAGTGCGATCAAACCGAATAATCCAGCAAGCATGATAGAGCGCATGGAATCTCCTTCCCGTCATTATTTGTACGATGTAGCGGTGGCTGAACGCGTGATGCGTCGGTGGGTTTGCCGCGGCTGCACTTCTTCGCGCGACCGCAACTATGAACTTTCTGCGCTGTTGCGCTGGAGACACCGCGGAGCGGGCGATGGCGCTGGAGATACCACTTTCACTGCTGCCCATGGAGGCAAAGCCGGTCAACGAGCTGCCGGCAGGAGCTGGTTGGCTCTTGGAACAGAAATACGACGGCTTTCGCTGCATGGTGTTTCGCGACGGAGAAACGATCAATCTGCAATCCCGCAGGCAGCGGCCGCTGGAGCGCTACTTTCCCGAGGTCGTCCAGGCTGCGCTGGAGTGCCCAATCGCTCGCTTCGTTCTGGACGGTGAGCTGATCATTCCGGATCAGCCGTTCGATGTGTTGCAGCTCAGGCTGCATCCGGCGCCGTCGCGTGTCGCGAAGATGTCGCATGAACACCCCGCGCGCTTCGTCGCATTCGATCTGCTGGCCGATGCTGAAGGGCACTCACTACTCGGGACTTCCTTCAGTGAGCGGCGACGTGCCCTGGAACTGTTCTTTAGCCACAATCCGAAGCAGGCGAAATTCGTATTATCGCGCGCGACAACTTCGCACAGCACAGCGAAGGCATGGCTTAATGGGCGCGACCACGGCTTGGATGGCATCGTCGCAAAGCGCCTGGACCTGCCGTATCAGCCCGGCCAACGGGCGATGCTGAAGTTCAAACTGTGGCAGACAGTTGATTGCGTGGTGGGCGGAATTTACCGAAAGCGCGGTAGCGACCAGGTCGAATATCTGCTGATGGGGCTATATGACGATGGCGGTCTGCTGCATTACGTCGGCCGGTGCGGCGTCGGCGACAGGAGGGAAGAGGTCGAGCGCCTGATCCGTCCGCTGCTCGGCGGATCAGGTTTTAGCGGCGAGGCGCCAGGCGGACGCAGCCGTTGGTCTGATCGCGAGCGCATAGCCGTGCCACTGGAGCCGCGGTTGGTGGCCGAGGTCAGCGCCGACCATATCGAGCATCGCCACTTTCGCCATGGGTCTCGGCTGGTGCGTTGGCGCGAGGACAAGGACCCGCGCGCCTGTACGATGGATCAACTGGCTGGCGGGACGGGCCGCAAGGTTTAGAAGCGGAAGAGGCTGGTCTTCTGGACGCCCGGACCGCCAACGGCATTGGACAGCAACTGAAGTTCGGTGCCTGGCACCACCAGGTCGGCGCTGACACCACAATCGGCGGTTCCGGTGCTGGTTGGACCGCCGGCCCAGTGCACATGGAAGCTGTGCGGCTTGGTGACGCGTTCCTCGACCACCAGACTGCCTCCACGCGATGCCATCACCTCGGGACGCAGGCTGCAGTTGTCCGGTGCGGGGCCGCGACGCGTAACGGTGAAGTCCCAATCGCTCGGCAGGCGGGCACCCGGCCGGAAGACCAGGATATCGCCCACCTTGGGTCCAAGATCGAGGGTGGTCGCGGCTGCCACCATCGCAACACCACCCGCCAGCAAGGCGGCGACCAGGCTGGCCATCAGGGCGGTTCGGCCGACGCCACCGCCGGCTTCAGTGTCCAGGCGCCTGCGTCCTCTCATTGGTCTTGGCCTTTTCGGTAAAGGATTTCCTGCATCTGATCGGGCGTCAGCGCGACGAAGTCGGGCAGGAAGACCGGATCGTCGGACGATCGGGGTTGCGGATGCGCCGAACGCGGGACCGGATTGAACGGCCGGCTCAGGCTGCGCCAAAGCAAGCCAAGCGGGGCGCGGGAAGGTAATTCGGTCAAAGCGAACCTCTCATCATCGTCAAGCTGCCGGGTTCTGCCCTTGGACAATTCCCTCGAGGTTCTAGGACAGCAATATTGGCCTACCATTCGCAGTCGCAGCATCACGATCTCGTTAGCTTGACCCACTCTAAGAGATGGCCGATCTGCAAATCCGTCGTAGACAAGAGGATCGCTATGCCGGGACCGTTGCACGGCTATCGGATCGTTGACCTGACCTCGATGGTATCGGGTCCGTCAGCCACCATGTTGCTGGCTGACCAGGGTGCGGATGTGATCAAGGTCGAGAACCCGCAGGGGGGCGATCACACCCGGGCCGCAGCCAACCGGCGGGGCGGGTTCTCGGCCTCGTTCCTGAACAACAACCGCAACAAGCGGTCGATCGTGCTGGACCTTAAGGCGCCGTCCGGGATCGAGGCGCTGAAGGGTCTGATCGCCACCGCCGATGTGTTCATCCAGAACTTTCGGACCGGGGTGATCGAGCGCATGGGGTTTGGCGAGGCTGCGGTGCGCGCGCTGCGCCCGGACATCATCTATGTCTCGATCAGCGGCTTTGGCGAACAGGGGCCGTTTGCGCAGAAGCCGGTGTATGACCCGCTGATCCAGGCATTGTCGGGACTGGCCAGCATCCAAGGCGGCTCGGATCAGGCGCGGCCGCGGCTGGTGCGAACGATCGTGCCGGACAAGCTGACCGGAGTGGTGGCAGCGCAGGCGATCACCGCAGCATTGCTGGCGCGCGAGCGGACCGGGAAGGGGCAGCATGTGCGGCTATCCATGCTGGATGCTGTGGTGGCATTCCTGTGGGGGTCGGACATGGGCAGCCAGACCTTTGTCGGCGACGAACTGCCGCAGCAGGAGGCAGCCAGCTTCATCGATCTGATCTATGAGACCGCGGACGACTACATCAGCGCCGCGGTGCAGACGGATCGCGAGTGGACGGCGCTGACGCGGGCACTGGACCGGCCGGAGTGGCTGGACGATCCGCGCTTCGCCACGCCGGCGTTGCGGCACAAGCACATCGACGAGCGGCTGACGATGACGCAGGAGGTGCTGCGCACGCGTCGGGCGGCCGAGTGGCTGCAACGGCTGACCGCGGAAGGCGTGCCGTGTGCGCCGGTGCTGACGCGGAGCCGGATGATCGGTCATCCGCAGGTGGTGGCGAATGGCGTGGTGATCGAGACCGAGCATCCCGCTGCCGGTCGGGTGCGCCAGGCGCGACCCGCGGCGCGCTTTTCTGCAACGCCCACCAGTGTGCGCCGTGGTGCACCAGAGCTTGGTGAGCACACCGAGGAGATTTTGGCGGAGATCGGCTTCACCGAGGACGCGATCCCATGATCGACTTCCACTACTGGCCGACGCCGAACGGATGGAAGGTGTCGATCATGCTGGAGGAGTGCGGCCTGCCGTATCGCATGGTGCCGGTGAATATCGGCAAAGGCGATCAGTTCAAGCCGGAGTTCCTGGCGATCAGTCCGAACAACCGCATGCCGGCGATCGTGGACGACGGCATGCCGGTATTTGAATCGGGCGCGATTCTGCTGCACCTCGCAGAGAAGGCCGGTCGCTTCATGCCGACCGATCGCATTGGTCGGAAAGAGACACTGGAGTGGCTGTTCTGGCAGGTGGGCAATCTCGGCCCAATGGCCGGACAGCTCAGCCATTTCGTCAATTACGCTGAGGGCGAACACAGCTATTCGCATCAGCGCTATGCCAACGAGTACAATCGCTGCCTTGGAGTGCTGGAGCGAAGGCTTGCGGAGCGGGAGTACATCCTAGGCGACTACTCGATTGCTGATATGGCGTCGTTTCCCTGGGTGCTGATTTCTAAGCCGCTCGGTCAGGCGCTGGACGAGTTCCCCAACGTGGCCCGCTGGCGAGAAGCGATCAAACAACGCCCGGCGGTGCAACGCGGCATCGATCTGGGCAAGGAACTGCGTCGTCGTGCGCCGCCCTCTGAGGAGGAACGCAAGATCCTGTTCAACCAGACAGCGCAGAGCATTCGTACGAACTGACCGGTTGGCCAAATTGCCGGCCATTTCGATCTGCGGCAGAACGGCGCAGACAGGGAGGAAAACATGAGGATCGGGATACTCTTCGCCCTGGCCGCATGCGCGGCACTCGGCGTCGCGGCGCCGGCATCGGCGCAGACGGTGAAGCTCGGCATCGTCGATACGTATTCCGGTCCGTTCGCGGCAGTGGGCGAACTGCTGGATCGCGGTATTCGCCTCTATGTCAAGCAGCACGAGAAGGATCTGCCGCCGGGTGTAAAGTTGGAGATCATCCGCCGCGACGATACCGGGCCTAATCCGGAAGTTGCCAAGCGGATGGCGCAAGAACTGATCACCCGCGACAGGGTTCAGCTATTGGCAGGCACGATCTATACGCCGAACGCGCTGGCGATTGCCCCGCTGGCAACCGAGGCGAAAGTGCCGTTCGTGGTGATGAACGCGGGCACCGCGATGATCACCACCAAGTCGCCTTACATCGCACGCGTGTCGTTCACCATGTGGCAGTCGAGCTATCCGCTTGGCGCATGGGCGATGAAGAACGGATTGAAGAAGGTGTTCACGGCGGTGTCTGATTACGGGCCGGGAATCGACGCCGAGGCCGCGTTCAGCAAGGGCTTTACCGACGCGGGCGGGCAAATCGTCGGGTCGGTGCACATGCCGCTGCAGAACCCCGATTATGTGCCGTTCATGCAGCGCGCGAAGGATACCAACCCGGATGCGGTGTTCGTGTTCGTCCCCGGTGGCAAGGATGCCACCGCGATCATGAAGGTGTTCGGCGATCTCGGCCTGAAGGCGGCCGGCATCAAGATGATCGGTCCGGGTGATATTTCCACGGACGAGGAACTGGCGAACATGGGTGACGTCGCGCTAGGAGTGGTGACGGCGTTCCATTACTCCGCGGCAGCGGACCGGGTGGCGAACCAGGAGTTCGTCAAGGCTTACAAGGCGGAATATGGCGCGGATCAGGAGCCGGCGTTCGAGGTCATCGGGGGCTATGACGGCATGGCCGCGATCTTTCATGTGATTATCGAACAGCGGGGGAAAATCGATCCGGACAGGACGATGGAATTGCTGAGGGGCTGGAAGGATGCCAACAGTCCGCGCGGGCCGATCATGATCGACCCCGATACCCGCGACATCGTGCAGAACGAATATCTGCGGCGGATCGAGAAGGTGAACGGGCGGTTGGTCAACGTTGAGTTCGAGACGATCCCGATGGTGAAAGACCCGTGGAAGGAGATCAATAAGCAGAAGTGAGGATGGGCGGCCCCCTCCCCCCACCCCCCCGGATCAAGTCCGGGGCAGGCTCCTCCCGCAAGGGGAGGGGGAGTGATCGTGGCGCATGGACGCGCTGATATCGATCCTGTTCCACGGCCTTGCCTATGCGATGGTGCTGTACATCGTGTCCGTGGGGCTGTCGGTGACGATGGGGCTGATGGGCTTCGTCAACCTGGCACACGGCGTATTCGCGATGGCGGGCGGTTATGTCACGGTGACGCTGATGAACGCCTGCAGCGTGCCGTTCGCCCTGGCGCTGCTGGCTGCATTCGTCACCATGGCGCTGATCAGTGTGGTGTTCGAGCGTACGCTGTATGCCCGGTTGTATGGCGCAAGCGAGCTGGATCAGGTGTTGTTCACGATCGGCCTGATCTTCATGTCGGTCGCTGCGGTGCGCTACCTGTGGGGGCCGCTGCCGCAGCCGGTGCACCTGCCGGCGATGCTGAGCGGCCAAGTCGATCTCAGATTCCGCAGTTTCCCGACCTACCGTTCGTTTCTGATCGTGGTCGGCTTCGTGCTGATTGGGTTGTTGTGGCTGCTTGTCGAACGTACCAACTTTGGTGCGCAACTGCGGGCCGCTGTCGACAACCGGCGTATGGCGGAATCGATCGGCATCGATACGCGCCGCCTGTTCTCATGTGCATTCGCACTGGGCTCCGGGCTGGCAGCACTGGGAGGCGGACTTGGTGCTGATATTCTGGCGATCTATCCGGGGTACGCGACCGAGTATCTTGTCTATTTCCTGATGGTGGTTGCGATCGGTGGCCTGGGCTCGCTGCGCGGCCCGTTCGTCGCAGCACTGCTGTTGGGCATCGGTGACACGGCCTGTAAGTATCTGGTTCCGCAGCTTGGCGCGTTCTTCGTGTTCGCGGCCATAATCGCTTTGTTGCTGTGGCGGCCCGCTGGCCTGTTCGGTCCCGCCTGAGTGTCGCCTGTCGATGCGCTGATCCGCCGTCATCGTTTGCGGGCGATCGAGTTGCTGCCCTGGATCATCGCTGTCGGCGGGTATTTCGCGTTCGCCGACTATCTGCCACTCGGCAGTCAGATCCTGATCATGATCCTGTTCGCGCTTTCGCTCGACCTGGTGCTCGGCTATGCGGGCATCGTCACTCTCGGGCATTCCGCATTCTTCGGGGTTGGTGCCTATGCCGCCGGCATATATGCCGCGCGCGTTTCTGGCGAGCCGCTGTCGGGTCTGTTGATCGGTGCGGGCGCGGCGGCAGCGGTGGGATGGGCATCAGGGATGGTGATCCTGCGCACGAAGGGCCTTGCACTGCTGATGCTGACGCTCGCGGTCACCGCTCTGCTTGCTGAAGCCGCCAACAAGGCGAGCTTTGTCACGGGCGGAGCCGATGGCCTGCAGGGCGTCGATATCAGCCCGATCTTCGGTGTGTTTCGCTTCGACCTGTTCGGGCGCACAGCCTATGTCTATTGCCTGGTGGTGCTGTTCCTCTCGTGGCTGTTCGCGCGCCACTTGGTACATTCGTCGTTTGGGCAGTCGCTGATCGGCATTCGCGAAAATGTCGCGCGCATGCACGCCATCGGCTCGCCGGTGCGTCGACGATTGCTGACTGTCTATACGATTGCCGCGGCATTTGCCGGAGTTGCCGGGGCGTTGCTGGCACAGACAACGCAGTTCGTCGGCCTGACCGTTCTCGGGTTTCAGCGCTCCGGCGAAATCGTCATCATGCTGGTGTTCGGCGGCGTTGGTCGCCTGTACGGAGCATTTGTCGGCGCCACGCTGTACATGATCGCGCAGGACCAGCTGGCGAAGATGGATCCGGAGTTCTGGTATTTCTGGATCGGTCTCCTGCTTGTGCTGCTGGTGATGTTCGCACGCGGCGGCATTCTTGGTCTGCTCGACCGGCTGGTGCGGCGATGATGCCGGCGCTGGAGACGGTTGGACTGCACAAGCGTTTCGGTGCACTCGTCGTCGCCAACGATATCAACTTCCGTCTTGAGCCTGGCGCGCGCCATGCCCTGATCGGTCCCAATGGTGCTGGCAAGACCACCTTCATCAACCTGATCACCGGTCGGCTGTCGCCATCGGCGGGCCAAGTGTTCCTGGGCGGTCGCGATGTGACGGCGCTGCCGCAAGCCGCGCGAGTCAGTCGAGGCCTTGGGCGGACGTTTCAGATCAACACGCTCTTTCGTGGCCTGTCGGTGCTGGAGAATGTCGCGCTGGCCGTGGCCGAACGGGAAGGGCGCGGCGGGGACATGTTTCGCAGTGCCAGTTCGCGTCGTGGCGTGCTGGAACGGGCGTACGCACTCCTGCAGCGATTGAGGTTCGCCGAGGATGCGCTGACGCGGGTGCAGGAACTGCCCTATGGCAAGCAGCGTCTGGTGGAGATCGCCATAGCACTGGGTCTGCAACCGACTGTGCTGTTGCTCGATGAACCTGCCGCGGGCGTGCCATCGGCGGAAAGTGCTACGATCATTGAGATGATCGAGCAGCTTCCGCCGGACATCGCGGTCCTGATCATCGAGCACGACATGGAGCTGGTGTTCCGATTTGCTCGCCGCATCACCGTGCTGGTGCAGGGGCACGTCCTGATCGAAGGTTCGCCGGCGGAGGTCGCTGCGGATGCGCGCGTGCGAGAAGTCTATCTCGGCGAGCATCAGCATGGCTGACTGCCTCGCACTGCAGGACGTATCGGCCGGCTACAGCGAGATGGTGGTGCTCGAGCAGGTATCGCTTGGCCTGCGCGAAGGGGCCACACTGGCGGTGCTTGGACGCAACGGCGTCGGCAAGTCGACGCTGCTTGCGACGGTGCTCGGCCACACCACATTGCATGCCGGTCAGGTCGCCTTCCGTGGCCAGCCAATCGATCGCTTGCGGCCGTTTCAGCGGGCACGTCTCGGCATCGGTTACGTGCCGCAGGAGCGCGAGATCTTTCTGTCGCTGACGGTGGAGGAGAACCTGAACGTTGCGGCACGTTCAGGCAATCGCTGGACACACGAACGCGTCTACACGCTGTTCCCATCGCTTGCAGAACGCCGACGCAATCTGGGCAATCAGCTTTCGGGCGGTGAACAACAGATGCTGGCGATCGGCCGCGCGCTGATGGGCAATCCGGCGCTGCTGTTGCTCGACGAACCGCTGGAGGGTTTGGCGCCCGTCATCGTCGATGCTCTGCTTGTCGCATTGCATCGATTGCGTGAGGACGAAGGGTTGGCGATGGTGCTGGTCGAGCAGCATGCCAGGCTGGCGCTGGAGTTTGCACCCGAAGTTGCCGTGCTGAACCGGGGGCGAGTGGTGTATCGTGGCCCGAGCCAGACATTGCTGAACGATGCGCATCGGCTGACGGAGCTGGTCGGGGTGGCCGATCAATCGATCGGCGCTTGATTCAGGCGGGCGCGATACGCCGCGCACTTCGCGTCAGCAAGGCCAATGCAATGCAGGCGTTGAGCAGGTTCCACAAAGCTCCGTTAGCGAACGCCGCGCCGTACGACCCGGTGGCGTCGAAGATGACGCCGGATATCCAGCCGCCGAACGCCATGCCGAACAACGTGGCCATGATGACCACGCCAAATCGCATACCGGCCTCGCGCGCCGGCAGGTATTCGCGGATCACGATGGCGTAGCTTGGCACGATGCCGCCCTGCACGAGGCCGAACAACGCCGATACCGCGTAGAGCGAGAACAGACTGCTGAACCCAAGATAAAGCAGCAGGGCCAGCATCTGGCCGATGGAGCCCAACAGCAATGTCGGCAGCCCGCCGATCCGGTCGGCGACGAAGCCCGAGCCGACGCGGCTGACGATGCCGAGTGCCAGCATCAACGACAGCATCTCCGCGCCGCGGTTCACGCCGTAGCCGAGATCACTGCAATAGGCGACGATATGTACCTGTGGCATCGACATCGCGACGCAGCAGCAGAAGCCGGCGATGGCAAGCACGGTCTGCAAGGCGGCAGGCGAGAGGCCGAGCGAGGAATGTACCGAGGCATGTTGATACATCGCGCCGGCAGTTTGGGCCGGTGCCTTGCGTCGCAGTGCGAGCGCCAGCGGGATCATGGTGACAGCGCACGTCACACCGATGCCGAAATGCACCTGTCGCCAGCCTATAGTCTGCACGAAGTGCTGGATCACCGGTGGCCAGATGGTCCCAGCGAGGTAATTGCCGGAGGCGGCAATCGCCACCGCGATGCCGCGCCGACGCGTGAACCAGTGCGAAATGTCGGTGACGATCGGACCGAATGACGCGGCGCCGCCGAACAATGCGATCAGCAGTCCCTGCACCAGGGCGAACTGCCACAGCGTGGCGGTATACGCCGCTGCGATGTAGCCGAGGCTGAGAGCCACCGCCCCGATCAGCGTCGGCACCACGATGCCGATGCGATCGGCCAATCGGCCCATGACAATGCCGCCGAGGGCGAAACCGATCATCGTCAGCGTGTAGGGCAGCGAGGCGGCAGCGCGATCGACGGCAAACTCGGCCTGCACCGCCGGTAGCACCACCACCACTGACCAAAGGCTGATGCCGCCCAATGTGCTCAGCGCGACGCTGACTGCGAGGCGCCACCAGGCATAGGCGGACTCAGCGCCCCGATCGGCCGTCACGGACGTACTCCTTCACATCGAAGGAGCGTCTAAGCGAAAGCGGTCTCGGCTGCCACCGTCCATTCACGCTGCAGCCAATCGTACCACTGCTGCATGCCTTCCCCGGTGCGGGCCGAGAGGCATATCGCCGCGATGGCCGGATTGACCTCGCGCGCGCTCGCTGTGACACGCGCGACGTCGAAATCGACGTGCGGCAGCAGATCGATCTTATTGATCAGCATCAGCGAGGCGGCGCGGAACATATGCGGATATTTGAGCGGCTTGTCGTCGCCTTCGGTGACTGACAGGATCACCACCTTCGCCCGCTCGCCAAGGTCGAACATGGCGGGGCAAACCAGGTTGCCGACATTCTCGATCAGCAGGATCGAGCGGGGCCCGGGGCGCAGTTCGTTCAGTCCGCGCGCGACCTGGTCGGCTTCCAGATGACAGCCGGTGCCGGTGTTCACCTGGATCACTGGGGCGCCGGCGGCGGCGATGCGATCACGGTCGAGCGACGTGGCCTGATCGCCTTCGAGCACGCTGATCGGGTAGTCCTTGCGCAGATCGCGGATTGTCCGCTCCAGCAGCGTTGTCTTGCCTGCACCTGGCGAACTCACCAGGTTCACCGCGAGCATCTCGCGGCCGGCGAGCCATGCACGGTTGCGCGCTGCGATTGCATCGTTCTTCGCCAGCACGCGGGTCTGCAGCTCGACCAGCGTGGTTGGCGCGTGCGTGTGGCTGTGAGTGTGGCTATGGCTATTGCTGTGCCGCGTGCCATCCGCGTGCTCGTGTTCGTGCTCATGGTCAGGCTCGCCGCATCCACAATGACCGCACATCACGCAGCCTCCTCGATTTCCATCGTCGTCACCATCAGGTCATCGCCATCGGTTCGGCGTATGTCGAGCCGTGCGCCTTCGGCACAGGTGCCGCGGGCGATGACGTCGAAGCAGAATTCGATCGATTCGGGCGTGGCGCAGGACCGCTCGCCGATCTCCAGCGTCACCCTGTGAACGCGCCGTTCTCCCGCCGCCTGGCAGACGATGGCGACGATCTCATGCGTGAGCGCCAGTTCGTGCATCAGCAGATACGCGGGAGCTGGTCGCCGATCAGCATATCGACGATACGCTGCCCCCCCAACATGGTGTGCATGATCACCTGTCCCGGGCGGCGTTCGGTGCATTGGCCGATCTGGCATGCACCCTTGCCCAGCGGATGTGCGTGCATTGCTGCCAGTGCGGCGTCGGCCTGCTCAGCGGGGACAATGGCAACAAGCCGACCTTCATTGGCGAGATACAGCGGATCGAGACCGAGGATCTCACAGAAGCCTTTGACAGCTTCGCGCAAAGGGACCACGGCCTCGTCGATCTCGACGCCACAATGGGCGGCGAGCGCGATCTCATTCAGCACGGTGGCAATGCCGCCGCGTGTTGCATCGCGCATGAACCTTGTGGCGGGTGCCGCGGTCAGGATCGCGCCAACCAGACCATGTAGCGCGGCGCAATCGCTGTCGATCGGCACATCCAGCGCCATGTCGCCGCGTGCCGCCAGAATTGCCGAGCCATGATCGCCCAGCACGCCGTTGACCAGCACCGTGTCGCCGGGTCGTGCACGATCCGCCGACAAGTCGACGCCGACGCGGATTGCACCGACCCCTGTCGTGGTGAGGAATAGTTTGTCGCAGGCGCCGCGTTGCACGACCTTGGTATCGCCGGTGATCACCTGCACGCCGGCATCGCGCGCCGCCACGGCCATCGACCGGGCGATGCGATGCAGCACGTCGAACGGCAGGCCTTCCTCGATGATCGCGGCACATGACAGATAGAGCGGAATCGCGCCACCGACCGCCAGATCATTTATCGTGCCGCACACGGCGAGTTTGCCGATGTCGCCACCCGGGAATTCAAGTGGATCGACAACGAATGAATCGGTGGTGATCGCCAGCCGGTCACCCTGTTGCGCCAGTGTAGACATCGGCACGCGCGCCTGGTCGTCGAGCGGCGCCAGCAACGGGTTGTCGAACGCGGCAACGAATACCTCGTCGATCAGGTCCTTCATTGCCTTGCCGCCGCCGCCGTGGCTGAGCGTCACTGTCTTCATGCAGCTTTGGCAGCGTAGCGGTAGTATGCGGCGCAGGCACCCTCGGATGATACCATCAGCGCACCGAGTGGTGTCTCTGGCGTGCAGGCGGTGCCGAACACCTTGCATTGGTGCGGCTTCAGCGCGCCCTTCAGCACGTCGCCGCACTGGCACGCCGCCGGATCAGCGATCTGCACATTGGGCACAGCGAAGCGACACTCGGCATCGAATCGTGCGTAGGCTTTGCGGAAGCGGACGCCGGAATAGTCGATCGATCCCAGGCCACGCCATTCGAAGAACTCGCGCAGTTCGTAGACCGTCTCGATGGCACGCAACGCTGCGGCATTGCCGCCCGCGCTTACCACGCGCGCGTATTGGTTCTCCACTTCGGCCCGACCTTCGGCGATCTGGCGCAGTACCATCCAGACGGATTGCAGCACGTCGAGCGGCTCGAACCCGGAAACCACCATCGGCTTGCGATAGTGCTGTGCGATGAATTCATACGGCTTGGTGCCGATGATGATTGATACGTGTCCAGGCCCCAG
>JBKPOG010000050.1:0-8769 GCA_046732975.1 Pseudomonadota bacterium
CCGATGCCGGGAAACAACACGCAGCGCGGGCCGCGACAATTTGCTGCCGTGTCCGCGAATGCACCCTGGTCAGGCGCACCGGGCGCAAATCACGCCGACAGCAATTCAGCAGCGACCGCATCAATGCCCAGACGACCGGTAAGGAGCGCTCAGGCCAACTTCAGCGCCGCCGCACCACAACCCCACCTCGACAATTCTCAAGACGCCGTCAACGCCGCCGTTCTCCCCCCTGGTGCCTCGCCCGGGTTTGCGGTTTTCTCGCAATCCGCCGACTGGCCTGCTCCAACTAGTCGGCCAGGGCCGTGGCATGACCTCCAATTGCTCAACGACCTAACCAAGATGGACACCGGAGATCGAATCCTTGCTCCGAAGAGCAGTTCACCCCCGACGCAGATCATGTCCGAAGCACAACGGCCGCCCGGAAAAACTGAGGGGGATTCGGCCGCGCTTGAGCAGGAAGGGGCAGCTGTCCTGCCAGGTGGCTCAACCGTTCCCGATCCGCATTCCGCGACCGGGCGCATGTTGTCGCCGGTCGCTGACCTCTCGCCCGTTGCCGTCGCCGGCAGGCAGACTGGTCAGATGTACCGCACGTTGCTCAGAAGCCCGACCGGCTCCGGTGGCGCTCTGCCTTATTTGGCAGTGACCACCTTGAGCAATGTCGGTCAGGGAGGTGCATTCGATTACCAGAGACAAGGGAATCGCCTCACAGGTTTTACCCAGTTGCCCCAATACAGAGACGTTTCGAACTTCAATGTGGGGCTATTTTGCCAACAGGCCGGTTTGTCCCTTGATGAAACCCTCACGGCGGCCGGGCGATTCGCCGGTATTTTTTCCAGCAACGCGAAATTGGACCAGCCCTACGGCCTTGATCAGCAGACTGCCGAATTTATCAAGGTGGGTTATAAGGTCGGTCGAAGCGGGGTCTTTGACCCGGCGCCAAGGCGATAACCTTGGGACCCTGAATGGTTGTGAGTATACCATTGAAGCACGCGCTATTTTTGCTTGGTATGGCGATGCTGCCTATCGCACCGTTTGCGCTGATCGGTGGGGCAATTTACGTGTTATACGCCGTGAATGCTTGCATCACCGAGGTAAGGCAAGACGGCATTTTCAGAGCAAACATGCAATTTCGGATCACCGAGACGAACTGTTCAACAATGGGAGAGGATGCATCCGTGAGCGTGTACGGCAGCAGCGCTTCGAGCGACGGTAAGACCCTGCTATTTAAGTACGGTCCAGCATCGTACGATCTGCCATTACCGACCATCGAAGTACCGGATCAGCAGACGATCATTATTACCGTACCGATCGTGTCGGACGTGGCCTTTCAGCTCCACACGTGGAACGATCGCTCAATCAAATACGATATTGGCCAGGTAAATTATCCTAGGACCGACAACGAAGGTGCCCGATAGATGCATGCCCATTCGGATCACCCGCCCCCCACGCACGTCGCGACGTTCTGCGGCGTGCATACGTCAAGCCCCGTATATGTCGGATCGGCTGGCTTGCCCTTCCCGTCCTTGATGTCCTTCAGGAAGTGCATCGTCTTGTAGCCCATCTCGAACGGCCGCTGTCCGACCTGCCCACGCGACAGCCCCGCCTTCAGCAGATCGATCTGCACCGGCAGCGTGTCCGCCACCACCAGTGCCAATGATCCATCATCGATGCGCGTCTTCACCTTCTCTGCCACCTTGCGATACGCCTGCGGCAGGAACTGCGGAAACCCACCCGTCGGCACGAACGCATCGAGCTGCGGATACTTGCCCAGGATATCCTCCATCTGCTGCACCGCGACCGGGAAGTCGTCGTTGGTGTAAAGCGGACAGCCATCGACCTCCTTCCACCCGTTCTGCCCGGTCAATCGTTCGCCGGGAGATTGCTTCGATGCCTTGCCCGACAACGTGTCGCGGATGCCCTGCATGCGCTCGTTGTGATTAGCCGCCGCGGCACCGCCCGATTGAATACAGATCGAGCCGCCCTTCGGCTTGATCGCCAGCACCAGCTTGGCGAGGTTCGCGCCGATCTCATAGTTGTGTGTCCCCACATAGGCGATGCGCTCTTTCTTATCGCGATCGAGCAGATCGGAATCCCACGTCAGCACCGGGATCCCGGCCTTATTGGCTTCCGCCAAAGTGCGCCCCATCGCCGGTGCATTGGACGGCGATACCGCGATGCCATCGACATGCCGCGCGATCAGGTCGTTCACCACCTGCACCTGCTCTTCGCCGCCGCCATGCTCGCCTGGACCGACATACAGGCACTCGATCGCGCCATTCAGCTCCTTCTCGGCCTTCTTGCAGCCATCGCGCGCCTGATCGAAGAACGGATTGTTGGTGTTCTTCGGCACCAGCGCGAACACGTATTTCTTGTCTGCCGCCGCAGCCGGTTGCGCAACGGCCAACGCGGCCAGCAATGCCAACAATGCTTTCATGTCGTTGCCTCCTCTACGGACGTCGGCGGCCGCGAAGTTTTTCCAGTACCACCGCGAGTACGATGAATACGCCGACGAATGTGCCTTGCCAGTTTGAATCCACGCCAGCCATCAGCAGCGAATTGCGAATCACCTCGATCAATGCCGCGCCGATGAACGCGCCATAGGCACCACCTTCGCCGCCCATCAGATTGGCCCCGCCGATCACCGTCGAGGCGATGACACGCAGCTCATAGCCGGTGCCGAGTGCATTGATTGCCGAGCCTTGCCAGCCAATGATCAGCACGGCGGCGAGCGCGGCAGTCAGACCGGACACCGTGTAGGCCGCAAGCTTCGCCCGCACGACCGGCACGCCCGTCAACACCGCCGCCTGCTCGTTGCCGCCAATGGCGTAGAGATAGCGGCCCCACCGCGTCACATGCAGCACGACCGAGAACACGACGGTCAGCAGCAGCAGCACCCACACCGGATTGGCTATCCCCAGAATCTGCCCGCCACCGATGGCAAAGATCGTGTCTGAGTCCGGGCCAAAGTCGTAGATCATCTTGTTCTGCGACAGGACGACAGCCAGCGAGCGACCGATCGACAGCGAGCCCAACGTCACCACAAAGGGCGGCAGACCAACCCAGGCGATCAGCGCACCATTGACCGCGCCGACCACAGCGCCGGTGACAACGCCTGCGCCCATCGCCAACCACCATGAACCCGCATCCTGCAGCACCAGGCCGGCGACGATCGCCGCCAGGCCCATCACCGAACCCACCGATAGATCGATACCGCCGGTGATGATAACCGTGGTCATGCCCAACGCCATGATGCCGATGAAAGCAAAGTTGCGCGTGATGTTGTAAAAATTCTCGGTGCTGGCGAATGCCTGCGGCTGCAGCAGCGACATCGTCACGCACATGACGAGCAGCGCCAGCGTGATCCAGAACGCCTGCGCCGACAGCAGACGGTGTACCAGCGAGTGCCCGCGCTGTTCGGTGATGCCGATCATCGTGAGCGATGCTTCAAGCGACATCGATCGCTCCGGTGATCAACCCGGTGACCTCTTCAGGATTCGATTCCGCGACCGGCTTCTCCGCCACCTTGCGCCCGCGGCGCAGCACCAGTACGCGATCGGCGACCGCGAACACGTCCGGCATGCGATGGCTGATCAGCACCACTGCAATGCCCTGATCGCGCAGCCGCCGGATCAATTCCAGCACCTCGGCCACCTGTCGCACCGATATCGCTGCCGTCGGCTCGTCCAACAGCACGATGCGCGGATTGGACAGCCGCGTGCGCGCGATCGCCACCGCCTGCCGCTGGCCGCCCGACATCCGCCGCACCAGGTCACGTGGGCGCGTCTCGGACTTCAGCTCCGCGAACAGCGCGCCAGCTCGCGCGTACATGCCGCCATAGTCCAGCAGCCGCAGCGGTCCCAAGCGCCGCGTCATCTCGCGCCCCAGGAACACATTCGCCGCCGCCGTCAGATTGTCGCACAGGGCCAGATCTTGATACACGATCTCGATCCCGCTGCGCCGCGCATCGAGCGGCCGATGGAACTGCACGGGCGTACCGTTCAGCCGCATCTCGCCGGTCGTGGGAGCGAAATTGCCGCCCATGATCCGCACCAGCGTGGACTTTCCTGCGCCGTTGTCACCCATCAACCCGAGCACCTCGCCCGGCTCCAGCGATAGGTCCACGTCATTCAACGCGCGGATCGCGCCAAAGCTTTTTGAAACGCCACGCAGCTCCAGCACCGGCTCGGCCAAGTCCTGGCAATCCTCTCCTGGATCCGAAAAGGCTAGGTAGCGGTCCAGTCTCTGTCCAGTAAGCCAACGGGGCTCGCGCGTTCGTGCAACCTACTGCTCAAAGCGGCGCGTGGCGTCACGATCGCGATCGTATCGTCGCGTCACCGGAAAGGGTGGCAACCAGGACTCGCGACGGAGAATCCAGCTCTCATAGGTTGGCTTCATTTGGTCAGGGGCATCTAGGGCACCCAGATTCACTTCGACTTCGTCTGCGCTACGTCCGAACACCGACGAGCCGCAGCGGGGACAGAAATACCGCCCGGCGTAGTCGCACGTTTCGCCCTCGATCGTTACCGCATCCTGAGGGAAAATTGCGGAAGCGTGGAACAGCGCCCCGTGATGCTTGCGACAGTCGAGACAGTGACAAAGGCCCACCCGGTACGGGGGTCCCGACGCCACAATGCGGATGTTGCCGCACAGGCAACCGCCGGTGAATCGATCCATGCCGCGTCTCCTTATAGGTCAGGCGCTGCGAATGGTTAGAACGAACGCCCCGGTCGTTGCAATTGGCCGCTGCCGGCAGGATGCGTCGCTCTTTCTATAGGAGGCAAAAGCCGCGATCGCCGCTGGCGAGGCAGGTCCAGCCCGAACACTTGCTCAATGCGGGTGAGCTTGCCGATCAGCGCACCGTGAGCGATTTGCAGTGGTTTGTGGTAGCTCGATGAGCTTTGCGTGTAATATCGGTCCTTTACGGAGGTGGAGCCTTCAAGCTCATGAGCAAAGGTGACTGATCTAATCCAAGCAGCGAAACCCACAGCACGGGCGGAACGGAGGAACAATGGCACATTACACTGGTGGATGCTTGTGTGGCACAGTGCGATATTCGATCGATGCCGAGCCTATCCGGCAACTGCTTTGCAACTGCGTCGATTGCCAGAAACATACTGGAACAGCCTTCGTATCCGGCTTGGCAGTCCCATCCGACGCCGTCTCGATTACCGGCACCATGTCCACCTTCACAATGCCTGGCGGTCAGAGCGGTGAAGCGATGCACCGACGCTTTTGCACCAAATGCGGTTCGCCCATTCTGATCGAGAAGGACGGAACCGGCAGAAAACTGATCATGGCAGGAACGCTCGACGACAAGTCGCAGTTCAAGCCAACGATCAGCTTGTTTTGCGAGCAGGCGCCATCATGGGTCGTTACGCCAACAGACACCGAGAACCTGCCGCGTTACTACGATTGACCATCGCCTGCTGCTAGACGAGTGGCCGGATGGCGAGGGCCAGACCTGCTGCGGTCGCACCTCCTGCTGATGATGTCCTCAAGCGCATAAATGCTGATCGCCGCGTTCGAGCGTTCCGCTCACGAGGTGGCGCATCCATTCACCTCCATGGCGGTTCTGATACAGAGGTGATGCCGACGGAGGGGCCAGCTGGTCAGGCTGGGCCTCACAAAGGCACGCCAGCTGGGAGCACAGCTGGGTCCGACATTTGTCAATATCCAAGGTCTGCTCGACCGACCGGCATCATTCGTGCAACATTGCCGATGCCACAGTGCACCAAAGTGCTGGGCGGAGGGGCGGTGATGGACGTCGCGGCATGGCTTCGCGATCTCGGGCTCAGTGAATATGTGGCGGCGTTTGACTCGAATGCCATCACATTGGACCTGCTGCCGACTTTGACGGCCGATGATCTCAAGGACCTGGGTGTCACCGTTATCGGGCATCGCCGGCGCCTGCTGAACGCGATCGCGGCGCTGCGCACCGACATGGGACTGGTTGCCGAGCCAAGCGCCGCAGAACCCATCGCCGAACGGCGACAGGTCAGCGTGATGTTCTGCGACATCTCCGGCTCGACCGCACTGTCCACACGGCTTGATCCGGAAGACCTCAGCACCGTGGTACGCAGTTACCAGGCAGTGGTGCGCGCCACCATCGCAGGCTTCGGTGGATTCATCGCACGCTATGTCGGCGATGGCGTGCTGATCTATTTCGGCTGGCCGGAGGCGCACGAGACGGATGCCGAAAGGGCTGTGCGCGCCGGGCTCGCAGTGATCGCCAGGATAAGGCAGACGCCGATCGGCGGCGAGCAGCTGAGTATTCGGGTCGGTATCGCCACCGGGCTTGTCGTCGTCGGCGCGCCGATCGGCGAAGGCGACGCACGGCAGCAGACCGCCATCGGAGAGACGCCGAACCTCGCGGCCCGCCTGCAGTCTCTGGCGGCGCCAAACACACTGGTCATCGCCGACACTACGCACAACGAGATTGGGTCGCTGTTCGAGGTCGAAGACCTCGGCTTGCGCGAACTTGCCGGCTTTGCCGCGCCGCAACATGCGTGGCGGGTTCTCGCCGAGGGCGACGCGGCGAGTCGCTTCGAGGCGCTGCGTTCCGAAGCGACGCCGTTGATCGGCCGCGACGAGGAAATGGAGTTGCTGCTGCGGCGATGGCAGCAGGCGAAGTCCGGTGAGGGTCGCGTCGTATTGCTGTCGGGCGAACCTGGCATCGGGAAGTCGCGCCTGACAGCTTCCGTGGCGGAGCATATCGGCGGCGAACCGTACACGAGACTCCGCTGGTTCTGCTCGCCGCATCACCAGGATAGTGCGCTCAATCCGGTGATCGCCCAGCTCGAGCGTGCGGCCGGCGTAGTGCGTGACGATGCCGCGGAAGAACGACTGGCAAAACTGCGCCGTGTGGTCGATGTCGAGGACGGAAGCGAATTTGAACTTTTGGCCGAATTGCTGTCGCTGCCAAATTCTGCCGCGACGCTGAATCTCAGTACTCAGCGCAAGCGAGAATCTTCGAGATCCTGTTGCGACAACTGACAGTTCTCTCGCGGCAGCAGCCGGTTCTTGCTGTCTTCGAGGACGTGCACTGGATCGACCCCACGTCGCGCGAATTGCTGGATCTGATGATCGATCGCGTGCGGCAGGTATCGGTGCTCCTGATCATTACGTTCCGCCCGGAGTTTCAATCGATCTGGACAGGCCAGCCGCATGTCACAGCGCTGGCGCTGAACCGGCTAGATGACCGGCAGGTCGCCGCTTTGGTCAAAGGTCTCTCCGGCAATGCGCCTCTGGGCAGCGAGGTGGTCCAAGAAATCGTCGAACGCACCGATGGTGTGCCATTGTTCGTCGAGGAATTGACCAAGGCGGTTCTTGAGCGTTCCAACGACGAGGATCGCGTTGCCGCGGTGTTGTCAGAGACCGCCGTCACCTCATTGTCTGTGCCGCCGACCCTGCACTCCGCGCTGATCGCACGGCTCGACCGTATGGGACCAGCGGCCCGGGAAATTGCGCAGATCGGCGCCGTTCTTGGACGCGAATTTGGTTACGAACTGATTGAGCGGGTGGCGAGGCGGCCGGAACCCGAACTGCAGGCCGCGCTTGCTCGACTAAGCGAGGCAGGGCTGTTGTTCTGCCGAGGTCTGCCGCCTGCATTGTCGTACCTGTTCAAGCATGCGCTCGTTCTGGATACTGCCTATGGTACTCTGTTGCGCAGCCGCCGGCAGGAACTGCACGCGCGCGTCGCCGCGGTGTTGTCACAGGACTTTGCCGAACGCGTCGAGCGCCAGCCTGAATTGCTCGCGCAGCATCTGACCGCCGCGGGCGACAACAAGCGCGCCGTCGAGCAATGGCTAAGAGCGGGACAATACGCGGCATCCCGCGTGGCCTACCGTGAAGCGATTGCCCATCTGGAGCGTGGTCTGGCTGCGTTGCGCTCCCTGCCTGAGGGATCGGATCGCGACACGCAGGAGATCGGGCTGCAATTGGCTCTCGGTCTTTGCCTGTTTACCGCAAACGGCGCTGCCGCCGGTTTGCCGGCGTATTCCCGCGCTCACGAACTCGCCGAACGCCATGGCGATTCTTTGCAACGGTTTGAAGCAGTGTTCGGGGTGTGGCAGTGTCACGTCGTCGTAGGCGAGATATCCGCATCACGTCGGTTCTCCGACCGCCTGCTGTGGATGACGAGATCGGAGGCGGACACCGGTCTGCGCCTCCAGGCATACCACAGCAGCTGGTCAAGTCTGTTTTACCTGGGCGAGCTCGCGGAGGCCCGCAAGCACACTGACGCGGGACGCCAGCTTTATGATCCGGATCAGCATCGTGACCATCGGTTTGTCTACGGTGGACATGATCCTGGGGTGTGTGCGCAATACATTGGCGCTCAGGTCGAATGGTTGCTGGGATATCCGGACACCGCGTTGGCGAGCGTTGCCGAAGCCTTTGCCCTTGCCGATCGCTTGGCGCATCCATTCACCTCAATAACGGCTCTTGTTTTCGGCTTTGCAGTCTATCTTAGTGATCGCCGACCCAATGAAGTGCTCAGACGCTTGGAGATGGCTGAGGTGCTTGCCGCCGAACAGCGGCTCACGTTCGTTACCGAACCGGAGATTTTGCGCGGCGCGGCTCTGATCGAACTGAACGCTGTCGACGAAGGGACCGAGCTCGTCAGGTTGGGCCTCACGAGGACACGCCAGCGGGGAGCAACATTCTTCTTGCCGTTTGGGCTGACATTTCTCGCAGACGGGCTGAACAGGCGTGGCGAGCACACCGCGGCGCTCGCGGCCGTGCAGGAGGGATTGGAGGTGGCCGCCGCGA
>JBKPOG010000051.1:0-17937 GCA_046732975.1 Pseudomonadota bacterium
GACAAGCGGCGATGATATCGGCAATCTCCTTGTTGGAGGGCCAGACGTCACGCAGGTACACAGGCTTGCCGTCGTTGCCGGTGCCCAGGGGTACCGTGGTGATGTCCTCGGTGATCTTGCCGAGCAGCGAGTAGGCTACTACCAGAGGTGGCGAGGCCAGGTAGTTGGCGCGCACGTTGGCATGCACACGGCCCTCGAAGTTGCGATTGCCAGACAGCACAGCGACGCCGACCAGATGATTATCCTCGATGGCATCGACGATCGCGTCATCCAGCGGGCCGGAGTTGCCGATACAGGTGGTGCAGCCGTAGCCGACCAAATTGAAGCCGATCGCATCGAGGTCGGCCTGCAGCCCGGATTTTTCCAAATACTCTGTGACCACCTGCGAGCCGGGCGCGAGCGACGTCTTCACCCACGGCTTCGGCCGCAATCCCTTGGCGTGTGCCTTGCGCGCGACAAGGCCGGCGGCGACCAGGACCGACGGGTTCGATGTGTTGGTGCAGGAGGTGATCGCGGCGATCACCACATCGCCATGCGTGATCTCGTAGTTCTTGCCCTCGACCTTGACCTTGGTATCGACATCGTTGGCCGGCACGCCGAGACCCTTGGTCAGTTCGGCCTTGAAGGCGGATGCCGCATCCTTCAGCGCCACGCGATCCTGCGGCCGCTTCGGGCCGGCGAGACTTGGCACCACCGTCGACAGATCCAGTTCCAGCGTGTCGGTGAACATCGGTTCCGGCGCACCGGGCTCGCGGAACATGCCCTGCGCCTTGAGATACGCTTCGACCAATGCAATGCGGTGTTCGTCGCGGCCGGTCATGTGCAGGTAGTCCAATGCCACCTTATCCACCGGGAAGAAGCCGCAGGTTGCGCCATATTCCGGCGCCATGTTGCCGACGGTGGCACGGTCCGCGAGGCCCAGTTCATCCAGGCCCGGGCCGAAGAACTCGACGAATTTTCCCACGACGCCTTTGCGGCGCAGCATCTGCGTCACCGTCAGCACCAGATCGGTGGCCGTGGCACCCTCCGGCAGCTTGCCGGTCATACGGAAGCCGATCACGTCGGGAATCAGCATGGCGATCGGCTGGCCGAGCATGGCGGCCTCCGCCTCGATGCCGCCGACACCCCAGCCCAGGATACCAAGGCCGTTCACCATCGTGGTGTGGCTGTCGGCACCATACAGTGTATCGGGATAGGCGATCGTCTTGCCGTCGGCCTCGCCGGTCCATACGCACTGGCCAAGGTATTCCAGATTCACCTGATGACAGATGCCTGTGCCTGGCGGCACGACGCGGAAGTTGTCGAATGCGTCCTGGCCCCACCGGAGGAACCGGTAACGCTCGCCATTGCGTTCGAACTCGATATCGACATTCTTCGCCAGCGCATCGGGACGGGCGAAGACGTCGATCTGCACCGAGTGATCTATCACCAGATCAACGGGCACCAGCGGATTGACCTTCCTCGGATCGCTGCCGAGCCGGGTGATGCCGTCGCGCATGGCGGCCAGGTCCACTACAGCAGGGACGCCGGTGAAGTCCTGCAGCAGGATGCGCGCGGGGCGGAACGGTACTTCCTTGTCGGAGTGCGCTGCACCGAGCCAGCCGGCGATCGCTTTGGCATCGTCGACGGTGTAGCTGCTGCCGTCCTCGAAACGCAGCACATTTTCCAGCAGGATCTTCAGCGTTACCGGCAGGCGTGAGACGTCGCCCAGCGACTTGGAGGCCTCGGCCAACGAGAAGTAGTCGTAGCTCTTCCCTTGCACGGTGAGAGTGCGACGAGTTTTGAGAGTGTCCTGGCCGATCGCTTTCATGGCAGCGCCTTCTGTTGAGCGGCGAAGTTGAGATGGCATGCCGCAGGTGCAATGGTGAGCCCAAAGCCCTTGAACGGCGGGCTTAGATCACACCAGCCTGCGAGCGTCCACAAGAAGGCGGGGAAGAGGTTTGTTGCAGGCGGGGGGTCTTGCGGCGTTTCGTGGCGAGCGGCTGGTGTTCCGTGATGTGGCATTTTCGTTGAAGGCCGGCGAGGCCTTGGTGCTGACCGGCCCGAACGGGTCGGGAAAGTCGACACTGCTGCGGCTGCTGGCTGGGTTGCTGCGGCCAACGGCGGGCACTCTCAGCTGGAATGGTGAAGACGCCCTGGCCGACCCGCAAAAGCACGCGCGCCGCGTCGGGTATGTGGGGCATCTGGATGCGATCAAGCCGGGTCTGACTGTGGCGGAGAATCTGGCGTTCGCGGCGCGTCTGAGCGGCGGGTGGGTGGCTGAGGCGCTGGCGGGGGTTGGCCTCGAGGAGCTGGCCGATTTGCCTGGGCGCATGCTGTCGGCGGGGCAGCGCCGGCGTTTGGCGCTGGCGCGGCTAGGGTTGACGCGGGCCCCTCTGTGGCTGCTGGACGAACCGACACTGGGGCTGGACGGCCGGTCGGTGGAGCGGTTCGGGCGTGCGATGGAAGCGCATCTGGCTGGCGGAGGTATAGTGGTTGCCGCGACGCACCTGCCGCTGCCGCTTGGCCAAGTGGCGGAACTGCCGCTGCGATGAGGTGCCGCTGGACCCCGGACCCCTCCCCCCATCCCCCTCCCGCGAGGGGAGGGGGAGTTCGGTGTCCTTGACCGCCTTTGCCGCCATTCTGGTCCGCGAGTTGCGGTTGTCGCTGCGACACGGCGCCGATACCTTGGCCGCCGTGCTGTTTTTCCTGGTCGCGGCGGCACTCTTCCCGCTTGCGATCGGCCCAGCGCCCGAGACACTGGGACGCATCGCACCAGGCATCGTATGGGTCTGCGCGCTGCTGGCGGCGCTGTTGCCACTGGATCGCCTGTTCGGCGCGGATTTCGAAGATGGTTCGCTTGATCAGCTTCTTCTCTGCGGCCTTCCTGCGGCGGCCGTCGCGTTCGCGAAGACCCTGGCCCATTGGCTTGTCACGGGCATCCCGTTGCTATTCACGGCTACTCCTCTAGCCATCATGTTGCGTCTGCCCGGATCGACGGTCCCGTCACTACTCGCCGGCCTGCTGCCCGGGACAATGCTATTGTCGCTGCTTGGGACTGCATGTGCCGCCGTCGTGCTAGGTGCGCGACGTGGCGGCGTGCTCCTACCATTGCTGGTCTTACCGCTGATCACGCCGGTCCTGATCTTTGGCGTTGCGGCAGCGGACGCAGCGTCCGCGGGGCTCAGCCCACGGCCTCATCTGTTGCTGCTTACGGCCCTGCTTACAGCAGCGTTGCCCCTTTGCCCGGTAGCAGCGGGAGCAGGGTTACGCAGCGCAAGCGAGTAGGTTGGATACCTATTTGGAATGTAATTCTACTAACGGTTGCGTCGTGCGCCACACGAAGATCAGCTAACCGCCATGTGATTTCCTTGATTTCCGGGTTGCATGGGTACGGTGCACCTCGTTAACACACCTGACCGTGAGGAGACGATTTGATGACGCAAGCCAAATGGTGGCGTCGAGAATTCCCAACATACATGATACCACGCTCGGACTCGTCACTGGCGAGCGATGGGAGACGGTGACCTCGATGGATGTGCCTGAATCATTGATGGGCCGTCTGGCCAGAACGAACGGCGTGTCGGAGCAAAGCGACGCCGAGTCGCTGCGGCGTCTTGTCGTCGAAAAATTGACCTACGCGACCGGGCGAGACCCGTTGATCGCCGGCGAGCGGGATTGGTTCGTCGCCGCTGCGCTCGCGCTGCGGGACCGGATTGTGGATCGCTGGCTGTCCGGAGCGCGGAGCGACGCGGCGGCAGAGCGCAAGCGCGTGTACTATTTGTCGCTGGAGTTCCTGCCTGGCCGGCTGCTGCTGGACTCGCTCAACAATGCCGGGCTGACCGAGCCGATGCGCGACGCGCTCAGTGCGTTGGGAGTCAGCCTGGACCATCTGCGCGCGCTGGAGCCCGACCCTGCGCTGGGCAATGGCGGACTGGGACGGCTTGCGGCCTGTTTCATGGAGAGCATGGCAAGTCTCGGCATTCCCGCCTATGGCTTCGGCATTCGCTACAATCATGGGTTATTCCAACAGGTGATCCGTGATGGCTGGCAGCACGAATACCCGGAGAACTGGCTGTCCTTCGGTAACCCCTGGGAATTCGAGCGACCGGACATCAACCACCGGGTCGGCTTCGGTGGCTGGGTCGAACCGCGCGCCGCCGGCGATGGCACGTCACCCTCGATCTGGCATCACGGCGAGACGGTCATCGCCATCGCCTATGATACTCCCGTGGTCGGCTGGCGAGCGCGGCATGCGAATACGCTTCGCCTATGGTCGGCGCGCGCGCCCGATCCGCTGGCGCTGGAGACATTCAACCGTGGCGACCACGTCGGCGCCCTCGCGGCGCGCGCCCGCGCCAACGCGATCTCGCAGATCCTGTATCCGAGCGACGAGACCCCGGCAGGCCAGGAATTGCGGCTGCGACAGGAGTACTTCTTCTCCTCCGCCTCGCTGCAGGATTTGCTGCATCGGCACATCCGGCAATATGGCGATCTGCGCACACTGCCCGACAAGTGTGCGATCCAGCTCAACGACACGCATCCTGCCATTGTCGTGGTAGAGTTGATGCGCCTGCTGATCGATGAACACAACGTGCTCTGGGACGAAGCTTGGCAGATCACAAGCAGCACCATCTCTTACACCAATCACACGCTGCTGCCTGAAGCGCTTGAGAGTTGGCCAGTGCCACTGATGGAGCGGCTGCTGCCGCGCCATATGCAGATCATCTACGAGATCAACAAGCGGCATCTCGACGGCGTGGCAAGTCAGTCGGATGCGCCGCCGCTGTCGACGATTTCGCTGATCGATGAGCATGGCGAGCGGCGCGTGCGTATGGGCACTCTAGCCTTTCTCGGCTCGCACAAAGTGAATGGCGTGTCAGCACTGCACACCGAGCTGATGCGGCAGACCGTGTTCCAGTCGCTGCATCAGCTGTATCCCGGCCGCATCGTCAATAAGACGAACGGGATCACCTTCCGTCGGTGGCTACTGACCGCCAATCCCGGACTGACCGGCGTTCTATGCGACGCGATCGGCGCGGAACTGTTGGACGATCCTACAGCGCTTGAACGCCTGGTGCCGCTGGCAGACGATGCGGTGTTGCACGAGCGCCTGGCCGCCACGCGCCGCATCAACAAGGAGGCGCTGGCGCAACTGGTCGCCGAGAGACTTGACATCGGCATCGATCCTGACGCGCTGGTCGATGTCCACATCAAGCGCATCCACGAGTACAAGCGACAGTTGCTGAACATCCTGGAGACGATCGCGCTGTACAACGCGATGCGCGCGCGGCCGAACCACGATTGGGTGCCTCGGGTCAAGCTGTTCGCCGGCCGGGCCGCCGCAAGCTATCGGCGTGCGAAGCTGATCATCAAGCTGATCCACGATGTCGCGCGGGTGGTGAATCGCGACCCGCTTTTGCGCGATCGGCTGAAGGTGGTCTTCCTGCCCGACTACAATGTGAGCCTGGCCGAGGTGATCATCCCGGCCGCTGATCTGTCCGAGCAGATCTCCACCGCCGGTATGGAGGCGTCGGGTACCGGCAACATGAAGCTGGCACTGAACGGCGCGCTGACAATCGGTACGTTGGATGGCGCCAATCTGGAGATCCTGGACCGCGTTGGTCCGGACAACATGTTCATCTTCGGATTGACCGCGAAGCAGGTGGAGCAGCAGCGGCGCCAGCAGAAGGTCGCCGCGATCTCGCCTGTGCTGCAGCAGGTGCTGGATGCCATCGAATCGGGCGTGTTCTCGCGCGAGGAGCCGGAGCGATACCGCGAGCTGGTGGATGACCTGAGGACCACCGACTGGTTCATGGTGACGGCGGACTTCGATGCCTACGCCGATACACAATCGGAGGTGGCGATGCGCTGGTGCGACCGCCACGCGTGGTGGCGTTCGAGCGTGCTGAACACGGCGCGCATGGGCTGGTTCTCATCGGATCGTACCATCCGGGAATATGCCGAAGAGATTTGGGGGGTGCCAGTCGCTCAGACCGAGGACTGATGCATTGCGACACTCAGCGCAAAGGAGAACACCGCGGCAATGCGGCGCTGATTGATCGCGATCGTGACGCAGGCGTCATTTGGTTGATACCTTCGATCACAGTCAGTAAGGGTGCACACTGAGGTTAACGTGGCACGCACCTGGCTTTGCAGTTGATTGACGGGAGCTAATGCGCCTCGCTGGGTACGTCGCAATGATAACCGTTGGGAATCGCGTGGCAGCCCGGAACGTAGCTGTAATCCGGCGTCGTCTCGGGTGTCTCCGCCACGCGCCCCTCGCTGCCGCCGCCGATGATAATTATCTGGGGCTGTGCGGATGATGCCTGGACCTGCTGGGGGAGTTGGTAGCCATATCCGGGCCACCAGTCACCCGGCCTGATGCTGCCCCACCAGGGAATGGTCATGGGAATCGTGCGGGCGAACTGGTGCTCATGAAGCGGAGGGTGCAGCAAACGGTTGCTGGAAAGTTGGGGGCGGCGGACGAAGCTGGGCAGTCCGTGCGCGACCGGCCCCGCATGGGTCGAGAACGCAGCGATACCTCGGCCACCGCTCGCACCTCCCACGCTACGTGCCTCAGCCGGACGTAGTGCCGCGACGCCCAGGACAGCGGCAGTAATCGAGAGCGGAATCAGAAATCGCATGGCGACAGTCCCTCGCAATCTGTCAGTCAGCAACAAATGTTTGCTCATGCGCCTCGAGAGGGTTTGGGCCAAGATTGCATTATTGCCTGTGAGCCAGAGGGTCAACGTGGTCCGGTTTGCAATTCTGCTAGTGCCGATTGTGCTCGCTGCCTGCGCAGATCAGTCGAGGGGCAGCGCCCTGAATGAGTGCCGCACCAGGTACTATCTCGACGATTCTGCTATACAGGAACAACAGATCCCGGATTGCATGAAGGCTCGATCGTTCGAGGCAGTGGCTGCGTGCAATCCCAGACCTGATGAATACGAGTGGGATTGGCAGGTCCAGGCTTTCAGCTTCAACAACCCAAGGTGTTATGAGCCGGTCGGCTCGGTGTCGTGGCTCGCCACGTTCCTGTCGCCGATGTGAGGCTTGGCAATCTTACTGATTGAGCCGGATGAAAATCTCTTCCTTGCCGAGTGACAGCAGCACGCCCTCGGTCTGGCTGTAGAGATGCATGATCACTCCCGCACCATTCTCCAGCCAAAGCTGACCGGTGCCGCCGCGTGACAGTCCGGCTGCGCCACTGGACTGCGTGTAGCGGCCGCCAAAATCGCCGACCTTGGTGAGCTTGTAGACCTCGCCGGACGCGGTGACCTTCTCCGCTCCACCCGGGCCCACCACAGCGCCGATGAGGATGAACGGATAGCTCTGGCCGTTGAAGTTTAGGGTGCCGCTGCCGCCGCCATATCCGGTGGCGAAGGTTTCGGTCAGCGCCACAGTGCCTGATGGGGTCAGACCCTGGATGCTCTGAGCAGTGGGCGTCTGCATCGTTGAGCAGCCGGCGAGGCCGAGCAACGCTGTAGCAGCCGCGCCGCAAATGGCAGTCCAATGCTTCATTTTTGTGGTTCCCCCGAGGTTTTGCTGTGATCAGCCGCCGACGCGCTGAAGGCTGAGCATGTAGGTGCAGCCCTCCTCGTTGAAGCGGCCGTTCAGGTCGAGCTGGCCGTGGAATGCGGCACCTTCGAACTGGCCGATGATCCAGTTCTGGCCGTACACCATCTGCAGCCCGCCGTCCGGTTGGATGTGCCCGCGAAACCCGCCATACCGAACGGCGTTACCGCGCACCTGGAAATTCCCGACCTGCTGGTTGCTCATACAGATGCCACCACCGGTGTCGAGCGGCACTGCGGTCCCAGCGTAGGTGCCGTTGCGATTGATCGGCCGCGCTGGCGGGGGAAGCGAGTTTGCCAGGCCAGGTGGCGGAGCAACGAGACCACCTGGCATGTCCGGTGACGGCGTGTAGATCGGTGTCACCCCCGCTGGCGTGTCCAGCAGAACGGCCGGCCCACCAGAGCAGCCGGAGAGCAGCAGGTACAGGGCAACAGAGGTTCGCGAATGACGCAAACAGCCTTGCAGCAACTCACGCAGGGTGCGAGCCGACATTCAGAATGACCCCGTGTTGTCGGCCTCGAAGCTGAAGGCGCACGCACCGCCGACAATCTGGCCCTGCATATGGCCTTGCCTCACCTGGCCTTTGATGTAGGCATCACCCGAGTTACTGGCGAAAGAGCCATCGGGTGCGATGCTGACCGTGAAGGTGAGCGATGATCGCCAAGGCACTTGTGGCTGCTGGAGTACATATCGGAACGCATTGGCGCGCACCTGCAGGCTGAAGATGTCCTGTGTGCCGCAGGAGTCCGGGGAGCCCGAAGCCAACTGCGCGACGCCGTTGTAGGTACCGTCCACCAACTTGGCGGTGGCAAGTGGCGGGCCTCTGGTGACCGGTGGGGGATCAGGCTCAGCCGGCGACATGCAGCCCGCGAGCATAGCAAGCAGGCCAGATGGGAGGCTGAGAAGGCGGAGGGGCGACATCGCCGGGTCTCGTGATGTTTGTTTGCGAAACGCTGGCCGATGGCAATGTCACGGTCTATGCAGATTCGGCAAGATCGCCGGCCCATCGCTTCCCCGGACTCTGACGTGGAGGTGCGCAAAGAGTGAACGACGCGACGCGTTTTGTTGTAACATACCGGATCCGGTCGGATGCTGCCTCGATCGAGGCGCGGGCGCAGGCCATTGCGGTTGAGCAGAGCGTAGAGATGCCGCTCGCGGCCATCGTAGAGGCGGAGATCCTGCGCGATGTGGTGGGGGTGGTCGAGTCAATCGAGGACCGGGGCAACGGGCTTTACGACGCAACAATCGGGCTGGCGACCGCCACGACGGGGATGGAGGCCGGCCAGCTGCTGAACATGGTGTACGGCAACACCTCACTGCACGAGGATGTGCTTCTGCTGGATGTTGAGGTACCGCCGGATATCGCCTCGGCATTCGGTGGGCCGCGTCATGGAATTGAGGGGCTGCGCCACCGCGCGCACGCTGCTGGCCGCGCGCTCACCTGCTCGGCGCTGAAGCCGCAGGGCGTGACGCCGGCGCGGCTGGCGGAACTGGCGGCGCAATTCGCGGGTGGCGGCATCGACTTCATCAAGGACGACCATGGGCTGGCGGACCAGGCATATTCGCCGTTTGCCGCGCGCGTCGCGGCAATCGCCGGCGTCGTCGGGGATACACGTTATGCGCCCAGCTTGTCGGGGGATCTCGACATGATGCGGCGGCAGATCGACACAGCGCAGGCACACGGGATCGATACCGTGCTGATCGCGCCGATGATCGCGGGTTGGGCGACAATGCAGGCGTTGGTCCGGCAGTATCCGGGGGTCGCTTTCATCGCCCATCCGACCATGGGCGGCGCGGCGCGCATCGCACCGGACCTGCTGATCGGCAAGCTGTTCCGCCTGCTTGGTGCCGACGCGGTGATCTTTCCCACCTATGGGGCGAGGTTCGGCTATAGTCCCGAGACGTGCCTTCACCTGGCCGACAGGGCGCGAGTGCCGTGGACCGGCGTGCGCTCCAGTCTGCCAGTTCCCGCCGGGGGAATGACCTTGGATCGCGTGCCGGAGATGCTTGACTTCTACGGGGCTGACGCAATGTTGCTGATCGGTGGCAGCCTGCTCGCCGCTCGTGAGCGGCTGGCCGAAGAAACCGCTCTCTTCACGCGCGCGGTCGCACAACACAGCTATCGGTAAGATCTATGGACATCGAACAGCAGAGTCTTTTTCGCACATTCCGCGACTACCGTTGGGATGAGGTGACGTGCCAGCCTTACAAGGAGGAGGGGGCGGCGCCGTTCAAGGCGATCTCGCGTCAGGTGTTGTTCGCGGAACCGCAGCTTGGCTGCGAGCTGCGCTATTTTGAAATGGCGGTCGGTGGCTATTCCACGCTGGAACGGCACGAACATATGCACGCCGTGATGATCCTGCGCGGACGCGGTACGTGCCTGGTTGGGGATGCGGTGCGGCCCGTGCAGCCGTTCGACCTCGTCACCATTCCGTCCTGGACCTGGCACCAGTTCCGCGCGACCGAGGGCGAACCGCTGGGCTTCCTGTGCATGGTGAATGCGCTGCGCGACCGTCCAAAATTGCCGACTGCGGAGGAGCTGGTGGGGCTGAAGGCAATGCCGACTGTGGCAGCGTTCCTCGAGGGCTAAGCAGAGCTACTTCGACGTCGCGTCGATCTGCGGGTTGATCAACCAGATTTGGCCAAGCGAGGGCCCTGGGCATGAGCGACAATCCTCTCCCCCAAGGGGCGGTTGTGCGCGGTCATCGCATCGAGCCCCGTCGAAGCACGCCAGCGCAATCCCGGCAGCGATCCCACTGAAGACACGAGCGAGGGCGTGCCGTGATTGAAGCGTCGCGCGTCTGCCGCGAAATGGAACTTTGTCAGGTCCCAGGAGAAGGGATCCTCCCGGCTGAACCAGCCGTGGAATTCTGGCTGGCAGTCCGACAACAACGACGGAGCGACATAGATGACGCGGGCACTAGGGACGCCACAAAGCCATTTCAGCGATGTTGCTATGAAAGTCAGCGCCGTCGCGGACCGAGAATGGTGTGACGCCGACCCCCTGGGTGATATTCACACCGACGATGCTGCCCATGCGGTGACCGTGCTCGATAGCCCAGGTGCGCCGCAGCGATGCGATGCAGTCGAGGTCACCCACGTCAGCAGTGCCACTCCGACATCATCCTGCCGCCGCGGGACAAAGTCTTCATCGCGCACGTAAGTTTCGCCTGGGCGCAGCCTCACCGTATCGAGCACAAAGCCGAAGCGATGCGCCAGTTCAGACAGCAGGAATTGCAGGCTGGGGAAACAATCTTCCGCAATCAGCACGCGTCCCCCGTGCAGGTGCCGTACGGCAATGCGCGAATGACACTGAAGAGACCGGCGGTGACATTTTCCGCCGTGGTCAGCGTTCCGGCCGGCGCATCCATCAGTGGAGAGCAAGCGGCTTCCGGTGACTGATTGGGAAACAACAGTGGGTCGATCGAGACCGCGAGCGCGGCGTAGAGCTGGAAGTCGCAGTACTCGATTGCCGAGCGGAGGCCGGCAGCAATCGCACCACGCCAAGGCGATCGTGTCGTGGCGACGGTGCGTGCGTCAATCGGCCGCGACGCGGACCTGCGTCACGTGTCAGTCGTCAAGCTTGACGATAGCCTCGCGTGCCTTGTCCACTTTGATCGGATGCCAACCGGAGTAAGGGCCAATGATCGAGCAGACGCTGGACATAGAAACCAACGCGGGCGCGATGGAGACATTCATCTGCCATCCTGACCGGGGTCAACATCCCGCCGTGTTCCTGCTGATGGATGCGCCGGGTGTTCGTGAAGAACTGCGCGACATGGCGCGTCGTCTATGCACGGTCGGCTACTATGTGCTGCTGCCGAACCTGTATTACCGCGCAGGACGCGACACGATTTACGGGCCGGACGTGCTGGAGCATGGGAGTGCCGAGCATCAACGGATGCGTGCGGTGCGGACCAAGATGACGATACCGCCCGTGATGGACGATATCGCATCGATGCTGGCGTTCGTTGATCAGCAGGATGCGGTGAAAAAAGGCGCAGTGGGCGCGCACGGCTACTGCATGAGCGGTCCGTACGCGCTCGCAGCCGCGGCGCGCTATCCCGATCGCGTGACGGCCGCTGCCTCCTACTATGGCACCTGGCTAGTGAACGATGCGGAAGAGAGTCCGCATTGCAATCTCGGCAAGGTCCAAGGCGAGCTGTACATTTCTTGTGCTGAACACGATGAACTTGCGCCGTTGCCGATGGTCGAAGAGCTGCGCGGATTATTCGAGCGCGCAGGCTGCGCCGGTGAGATCGAGCTGCAGCCCGGTGTCCACCATGGCTTCGCATTCCCGCAACGCTGGTGCTACGATAAACCGGCTGCGGAACGGCATTGGGAGCGACTCATCTCGCTGTACCGGCGGCGGCTCGGCTAGCCGTCGCTTTACGCCGGCTTCCTCCCGGCGCTAGGCTACTGGCGAGTAGCCGCCACCGAAGAAGCGAGGAAGTCCATGCTGCAAAGCCGCGACGACATCCGCAAGGACAAGGCTGTCGATGCGTTCACTGATGCCATCCTGCAACGCGATCAACCCCGCACCGCGGAACTGTTCTTTGACCTGGTACGGCGTGATGGACGCAGCATGGGCGACGCGCTGAGCCTCGTGACGGAAGCCGAGGCTCCGTTCGTGCAGGTTCCCAATCATGTCGATGTGCGAGACGGACAGATCACGTTGATCAACAACGACCACACCATCCTTGGCCTGCGCACTTCGGCGGACCTGACGCGCTTTCTGCCGGAAGAGTATCGCATACTGGGGATGCTGCAGAGTGTTTGGTACATTCCCGCTGGCCTGGATATCTGGAATCAGTTGCTGGGCAAGTACCCTGGCCGCTATGCGACCATGAAGGGCATGGATGTGTTACCGCCGAGCTACGGGCCGGTGGTGTGGAACCAGGATCAGGAACCGATCATCGAATCAGGCACGCTTGATCAACGTCTGCATTCGCACATGGTCGCAACGATGAGCGGGGACGTGAAGCGGTCGTATGGGCTGTTCCTCGGACTTGCCGCCGACGGAACCGCGCGGGCAAAACTGCGCGACCAGTTGCTGTTCCTGGGACTGATCGACCTGCAGGACACGGTGATGGGTCGCAAGGCGCGCAACACCGGGCACAAGGCTTTGCGCGCACGCGCGGTTGTGGACCTGGCCGACTATATCGGCTGGGATCGCGCGCACGGTGTCTATTATACCGGCGTTCCCGATATGGCGGTGGGACCGTTGTACTACTCGCTGTACGATGCTGCCTGCGTGACCCTGACCGAGGCGTTTCCGGAGCACGCCGGCAAGACTCTGAAGCAGACTAACAGGACGAAGCTGACGCCGCAGCAGGTCGAGGGCATGGTGCGGCTGCTGATGGAAGCCGACGCGCAGACCGTTTGGGACACTATCACGACACATTTCCGCAACGGCGTCTCGCTGCGCAGCCTGGGCGATGCGATCCAGGTGGGTGCCGCAGAACTTGTGCTTCGGACGACAATCCCCCGCAAGTTCACCGAAGGCCAGCACCCATTCGACTATTGCAATACGGCCAACTACTGGATCCGCACGTCGGACAATCCGTATCAGCCGCGGGTGATCTATCTGATGGCGCACTTCGTCAACGATGCAGCGCGCGCCAATAAGCTGTTCAGCTCGGTGATCGAGCAGGAATTTGTCGCGAATGACCTGTCCGGTCGCACGCCGGAGGCTTTGCTCCGCGAGCAGGACGACGCGATCATGGCGTTCGACTTTGCGCGCGCGACGTCGGTCGCGAACGCGTATCTGCAAACCGGTGCCGATCGCGACAGATTGCTGGCCAGCCTCGCGGTGACCGCGTGCAAGTTCCAGGACGATCCGCACAACCAGAAGATCAGTCATTCGACGTTCGAAGAGTACGGCCACAATTCCACCCATCTGCGCGACCGGCTGCTGCTGGCCACCGCGCGGTTGCTCGCCGGCTGGCCAAAGATGCCCGGCGAGCGCGACTGCTACACTCGCTACATGAAGGAGTGGATCAAGCACTGAAAGGGAGAACGACCATGACCCGCGCGTACAACGTGATCGATGCCGATGGACATATCCTTGAGCCGCTGAACCTCTGGACTGACTACATCGAGCCGAAATATCGCGATCTTGCGCCGCGGCTCATTCGCGACGCGGATGGCAAACAGCGCCTGCAGGTCGGCGAGCAGGTGCTGGGCAGCAAGAAGGGCCTCGGCGCCCTGGGCGGTGTCGGTGCCCGCGACGGCACCGTGGTGGACGATGCGATGGAATACGAGCAGGGGCGCAAGGGCGGGTTTGATCCGCATGCGCGAATTCCTGACATGGACATGGACGGCATCGATGCGGCATTTCTGTATCCCAGCATCGGCCTGTTTGCCGGAGCGGTGCAGGATCCCCCAACCGCTGCGGCGATGTCGCGCGCCTATAACCGTTGGCTTGCCGACTACTGCAAGCCATATCCAGATCGACTGTTCGGCGTGGCAATGATCCCGATGCAAGATACGGATCTGGCCATCGAGGAGATGCGCTACGCGCGCGAGAAGTTGGGCTTCCGCGGCGTGTTCCTGCGGCCCAATCCATACAACAACAAGATGATCCATCATCCGAACTACGAGAAGTTCTGGACGATGGTTGAAGAGCTCGACATGTCGGTCGGGTTCCACGAAGGCGGCAACAGCGGGATGATGCAGGTCGGCATGGACCGCTTCGAGGAACGTGGTGCGCGCCATATCATCACCCACACGATGGAGATGATGCTGGCCTGCATGGCGGTGATCTGGGGCGGCGTCTGTGAACGCCATCCGAAGGTGCGCATCGCGTTCCTGGAATCGGGTGGTGGTTGGATCGCAGGCTGGCTGGATCGCATGGACCGGCACTTCGACGACAAGGGGTTCAACGATTCCGGGCTTAAGACCAAGCCGTCGGAGCTGTTCCAGCGCAATTGCTGGATCGCTTTCGAACCTGTCGAGCACTGCCTGCACGCGCTGGTGGATTATGTCGGACCGCACAAGGTGCTGTGGGCGACCGACTACCCGCATCCCGACGGCTTCTTTCCGGGTGCACCGCGGATGGTGCGTGACCTGATCAAGGACAAGCCTGCGGAGACAGTCAGTCAGGTGATGGCGGGCGGAGCCAAGGGTTTCTACGGATTGCATTAAGCCCGGCCCCGTTTCCCCCTCCCCTCTCGGGAGGGGGTTAGGGGGAGGGGAGGGACCCTTTCCATGGCGCTTGCACAAGCGATCGCGGAACGCATCCACGGGCTGCGCTATGAAGACCTGACTCCGACGGCGCTGGAGTGGACGCGGGCCGCCTTCATCGACACGGCGGGTGTGACGCTGGCCGGCATCGTGGAAGACGGGCCGCGCATTCTGGTGCGTGTGCCGGGGATTGCCGCGGCGTCTGGCCCATCACTGATCTTCGCCAGCCATCGGCGCACCAGCCCGCTGGATGCCGCACTGGTCAATGGTACCGCGTCGCACGCACTCGACTACGATGATGTATCCGGCGTGCTTGGTGGACATCCCTCGGTGATGCTGATCCCAGCGATGCTGGCACTAGCAGAGTTGATCGGCGCGAATGGGCGCGACCTTGCACTGGCCTATGTCGTCGGGTTCGAGACGGAATGCCGCATAGCGCGCGGCGTGCATTTCCATCACTACGATAAGGGTTGGCATCCGACTGCCACTTTGGGGATCTTTGGCACCGTCGCGGCGGCGGCACGGCTGCTGCGGTTCTCCTCAGAACAGACTGCCGTGGCGATCGGCCTGGCGGCGTCGCTGGCGTCGGGGCTGAAGGCAAATTTTGGCACAATGACCAAGCCGCTGCATGTCGGCCATGCGGTGCGCAATGGATTGTTCGCCGCCTTAATGGCGCGCGAAGGCTTCACTGCCAATCCGGCAGCGCTGGAGGCGCGGCAGGGCTTCCTGGACGTGTTCAACGGGCCTGGAACCTATGATATCGAGCGCATGCTGGCGGACTGGTATGCACCGCTGGAGGTGGAGGGCGGTGGGGAGCCGGGACTGAAGCCGTATCCATGCTGTGGCTCCGCGCATGCGTCGATCAATCGCATGGTGCATCTGGCACGTACGCACGACCTGACGCCGGAGCGGGTGGAGATGATCGAGATCATGCCGCATCCGCGCCGCCTGCCGCACACCGACAATCCCGATCCTCGCACACCGTTGGCTGCGAAGTTCAGCATACAATACGTGGTGGCGCGCGCTTTGGCAGATCGCGCAGTGCGGCTGGAGCACTTCGAAGGAGAAGCGCAGTTCGATCCGACGATCCGCGAGCTGATGGCGCGGACGCGGGCGCGGCCGCATCCGGAGATGGCGGACGACTCGCCGCTGCAATGGGGCGCCGAGGTGGTGGTGACCACGCGCGATGGCCAGCGCTTGGCGTCTCGGCTGGATGATTTTGAGCGTCGCGGGCCTGGTGGAACGCCGATGACTGTCGAGGAACTGTGGGAGAAATTTTCCGACTGCGCGCTGCGATCGCTGGAGCGCGACAAGGTGGGACCGCTGTTCGACCGGCTGAGCCGGATCGAGGCGCTGGGCGACATCGGCGACCTGATGCGCCTACTGGAAGGAGATATGCGATGAGCGCCGACCAACGCCTGGCTGATCTTGGTCTTACTCTGCCCTCGCCGCCGAAGCCGATCGGCAACTATGTGCCGTTCAGGCTCGCCGGCAACCTGCTGTTCCTGTCTGGGGTGGGACCTCGGCGCGCGGACGAGACGATGATCACCGGCAAGCTCGGTGCCGATCTGACGGTGGAGCAGGGATACGAGGCGGCGAAGTTGTGCGGGCTGAACCTGCTGGTGAACATGATTGCCGCTGTTGGCACGCTGGAGCGTGTGGAGGGGGTGCTGAAGGTGCTGGGGATGGTGAATGCGGTCCCCGACTTCGGTCAGCAGCCTGAGGTGATCAACGGCTGCACCGACCTGTTCGTGCAGGTGCTGGGCGAAGGCGGACGACCGGCGCGCTCGGCGGTGGGGCTGGGGAGCCTGCCGCGGGGGATTGCGGCGGAGGTCGAGGCGATCGCGCTGGTGCGGGGGACTTAACCAGATCTTTACGCGGGTGTGCGCAAGATCAACACAGGTCCCGGGCGCCAGAAGGGCGCGATGTTCTGGGCGATTTCTTATGCCGAACGACATCTCCCTTCCAATGGTCGCATCGGTGGGCGCGGGCAGCGCCCCCTCCATCGAGCAGAAGTCTCCGGCTGCTGAGCGGGCTCCTGTGGCTATCCCCGCTCATCCGGTGCTCAATCCGACCCTTCGATTGGACGCGGCGCTCGGGTTGGTGGTCATCGAATTCCGGAGCGCGAGCGGGGCGATCACGACGTCGATTCCGAGTCAGCGGCAGCTCGAGGCGTATCAGCGGTGGGCGCAGACAAAGATTGGCCCAGCGCCGGGTGGGAGCGGGCAGCAAGGCAGCGAAACAACATGAACACGTGCAGCCCACGCGGGACCGCACTGGCAAGCTCTAGAAAGTAATCAACGTTCACCAGGTGGCATTTTCAATGTTTAGTTAAATAAGTCCTGGCACTACTACCGATGACGCGCTTGACGCGGAGATAGTAGCGTGCGCTGTTTTGTGGGCTTCTTTGGACTCACTCGTTCGGTCAGGCAAACGGTAGAATCGATACGGACGGGGTTCTACGAGCCATTAGCCGCTGCCGGAATCACAACACTGCGGGCAGGCCACTTCAACCTCCCCGACTCCATCGATAATCCACGATCCGGTGAGGCCACAATTGTACCTGACCGCAACGAAGGCGCGCTGCTGGATTTGGAGCTCAGCTGGGTCGAGCCGCAACGGCATGACACCATCTCCCGCGAATGGGAAATAGGCCGCTGCTTTCCCGATGCGTTCGGCGATCATTACCGAAGTCTCGCCAATTTGTGTCATCAGCTGCGGAGCCTTGACCGCCTGTGGTCGCTGTTGGAGCTGCTTGGCGTGCAGCCCGACGATGCTGTGTTGCTCCTGCGTCCTGATCTGGTTTACCTGGATACTCTCGGTATCGAGAATCATCTGCTGCCGCTGCTAGCAGGCCAGGCCGATATGGTTGTGCCTGCCTGGCAGAGTTGGGGTGGTTTGAATGACCGCTTCGCCTTCTGCACCGGTTACGCTGCGAAGGTTTACGCGACCCGGATCAGCCGCCTGGAAGCCGGCTGCATGGCCATCGGGATGATGCATGCTGAACGTTTCCTGAACTGGGTAGTTCAACAGCAAGGGCTGAGCGTGTTGCAAACGGACTTTCGGGCGGCGCGACTGCGCGCCAACGGTACAATCGCTGCCAACGATATGCCTATGACGCGCGCATACCTGCAGGACGCGGTATTGGCCGCCGCGCGAGCGGCATCGGAACCGGACGCCTGCGCGTCCCCTTCG
>JBKPOG010000052.1:0-10769 GCA_046732975.1 Pseudomonadota bacterium
CCGACGACCTGCCGTCGTTCCATCTGGAGTTCAACGCTACGCGCTGCACCACCAATCCGCTGGGTGTGAAAGGCTGCGGCGAGGCGGGCGCCGTCGCCATGCTGCCCGCCATCCACAACGCCATTGTCGATGCGCTCGCGCCACTTGGCGTCACGCAGTTCGATGGTCCGGCGACGCCATACCGTGTGTGGCAGGCTATCCGTTCACCGCACGCATGATCGCCACCCATCGGTCCAGCACCGGCAATATGGTCTCGGCGGACTCCGACGGCAGACTGACGGATATGCGGTTCACCCCAAGATCCTGATAGCGCTTGATGAGCTCGGCATCCTCGGCCTGGCCACCGATGGAAATATCGAACGCCTTCGGATCGCGTCCCGCCTCGGCTGCCATCTGGCGAAATCGCGGGATCAGGTCGGTCAGCGGTGTGGGCGATCCGGCAGTGATCTGCGGCATCCAGCCATCGCCGTAACGCACGGCGCGCCGCGCGCTGTAGGGGAACGCGCCGCCCACCAGGATCGGCGGATGCGGCTTCTGCACCGGCTTCGGCCAGGCCTGCATCGGATCGAAGTTGACGAACTCGCCGTGATACTCGGCGCTGTCCTGCGTCCAGATCGCCTTCATCGCCTCGATGCGTTCGCGCGCCAGCTTGTGGCGCGTTTTGAAGTCGGTGCCGTGGTTCTCCATCTCGTCCTGGTTCCAGCCGTTGCCGACGCCGAACACGAAGCGGCCGCCGGACACCTGGTCGATCGAGGCGACCAGCTTTGCCGTCTGGATCGGGTCGCGCTGTGCAATCAGGCAGACACCAGTGCCGATCTTCAGCGTCTTCGTCGCCGCTGCCGCCATGCTGAGCGTGACGAACGGGTCCATCGCGTCATAGTAGCGCTTTGGCAGATCGCCACCGATGATGAACGGCGTCTTGCGCGACAGCGGGATGTGCGAATGCTCCGGCGCCCAGACGATTTCGAAGCCGCGCTGCTCCAGCGCGACCGCGAGCTCCGCCGGGGTCATCGAGTAGTCGGTAAAGAACATCGAGGCACCGAATTTCATGGCTGCTCCACCATTCCCATCCACCACATGGTGCGATTGCCGACATCGATATCGTAACTGCGCGCGAACTCCAGCTTGCCGTCGGCGGCGATGCGAAACAGCGACAGCGCGGCGCCGGTGATGTGCGCCACCGCCATCAGTCGACCGCTGGGATCGATGTGGAATGTTCGCGGATGCACGCCGTGCGATTCGATGTGCTGGATCAGGTTTGGTTCGCCGCTGGTCTGATCGATCGCATATACCGCCAGCGAGTTCTCGCCCGCCGCATTGGCGGAGCGATTGGCGACATAGACAATCCGGCCATTAGGATGCACGTGCACGGTGCCGACCGCCTGGCGACCAACCGGTGAACGCCCCAGCGCCGGCTTGCGATACCGCGGCGTGGGCGACAGCGTGCCATCTGTCCGATCGAACAGATCGAGCGCGTTCTGCCGTTCTAGCGACACATAGACCCAAGGCTGCGACGGATGAAAATCCAAATGCCGCGGCCCGAAGCCGTAGCCCCCATCGGGTGCAATCGACATTCCGTTGCTCAGCACACCCTCGCTGAAGTCGAACAGCTTCAGCGCACCTGGTTCTTCCGGCTTGCCGTCGGCCGCGTCGTGGCCACGGCAGACCAGAATGACCTGCCGGTTGTCCGGCGTTGCACGCACCTGATGGGCGAAGATGCCCGCATCGAGCCCACCATGCTGCGCAACCTCGTCACCCGCAGTGCCATCGGCATTGACCCGATAGACGCGGATCGCGCTGGGGTTGTTGAACGCCACCAAAATATGGCGCGATGGAATATCTGTTGCCATATGGATTGGCCGCGTCGGCAATGGGATCGATGCACCATGTTGGCTGAGCGCACCCGTTGCACCATCGATGCGCAATGTTGTCACGTGATGGTTGGTACCCGCCGGCCCCATACCGGACGCGCTGTCGCTTGTCGCGACATAGAGGAACTGCCGCGACGCATGCGGCCAGGCATATTGTACATTCGCCGGCAGGCTGACGGTATCGCGGCGCGTCAACGTCGCCGCGTCCACATCGACATCGTACTGCGTCAGCTCCGGCCCGACATTGGCGTAGAGCCACACTTTGTTCGGCATCTTGCTTCTCCCGAGGGGCTACTCCCAGGGCTGGACCATGATCTTGGCATGCTTTTCCGGATTGGCCAGTTCGGCGAATGCGCCCTTCACACCATCCAATCCCACGTGGCCGGTGATCAGCGGCGTCACGTCCACCTTGCCTTCGGCGATATGATGCAGGCTCTGGGCAAACTCCACGCCGGTATAGGCCAGCACGAACTGGATGTTCAGCTGTTTGATGATGCCGAAGAACGGTTCGAACCGATCGGTCTCCATGCAGACGCCGACCACCACAATGCGTGCATCAGTCGGTGCGCCGTCGATGATCTGCTGGATGACACCGGGGACACCGACACATTCGAACATCACCGCAGGTCGCTGCTTGGGACCGCTGCCGAATAACTGGGCATAGCGGCTGCCGTCATAGCCGATCGGCGTCGCGACATCCTTCCAGGACTGGTAAGGCGAGGTCGCGCCAGGATCGATCACGATCTCGGCGCCCATCTGCTGCGCCAGTGCGCGTCGGCCGGACGAAAAATCTGCGGCGATGATCGGATGCGCGTTGCTAATTCTAAGTGCGGCGATCACCGACAGTCCGACCGGCCCGCAGCCGATCACCAGCGGCACGTCATCCGCCGCCAGGCGCGCCTTCTGCACCGCGTGCCAACCCACAGCGATCGGCTCGGTTAGCGCGGCCTTGTCGGCCGGCAGTCCATTCGGCACCGGCAGCAGCATTCGCTCCGCTAGAGGCATATACTGGGCGAATCCGCCGGCAATATCGTTGGAATAACCGATGCCCTGCACGGTGGCATCGGCTATTGTCATCGGCATCGAGCAAACCAACGTTCCCGGCTTCAGCCGCTTCTCGGTGCCGGCGCCGTGCTCGACGATCTCGCAGCAGAATTCGTGGCCGAACACGACGTCGCGTGATGGGTCCATCGGCCAACGTCCGCCGGCGCGGCGCGAGCGCTCGATGAACTGATCGGTGAATTTCGCCGCGTGCAGATCGGTGCCGCAGATGCCGCAGCATAACGTCTTCACCAGCACCTGCCCCGAGGCCGGCCTAGGGTCCCCGATCGAGTCCACGACGAAGTCGCCGTGGCGAAAGATCGCTGCACGCATGATATTCCCCCCGCTGCGTCAGGCCGAGAGCATAGCGCGGATGTCTGGCAGATGCTCGCTGCCCCAGAACAGCTCGCCATCGACGATGAAGCTGGGCACACCAAACACGCCGCGTTCCTCTGCCGCTTGGCTGAGCGTCACAACTTCTTCGCGTAGTGGCGGCGCCTGCTTGGCGAACGCAGCCGCATCGGCGCCGGCTTCTGCAAGCACGTTGCCGATAATCACGGCGTCCTCGATATCCAGCTCGCGCTTCCAAAAGCGTTCGAACACGCTGTCGTGGTAGCGCCGAAACACCGCATCGCCGGCTCGCTTGGCGAACAGCATGCCTGCCGCGGCGAGCGATGAATCCCAGATCTTCTGTGGTCCGCGGATCACCAGCCCGCGTTTGCGCGCCTGGCGACGACAATCCATGTAGCTGTAGCGAACGCGGCGCCATTGGTGCGCGTTGCGGTTCTCCTCCAGCACGCGCCCCTCTGCATCGACGCGCGCCGAGCCAAGATAGGCCGGGATATCGAGCACGTAGGGCAGCCATTCGACGCGCACCGCAAGATCGCGCTCCAGTGCGTAAGTGAGGTCCTTCGCCAGATAGGCATACGGGCTCTTGTAGTCGGTGTAAGCGGTGATGCTGCGCATGGTCAGAGCGGGATCGTGCGTCGCTTCATGGTCTCGTCCCACAGCTTTTCCCGTTCGAAATCGAACACGAGTGTCGGATCTTCCGGCATGGTGAACCAACCGCGCAATATCAACTCGCCTTCAAGTTGCCCGGGGCCCCAACCGGCATAGCCGAAGGCCACAAGGCTTTGTCGCGGTCCTTCGTGGTGGCCGATGTCGCGCAGCACCTGCGGATCTGTCGTCATCGCCACGCGGCCGTCGATGTTTATGGTTCCGGTGCGGCGATATTCCGCCGTGTGAACGATAACTCCGACTTCCGGCTGCACCGGTCCACCGGCGAACAAGCGGACGCGCCCGTTGCTATCTTTGCTGTCGATGCCGAGTGCGTCCAGCAACTTCGCAACGGGAACCTCATCAACAGGTCGATTGATCACGATCCCGAGCGCTCCCTTCTGGTCGTGCTGCACCATCAGGATGACCGCCTTGGCAAAGCGCGGATCGCCCATCTCGGGCTCGGCTACCAGTAGCTGACCGGCGAGCGATGTGCCTGACTGAGTATCCTCGGGCTTGCCGAAGGCAACGGAAAGCGCCGGCGTGGCGAACAGGACCCCGAGTGACAGAACAGCACGCCTGGACCGCATGAGCGTCATCGGCCATATCCTGCCGTGTCAGGAGAAGGAAACGCAAGAATGGCCGACACATCGAGCTTTGGCCGCTACGCCGAAATCCCGTTCGATCGCATGACGCCGGAACAGCAGGAGGGCTATCGCTTCCTGGTCGACGGGCCGCGCGGCCGGCTGCCTGGACCGTACAAGGTCTGGGTGCACAATCCGAAGCTGGTGCATGCCGCGGAGCCACTCGGGCAGCATTTCACGCCTGGTGCTTCTTCGCTGAGCGAGCGCGAGCGCGAGATCGCTGTTGTGGTGATCACCAGCAAGTGGCATTCCGCCTATCCGAACAACGCGCACGAGAAGCGCGGCAAGGAAGTTGGCCTGCCGGCCGCGTCGGTGGAGGCGATTATCGCAGGATTGCCGACATCATTCACCGACGCGCGGGAGCAATGCGTCTACGAATGCGCCATGGCGCTGGCATCGGAGCGCATCGTGCCGCAAGGATTGTACGATCGTGCGGTGAAGGTGCTGGGGCACGAGAGCATCACCGACATGATCGTGCTGATGGGCTATTACACCTGCGTGTCGCTGACGATGAACTTTTATGCCGTCCCGGCGGGCAGCGCCGGCTTGGCGAGGTAGGTCAAAGCGAGCCCGTCTTGGCCTTTGCGCTGTGCGGGGCTGTAGCAAAGCCCAACAGCCGTGCTGCAGCACCGATCGTCCAGCCTTGAATGACAAGTGACACGACCACCACAACGAAAACGCCGGAGAACAGTTTCTGGTCGCGCACTGGGTCGGCGAGCGCCGGGATGAAGCTGATGAAGATCGGCGCCGCGCCGCGCAGACCGACCCACGAGGCGAACGCCGACTCGCGCCAGTTGAAGCGGAACGGCGACAGGCAGGCGAACGTCGCCAGCGGGCGTGCGACCACGATCAGCACGAGGGCAATGACGATACCAGTGGGAATCGAAGGCAGCAGATCGTGTGGCGTGACCAGCAGTCCCAGCATGAGGAACAGCACGATCTGCGCCAGCCATCCAACGCCATCGAAGAAGTTGGCGAGCGCCTGTTCGCCAGGGTAACTCGTTGCACCGACCATGATGCCAACGAGATAGATCGCTAGAAAGCCACTGGTCCCGAGGACCTGAGCAAGGCCAAAGACCGCAAGGCCGACTGTCAGCACAAGCACCATTGCGGTTGGAACTTCCAATGGCAGGTTGCGCAGTGCCAACGCGAGCAGCCAACCGCCACCCAGGCCCAGTAGCATCCCGCCGACCATCTCGTGCAAGAACAGTGTTACCCCACCAGACAGGGTGACTGCGGCCGGGTTGATTATGGCGTGGATCACGAAAACAGTCAGGAAGATCGACATCGGATCGTTGAGCCCCGACTCCACCTCCAACAGTGCGGTAATGCGTTCAGGCAGCGCGACATGAGTGCGTCCGAGCAAAGCCGCGACGGCGGCGGCGTCGGTTGGCGCTACGGCAGCACCGACCAGCATCGCCTTCGCGAATGGCGTGCCCGTCAGCGCTGACACCGCCGCGCCAACACATACCGCGGTCACTCCGACGCCAATGACTGCGAGTGCGAGCGCCGGCCATCCGGCAAGGCGCAGCATCGACGGGGTGGTTTGCAGTCCGCCCTGCAGCAGGATAACGGCAAGCGCCACGCTGCCGATCAGGTAGGCCGAGGAAAAATCGCCGTAAGGAATTCCCCCGGGACCGTCCTCGCCGGCCAGCATTCCAAGTGCGAGGAAAACCAGCAGCACCGGCGCGCCGACCCGTCGGGACAACAGGCCGGCAAGCACGCTCAACGCGCCCAGCAGTGCGCCACCGAGGATCATCTCGTGGGCGATCTTCATGTGGGCGTGGCCGAGTTCGAAGAGATCCGGACCGAATGGCATGAGTCGGATGTTCACTGCCCGCCGCACACAGAGCAATGGCGGCCCGGCCATTGACGCTTCGCCCCGAGGTAACTATCGTGATAATAGTAACTTCGGAGGTCAGGCCGGCGTGAGCGTTACGGCCGCAGCGTCTGCGCTGCAGAGCGTGCACAATCCTCGACCGAGGCCGTGGGAGTAACAGCTGCGATCTGGCCGGCGGCGTGGCTCGGCCTGTTCGGACATGACCCGAAAATGCTGGAGACAAGCACGGTGTGTCTGCGCACGACTGGGGCCGCCTATTCTGGCCGCTGCTTGCCGGCATGCTGCGACTGTTCGTCACCGTCGGCGGCGGCTGGCTGCCGCTGCGCGCTAGTGGTTCGCCGGCCACGCTCTTCCTTGCGCTCAGCGCCGCGCTCGTGGTGTACGGCTCGACGCTAGGGACCCGCGGTCGCTTCCGGCGGTTGGTTCAGGCGCTGGCTCTAGCCGCTACTGCGCCGGCACCGCGGCACGCTGCCGCGCGATCTCTTCGTCCCACGGTCCTGGGAACAGGCCCAGGTTCACCACGTCCGGCGCGAACACCTCTTCCTGCCGCGGCCATTTTTCTCGCGGCAGCTCGTAGGAGACTTCGAGCCCGTTGCCGTCCGGATCACGGAAGTAGATGCCGAGGGAAAGCCCATGATCGGAGATGTGGTCGATCTTCACGCCCTTAGCTTTCAGCCGGGCATAGGCCTCCTTAAGATCATCGAGGCTCTCCATCATGAAGGCGGCGTGGTTCAGCCCGACCTGGCGTTTCAACTGCAGAGGCGCATCGTCGCCGAGTTCCATCAGCGCGATCTCGTGCGACTTCTCTTCGTCCGCTGACATGAAGGCAGCGCGGCCAGGACGGTAATGATAGGTGTGCAACCCAAGCACATCCTCATACCACTGGCGCGACTTCTCGGCGTTGCGCACATATAGATTGACGTGTCCGAGATGCTTCGGTCGGTAGCTCATACAGTGTCCTCCATATGGTTCCGGGCGTCGGCCCTCTTCAGTCGTCATGGGCGGGCTCGACCCGTCCATCCTCCTTGTTCAGGAAATCCAGCACGCGTTCCGTTGCTTCGTTCTTTGGATACATCGCAGCCAGAGCGCGGGCGCGTGTCAACGGGTCAGAGGCGAAGAAGCGCTCATACAGCACCTGACGACTGCCGAACGAGCTCCCGGCCACGTCCCAGGCCAGGCGGAACAGCCGCACCCGGTCGCGGGCTGTGGTGTTGTCGGTGGCGAGATACTGTTCGATATCGGCTGCCAATGGACCTTTGAAGTCTGCCTCGCTTGGCGTGATCATGAAACTGGACGAGCCGAGCAACTGCAGGATCTCGATCATCCGCGGATAGGCGGTCATGAACAGATTGCGGGTGCTTTCGATCGTCACCGGGTCGGGACACATCACGCCCCATTCGTCGAGCTTGGCATCCGCCTCCCCGGCGCGCATCAGCGCGCGGGTCAGTGTGGTTGTCAGCATAAGTTCGCCAATTCGTTCCTCAACGTGCGGCAGGTGCGTGTTGCCGAGCGTCTCGGTCATCAGCAGCGCAAGGCCTAGGACGAGTTCGCACTTGGCGAGGTTCTTCGCCGCACCCTGATGCGAGGAATGCGCCGAGTAGTGCGTGCCGGCCGCGGCGCCGTTGAGCAGGTCGACATCGCCGTAGAGGAACATCCGCTCCCACGGCACCTCGACATCGTCGAAGAACACGATGCAGTCCATTTCTTCGAAGCGCGAGGCGAGCGGATGGTCGAAATGCGAGCGACCGAGATCGAAGCTGTCGCGGCAGAGGAAGCGCAGCCCTGGTGTGCCGCAGGGGATCGAGAAGGCAAGGGCGAACGGGCTGTGCCCCTCGCTGTACTGGCCAAGCCGCGGCGAATAGACGGCGATCTCGTCGGAAATCGGGCCGAGCGTCGCCAGAACCCGTGCACCGCGCACAATGATGCCGCGGCTGTTTTCGCGGATCGCCTGCAGTGCGGTGCCTTCCTGCAGGTTGTAGCGCGCGCTCACATTGCGGCTGCGCTGTAGGTTGATCAGCGAGTGGGTGAGGACGATGTCATTCTCGCGGATAAACTCGTAGTAGCGTCTGACGTTCTGCGCGAACTCCGGTCGGCCGCCTTTTCCGCCAGCAAAGTACTCGGCTGCGGCGCCCCAGGCGGCAAGCGTCACGTTCATGAAATCGGGCGAGCGGCCCATCATGCCACAGGTCGAGCGCGCCCAGTTCAGCATCATGACCCGGCGCGCTTCCAGTTCTTCACGCGTGCGCGGGTTGATGAACGAGAGTCCGACGCGATCGCCGGTGGTCGGCGACGTGTAGGTCATCTCATCGTGGTACTTGGGATCGCACTGCATGTCGTAGAGTGCGGCGATGGCACGTGCACCGCCGGCCAGGCCGGGATGCGTGGTGACGTCCTTGACGCGCTCGCCGCCGATCCAGACTTCCCGCTGCTGCTCCCGCAGTCCGTTCAGGTACTGGCGTCCTGTACGCGCCGGCATGGTGCGTCTCCTGTGGCTGGGGGCCACTCTGCCACGACGGCAGGGAAGACTACCAGTCGGGACGGAACCCGGAGAACCGGTGAGGAATGGGCTGGATGTCGGCCAGGACCTCACGGCGCAGCCCGATTGGTGCGCCGGCCGGAAAATCCAGATCGATCGAATCAGCCGCATCGCCGAAGCGCTGCTCGATGGCGGCGGGAATCTCAGAATAACTGCCGCAGGCCGCGAAGATGCGGACGACGTCGTCGGAGATTTGCGCGCCCATCTCGGCCCAGCGACCTTCCACGGACATACGGTGCAGCTTCAGGCCAAGGTCCTGCAGGCCATGCAACGCAAGGATCGGCATGTAGGTGCGGGTCGAGCCGTAGAAGCCGATGCGGCGGCGCACAGCCTCCATTCCCTGCGCGACAGCAGCCTCATCCGGACCCGTGACGACGAAGCCGCCGCCATGCACGTCAAAGTTCTCCCGCTTGCGGCCGCTTCTCTGCATGCCGACAGCGATCTGCGGCAGGCACACTTCCTCCAAGTACCGGCGCGAGCACAGCGGGTGCAGGCGCACGCCATCGGCGACCTGGCCAGCGACACGCAGCATCGCTTCCCCGACGGCGGCCAGCGTCACCGGCACCATTGGCAGTCCGGTCGGCTCGGGAGAAAAGTCGGGCGTCATCAGCGTGAGCGTGTAGTGCTCACTATGAAAGTCGAGTTTTTGTCGTATCTCCCAGCAGCGCCAGATCGCACGCAGCGCTCGCACATAGTCGCGCAGGCGCGGGGCAGGTGCCGTCCAGGCGATGCCGAAGCGACGCTCGTTGTGGCCCTTCACCTGGCTGCCAAGTCCAAGCACGAAACGGCCGCGCGAGTTGGCCTGCAGGTCCCAGGCCTGCGACGCCAGCACGGTCGGGCTGCGCGGAAATGCCACCGCGACCGACGGGGTCAGTTCGACGCGCTCGGTTGCCATGGCGGCGATGGCGAGCGGTGCAAACACGTCATGGCCCAGTTCGACGGTCATGACCGCATCAAAGCCGGCAGCCTCGGCATCGCGCGCAGCCTGCGCCGTCGCCTTCCAGTCATGCATCGGCAGACGGGTGAACACGCGCATGTTGCTCAGCTAAGAATCATAGCCGAACGCTTCTTATCGTCACGGCGGGGCTTGGCCCCGCCATCCACGTCTGCTGCGTCCGTAATGGAAAGATGTGGGTGGCCGGCCTGCGCCGGCCATGACGATGGGGGCATCAATTCAGCCGCAGGTCCGTGATGTGCTTCGGATCAGGCTTCAACTCACCCTTCTCCACGCGCTTGACGATGTCGGTCAGCACCACGTTGGCCGGTGTGGCGATGCCGATCTCGTCACCCTTTTTCGCCACCAGGCCATTGAGGAACTCGATCTCGGTGCGGCGCCCCTTCACCATGTCCTGGCCCATCGAGGGCCGGTGCTCACCGCCGCCCTTGCTGACTTCGGCCAGCCGGTGTTCGTCGTACTGCTTCGTGGCGGCCGCGTCGCCTTCACCGGCGCGCGCGATGATCTCCGGATCGAGATGGATGATCTCCTCAAGTTCATAGCCGAGTGCCTGACCGACACGGATTGCCTCGCTGCCGAGACGCGATGAGAAGCGGCGGATCGAGTCGTTCTGCACCATCTCCTTGCCGATCATCCCGGTGCAGGCCGACAGTCCGTTGCCCATCACGTTGGTCACCAGCTTCGACCAGCGCTCGCCCCACAGGTTTTCGGTGACCATCGCGCTGTCGGCGAGACCGACCAGACGACAGATTTCCTTGACCCGGTCGGTAACGCGGCCGTGCACCTCGCCGGTGCGGAATACGGTGTGGCGCGTCCCGCTTTTCCCGGCGGCGCGGCGCACATGGCCCGGCTCACACAGATCGACAGTGATCGAGCTGGCGATGCA
>JBKPOG010000053.1:0-13282 GCA_046732975.1 Pseudomonadota bacterium
CCCCGATGAGCGGCACGAGGATGCGCAGGTAGATCCCATCGAGAGATTCGATATCGGCAACCAAGCGGGAGAGAACGTCGCCCGCCTGACGGAAGCCCAGACCACCCGCCGTGCTGCGCGCGATCCCGCGAAAGAACCAAATTCTGAGGTCCGCCAGCGCGCGGAAGGTGGCGTCGTGCGTCAACAAGCGCTCGAAATAGCGCAGCAGCACACGCGCCATGCCGAATACGCGGAGCGCCATTGGGGCAATCAGGACCCCGGTCGCGACTGCCAGGGCGACCATCGTGCCACCCAATGCCATCATGCCAATGCCCGCGAGCAATGCAGCAAGTGATACGATGGTCCCGGCGACGAGCCAGATTGCACGGCCGCGCCATAGCCCGAGGATGCGCAGAACGTCCTTCATGCCGCGCCACGCGCCTTAATGGCCTGGCCATCACGGATATCGAGCCTGCGGCCGGCAAAGCCGTGCGCAGCCGAGGAGTGGCTGGCCAGGATCACGGTGCGACCCAGCGCCAGGCGGCGAAGACTATCCAGCACCTCGGCTTCGGTTGCTGGATCGAGATGTGCAGTCGGCTCGTCGAGCAGCAGCAGTGGGGCGTTCTTCAGGAAGGCGCGGGCGATGGCCACGCGCTGCGCCTGACCACCAGACAGTCCGTACCCGCCTTCACCCACGATGGTGTCGAGCCCATCGGGTAGAGCGGCGCCGAATTCCTTGACACGCGCGTTCTCTGCTGAGGCCTCTATTTCTTCTTCGGTCGCCTCGGGACGCGCGAAACGGATGTTGTCGCGTATCGTGCCTGCGAACAGTACAGGCCGCTGACCGATCCAACCGGTCAGCCGCGCCAGCGCCTGCGGCACAAGATCGGCGATGTCGGCGCCGTTGATCGTCACCCGTCCACGATCCGGTCGTATGAAGCCCAGGAGCATCTCGATGACGGTGGACTTGCCCGCGCCCGAGGGCCCCGCCAGAACCATGGTCTCACCTGCCGGCACGCGAAATGACAATCCATTCAGCGCCGGACCACGCGCCGGATCCCAGGCGAAATGGACGTTCTCGAACGCCACGGCAATGCCGCGGGCGGCCACTGTACGGACATCGCGCGGTGGCGCCGTCGCCGGCAAAGGCGGCAGCTCTGCCAGCGCGTCAGCGGCGCCGCTTGCGTGCAAGCGATCCTGATAGGCCGCGGCAAACGCGCGCAGCGGAGCGAAGAATTCAGGAACCAGCAGGAGCACGAACAGTGCGACGGCAGGATGAGCAAGGCGCCCTGCGAGCAACTGCTCGGCCATATGCAGGACGAGCAAAACGAACGCTGCCGCTGCCGCGAGATCCAGTGCAGCAGAGGACAGGAAGGCAACGCGGAGCACGCGCATCGTCCGGCGGCGCAGTTCATCGGCGGCGGCGGCAAGTGAGGTCGCTTCCGCTTCGGCCTGGCCGTACAGCACGATCGTGGCAATGCCCCGAACCCGGTCGAGGAAGCGCGCCTGCAGGCGCGCCAAAGCGAGAAACTGGCTCCGCGAGGCTGCGGCGGCCCCGATGCCCGCGAATGCCATGGCCGCTGGCACCAGCAAGCCACAGAGCAGCATGACGAGAGCAGAAATCGGGCTGGCCAGGAGCGCCGCTATCGCAACCAGGGCGGGACCGGCGATGGCAAGTGCGGCAGCAGGCAGCCAGCGGGCATAAAGGCCTTCCAGCGCCTCGATACGTTCCACCACCGTTGTCGTGAGCTCCCCGGTATGCTGCGCTCGGAGCAGCGCCGGCCCGGCATGGAGTAAGCGAGAGAGTGCATCCGTTCGGAGCCGCCGCCGCGCCACAGCGCCTAGGTTGAAGGCAGCCCCATCATTGACGGCCACAATGCCGGCCCGAAGCAGAGCCAAAGTCCCAAAGCCGGCCAGCAGCGGAAGTGGGTTACCCGGGCGATTGATCAGGGCGCCGGCGAGCAGGCTCGCCGCACACCAATCCTGGCCTACCGCCATGGCGATGCCGAGTAGTCCAAGCCCCACAATTGGCCGGGCTGCGCGGTTGCCGGCACGCTGCTCGCCCCGCAGCCACGCGCGCGCAGCCGTCTTGCTTTGCTCGTCCGATCGCATTCGCGCCCGCTTAGCTCAGACCGGGCGGGTTGGACAGACTGGCTTGCTTAAATGTTGGACATCCCAAAGGTCAGCCGCCAAGGTAGAATTGCCGGATCAGCTCGTTGTCATTCAGCTCCGTGGCGGAGTTCCCGGTGAATTCGATTCGCCCGTGCACAATAACGTAGCCCCGATCGGCGATCCGAACGGCCTGGGTAAAATTCTGCTCTGCCATCAGCACTGTGAGCTGGTGACTCTCCTTCAACTCCTTGACCTTATCGATCGTCCGCGCAACCAGCAGCGGCGCCAGCCCGACAGACGGCTCGTCGATGAGCAGGATACGGGGTGCCGACATCAGCGCACGTGCAAGCGCGAGCATCTGCTGCTCTCCGCCGCTCATACTGCCCGCAAGTTGCCGGCGGCGCTCCTTCAGCCGCGGGAAGGTTTCGAAGCAGAACTCGAGGTTGCGCGCAATTGTGGCGCGAGCCGGCCGGCGGAACGCGCCCAACAGCAGGTTCTCGGTGACCGAGAGCTTGGGAAACAGTCGTCGCCCCTCCGGAACGAAGGCAATCCCAAGCTCAACGATCGCCTCGGTGGAGCGTCCGATCAGTTCATGTCGTGTGCCGTCGATCTCGGCAATGACGTTGCCGCCTGATGGCCGCACAATCCCCATGACGCATTTGAGCAGCGTGCTCTTGCCGTTGCCGTTGGTGCCAAGGAGGGCCACCGTCTCACCGGCCCCAACGGTCAGGGAAACATCATGCAGCACCCTGACCGAGCCATAGCCGGCGTCGAGGCCTGAGATCCTGAGGCTACTCGCCAAGATAGGCCCGCACGACATCGGGGTCGCGCACCACCTCGGTGGGGTCGCCATCGGCGATTTTGCGACCTGCGACCAGCACGACAAGGCGCTGCGAGAAATGCATGACTGCGCGCATGATGTGCTCGATCAGGATGACCGTAACCCCCTGCTCATTGAGCCGGATCAGCAGCGACAGAATGTCGTCCACTTCGGCATGCGAGAGTCCGGCCATCGCTTCATCGGCAATCAGCAGGCGCGGGTCCGCGGCCATGGCACGTGCGAGTTCCAGCTTGCGCATCTCGATCTGCGTCAGATCGCGTGGCAGACGATCGGACTTGTCCGCCAGTCCGACCATGTGCAGCAACTCGATGCATCGCGCGTCGATCGGTTGCGCGCCGTGGCGGCCGCTGTAGAGCAGCGGTACCCGCAGGTTATCGGCGAGCGAAAGGGTATTGAATGGCCGCGGCAGTTGGAAACTGCGCGCCAGACCCAGGCGGGTGCGTTCATGCGCGGATAGCCCGTCCAGTATTTGGCCGGCAAAGCGCACGCTCCCCATCTCATGGCGCAGCGTGCCGCACATGCAGTTGACGAGCGTGCTCTTGCCGGAGCCATTGGGTCCAATGAGACCCACGCGCTCCCTCTCGGCAACTGCCAGTTCGATCGACTCCAGGGCCACGAAACCGCCAAATCTTTTGCCCAACCCAGACACCTGGAGCAGTGTATCGGCTGTCATACTCAAGACCTGCCAGCGAAGGGTCGGCGTAGCCGCTCGCGCGCATCGTGCAGCAGGCCGAGGATACCGCTAGGCGCGATGATGACGAATGCCACCAGCATCAGACCAACGATCAGCAAGTTGAGCGCCGAAGATATGGTTACAGTTGCAACCTGTTGCAGGGTGCCCAGAAGGATTGCACCAATCAGCGGCCCGAGCCAGGTCGATGTGCCTCCTACCAACGGCATTGCCACGCCGTTGACCGCATAGGCGAGGCTGAAACCGGATGCCGGGTCAAGGTAGGTGACGTAGTAAGGCAGCGGGGCACCCGCCATGCCCATGAACGCGCCTGACATTGTGGTTGCCAGTAATTTCAGTCGCAGCGTTGGTACACCTGAAGCTTCCGCTGCTGTCTCATCATCACGGATGGTGGCGAAGCCGTAGCCCAGGCGAGAGCGCTCGATCGTCCGCGCCGTCGCCAGAACAATCACCACGAGTCCCAGCATGACCAGAAAAAGATATTGGATATAGTCGATGCCCAGCAGCGGCATCGTCGGCGGCCGTACGATGTAGGCGCCGCGTGAGCCACCCACAAAATTCCAGTTGGTAATCAGGGTCTGGACCACCACCGCCAAAGCCAGCGTTGCAATGGAGAAGAACGCGCCCCGCAGTCGCAAAGTTAGATAGCCGGTGCCGAGACCAACGAGGCCAGAGACCAGCCCGCCGGCCAACATCATGATTGGGATTGGCAGGGCGGTCAGCTTATGGAGCGCCACCGTAGTGTAGGCACCCAGGGCGAAAAATGCCGCTGTGCCGAAATTCACGTACCCGGTGTAGCCACCGAGGATGTTCCATGCCGTCGCCAGGGCGATGTACTGCAGCACCACGTAACCGGCAAAGAACAGATAGGCGTTGCCGATCAGCCAGGCGGCCCCAAACGCCGCGGCGCCCGTCAGAATCAGCAGGAGAACGAATTTTGCACCGTTCACGTGGTCAGCGGCCAAAGATGCCGGCGGGGCGTACCGCCAGCGTGATCAGCAGGAAGCCAAATGCCACCGCAGGTGCCCAAGACGGGCCGTAGAACGTCGCCGTTAGGTTCTCGACGATACCCAAGGTCATCGCTGCGACCAGTGTGCCGGCGAAGCTGCCCATGCCACCCAGGACGCAGATCGCGAATACCCGCCCAATATAGTCGCGACCGATTGAGGGTTCTACTGGCTGGATCACGATCAACACGGCGCCGGCGAGCGATGCGGTAGCGATCGATAACCCGAATGCAATGCGCTTGATGCGTACCGGGTCTGCTGCCATTAACCGCAAAGCCAACTGATCTTGCGCGACGGCCTGGATCGCGCGTCCCAAGAAAGTGCGCGACAGGAACACCTGCAGTCCGCCCACCAGCGCCAATGCAACCAGACAAGGGATCAGCAGGCGAAGCGGCAGGTCAACCGCGCCGACATGCAGGGTGGGACCGATATACGGTGCATCGACCAGGCGGTAATCGACACCGAACACCAATACGAGGATGACTTCCGTGATAAACAATAGGCCAAAGAAGAAGGCCAGGCCACGCAATGCCTCATCGCCGCGTCGTTCAAAGGCAAGGTAGTAGACCTGATAGACTGCTATACCAAGCAGATAGAACGCTGGCAGTGCGATGACCGCGGCAAGGATCGGGTCCATGCCGAACGTCGCATTGGCGATATAGGCGATGTAGGAGCCCAGGATGATGAAGGCTGGATGCGCGATGTTCACAATATCCAGCATGCCGAACGAAATCGAAACGCCGATCGTCACGGCAGCGTAGAAGCCGCCGAGCAACACTCCGGAGACTACAGCGTTGCCCAGTAGATCGAGGGACGTTTCCATTGTTTGCGCAGTCTGACCAATGCACACGGTCTTGGCTAGAGTAGTCAGGCGCGGCGTGCGGCATCCAATGAGATAACATTGGAATGCGCGCCGCGGACCGCCTTGGCAATCTGCGTCGCCAATTCGTCTTGCAGGAATGGCTTTGACAGCCGGAGCAGCCGTGGATCTTCTGCGTTCGGCAGTTCTGCGTAGCCACTGGCCAGGATGATTGGCAGGTCAGGCCAGACCTGCCTGATCTGCCATGCGAGTTCCGTACCGGTCATGCCGGGCATTGCATGATCGGTAACAACCACATCGACATTGGTCCCAAGATTCAGCAAATCGAGCGCTCGCCCACCAGACAGGGCTTCGAACACAATATGCCCGAGATCCTCCAGCATTGCCGCTGTGCTGGCGACGACAAGCGGATCGTCGTCAACCACCAGAATGCGGCACGGGCGGCCGAGAGTGCCGGTGATTACGGTCCCGGGGCCGGCGTTGGTCTGTTCCGTTGCCTCAGAAACCGGCAGCCACAGTTCCACGATCGTGCCATCTCCTGGCTTACTGGTTATGCGCATTGCGCCGCCCGACTGCGCTGCGACACCATGCACCATGGAAAGTCCGAGGCCAGTGCCTTTGCCAGCTCCTTTTGTGGTGAAGAACGGCTCCGCAGCCCGCCTTAGCGTCGCCTCGTCCATACCAACGCCCGTATCCGATACCGTCAGGCAGACGTAATGGCCAGGCGCAAGCTCCCTTGGGGCATCCACCCCGGCGGAAATACAACTGCCGCCGATAGCCAATCGACCGCCCAACGGCATGGCGTCCCGCGCGTTCAATGCCAGGTTCAAAAGCGCAAGCTCAAGCTGGTTGGGATCGACCCGGGCCGCTGGCAGTTGTGGTCGATAAGCAGTGACGATCTGGATCGTTGAACCGAGAGTCCGCCGCAGCATCTCGCCCATCCCGTCTATAAGGGTGGGTACATCAACCGTCTCCGGTTTCAGCTCCTGGCGGCGAGCGAAAGCAAGCATGCGCTTCGTCAATGTAGCGCCACGGTCGGCACCCTGCATGGCGCCATCGACCAGCCGGTGCAGCCGCGGATCCTCCGGCAAGCGTTTGCGCAGCAGCTGCAAGTTCCCCAGTATGACCATGAGCAAGTTATTGAAGTCGTGCGCGACTCCACCGGTGAGTTGGCCTATACTCTCCTGCTTCTGCATCTCGTGCACTTGAGCCAACGCGGCCTCGCGCTCACGCGTACGCTCCTCGACACGCTGCTCCAACTCCGCATTGGCACGAGCCAACTCGGCGGTGCGTTCCTCAACCCGACGTTCGAGGTCAAGGTTCAGCTGTTCCAGTTGTCGTGTCTTCCGGTAGAGATCAGCGAACACCCGTACCTTGGCCCGCAACAGCTCCGGGACGACTGGCACTGGAAGGTAATCGACAGCACCCGCTTCGTAACCACGCAGCAGATCCGGTTCGCTCATCTGAATTGCCGAGACGAAGATGATGGCTGTAAGTCGGAAGCGCGGGTGTTCCCGGATCATCGCCGCCAACTCGAAGCCATCGAGGTCTGGCATCACGACATCGACCAGCACCACGGCGATCTCTTGGCGCAAAAGCTGGGCGAGTGCTTCATTGGCCGAGTTGGCCTTGATGAGGTTCTCGCCAAGATCGGAGAGTATGACCTCGTAGCTCATGAGCTTGGCCGGCTGGTCGTCGACCAGCAGGATGTTGACTTTATCACCCGGGCTCACCTCAGCGTTCCTTCAGCGATGAAGCCACGTCCGGAGCGCCGACAGCAGCTGCTCGACGTTCACCGGCTTGGCAAGATAATCCGAAGCGCCCGCTTCCAGGCACTTCTCTCGGTCGCCCTTCATGGCCTTGGCGGTCAACGCTATGATCGGCAAACGACGGAACGCCGGATTGGCGCGGATGACCTCCATTGTTTCGTAGCCATCCATCTCGGGCATCATGATGTCCATCAGCACAATGGCGACACCCGGGATGGATTCCAGAATCTGGACTGCCTCGCTGCCGGTGGTGGCCGTCAGCACGTCCATGCCACGCCGCTCCAGCACCGAGCTGAGCGCAAAGATGTTGCGGGCATCGTCATCGACCAGAAGCACCTTTTGCCCGAACAGGCTTTCATCAGAGCTGTGCAGCTGTTCCAGCATCCGCTGCTTCTCATTCGGCAGATCGGACACCACGCGATGCAGGAACAGCGCCGTCTCGTCGAGCAGACGCTCGGGCGACTCGACGCCTTTGACCACCACACTCCGAGCCATGGTGTGGAGCCTTGCATCTTCGTCTGTTGACAGCTCACGACCTGTGAATACGACGACAGGCACATCGGCAAGGTCATCGTCGTCACGAATACGCTCCAAAACCTCGAAGCCGGACATATCGGGCAATCGGAGGTCGAGCACCACACAATCAGCCGGCATCTCACGCAATTTGGCGATCGCCTCCCTCCCCGTTTCCACCGAGACGATGTCTATGTCATCGTGCCCCAGCAGTTCAGTAATCGATAGACGTTCAGCTGCGTTGTCCTCCACGATTAGCAGCTTCTTGCGGCGCGGCTTCACGTAATCGGTTATCCTCCCGAGCGCCTCTTGCAGACCTTCGGTGGTGGTTGGCTTGGTCATGAACGAGAAGGCGCCACGCGCCAGACCGTGCTGGCGATCCTCATCCAGCGTCACGATTTGCACCGGGATGTGACGCGTCGCCGGGTTCTGCTTCAATTGGCTCAGTACTGTCCAACCCAACATATCGGGCAGGAAGACATCCAGCGACACCGCTGTCGGTTGATACTCACGTGCAAGCGTCAGCGCATCTGCCCCCCGCATGGCCACCAACACCTTCAGTCCGTGATCGTGCGCCAGATCGACCAGAACGCGCGCGTAGTGCGGATCATCTTCCACGATCAGCAGCACCGTGTCACCCTGCTCGATCGCATGACGGTCGTCCGTAACCGGTTCCAGTGGACGCTCGATCAGCCGTACCGGCGTCGGCAATGCCGTCTCCACGCGAGCGACTGGCTGGACACTACCACCGCGGTTCGTGATTGCGGCACCGATATAGACCAGCGGCAGGTACAGCGTGAACGTACTGCCGACACCTGGCTTGCTGCGCAACTGGATCTCGCCGCCGAGCAGGTTGGAAAGTTCACGGCTGATAGCAAGGCCCAACCCAGTGCCCCCGTACTTGCGGCTGGTAGAGGCATCGGCCTGCTGGAACGCTTCGAAGATGAAGCGTTGCTTTTCGGGAGGGATGCCGATGCCGGTATCGCTTACCTCGAAGGCTACCACGGTCGGCGCATGGTCGAGCACCGGGTGTCCCACTGTCCAGCCGTCGGTGACCGCGTTGATACTCAGCTGGACCCCACCGTGCTCAGTGAATTTGAATGCATTGGACAGCAGGTTCTTCAGCACTTGCTGCAATCGCTTATTGTCAGTTGTGATTGCTCGCAACGTAGGATCGACCTGGATGTTGAACGACAGGCTACGACTTTCCGCCTCATGCCGGAACGGCCGCGTCACAGTATCTTGCAGACCCAGGACGAGAAGTTCCTCCGCGTCCACCGACATTGTGCCTGACTCGATCTTCGACAGATCCAGGATGTCGCTGATCAGGTTCAGCAGGTCGGTACCGGCCCCGTGAATAGTGCGCGCAAATTCGGTCTGGCGTCCCGTGAGATTGCCGTCTGGATTATCAGCAAGCTGTTGGCCTAGGATGAGAATCGAGTTCAGCGGTGTGCGCAACTCGTGCGACATATTTGCCAAGAACTCGGACTTGTACTTTGACGTCAGCGCCAGTTCAGCCGCCTGCTCCTCCAACGCGCGGCGTGCCTGCTCGATTTCCTGGTTCTTGCGCTCTACTTCGACATTCTGCTCTGCCAGCTGCTGTGCCTTCTGTTCCAACTGCTCATTAGTTTGTTGCAGCTCGCGCTGACGGGTCTGCAGCTCGGTGGCAAGCTGCTGCGACTGTTCCAGCAACGCCTCGGTCTGCATCGTCGCCTCGATCGAATTGAGCACGATGCCGATACCGGCGGTCAGTTGTTCAAGAAACGAAATCTGCAGTTCGGTAAATGAACCGACCGAACCCAGTTCGATCACCGCCTTCACCTGACCTTCGTATAACACCGGCAGCACGACGACGTTGTTCGGCGTTGTCCTGAATAGGCCGGAGCGGATCGGTGCTGCATTGACTGGCAAGCTGGTGATCAGCATGCGGCGACCATCAACTGCACACTGACCGATTAGTCCTTGTCCCATCCGCAGGTTATCAATGTGGCCGGCTGCCACATCATCGGCATAGGCGGCAAGCAGTTTGAGACTTGGAGTGCCTTCCTGATCGACCCGGTAGATGACACCATTCTGTGCTTCGACCAGAGGCGCGAGCTCCGACAGCAGCATCCTTCCCACAGTGGCCAGGTCCCGCTGGCCCTGCAGCATATTGGTGAACCGTGCGAGATTGGTCTTCAGCCAGTCCTGCTCGGTGTTGCGATCGGTGGTCAGTCGCAAGTTGCCGATCATAGTGTTGATGTTGTCTTTCAGTTCTGCGACCTCGCCGCGTGCCTCGACCTGGATGGAGCGGGTCAGGTCACCCTTGGTGACCGCGGTGGCGACCTCTGCAATGGCGCGCACCTGGGTGGTCAGGTTTGCAGCGAGCAGATTCACGTTACCGGTCAGGTCTTTCCAGGTGCCGGTCGCACCGGGCACGTTCGCCTGACCACCTAACCGACCTTCCACACCAACTTCGCGGGCAACCGTGGTTACCTCGTCCGCAAAGGTAGCGAGGGTGTTCGTCATATTATTGATGGTCTCGGCAAGCGCGGCGACCTCGCCCTTCGACGCCATGGCCAGGTTCTGTTTCAGATCGCCGTTGGCCACCGCAGTGACAACCTTGACGATACCGCGCACCTGTTCAGTGAGGTTGGCTGCCATGACGTTGACGGTATCGGTGAGATCCTTCCAGGTGCCGGCGACGCCGGGGACCGCTGCCTGGCCGCCGAGCTTGCCGTCGGTGCCCACTTCGCGTGCCACGCGCGTCACCTCGGAGGCAAATGCGTTCAGCTGATCAACCATCGTGTTGATGGTGTTCTTCAGCTCCAGGATTTCGCCTTTCACGTCGACTGTGATCTTGCGCGACAGATCGCCACGGGCGACTGCGGTAGTGACCTCCGCGATATTGCGGACTTGTGTCGACAGGTTGGCTGCCAACAGGTTGACGTTGTCCGTCAGGTCCTTCCACGTGCCGCCAACTCCAGGCACCACAGCCTGGCCTCCGAGCCGACCTTCGGTACCGACCTCGCGTGCAACACGAGTAACCTCGCCCGCGAAGGATCGGAGCTGATCCACCATCGTGTTCAGCGTTTCCTTCAGCAGAAGGATCTCGCCCCGCACGTCGACAGTGATCTTCTTCGACAGATCACCACTTGCGATGGCTGTGGCCACTTCGGCGATGTTGCGCACTTGGCCAGTCAGATTTGATGCCATGAAATTGACGTTGTCGGTCAGGTCCTTCCACGTGCCGGCAACGCCCGGCACCGCTGCTTGGCCACCGAGCTTACCTTCGGTACCCACTTCGCGTGCCACACGGGTCACCTCTGAGGCGAATGCGTTCAACTGATCGACCATCGTGTTGATGGTGTTCTTCAGCTCCAGGATTTCGCCCTTGACATCAACGGTGATCTTGCGTCCCAGATCGCCACGGGCGACCGCGGTCGTCACCTCAGCAATATTGCGAACCTGTGCGGTCAGGTTGCCTGCCATCGAATTCACGCTGTCTGTAAGGTCCTTCCACGTCCCGGCGACGCCTGGCACGTTCGCCTGACCACCCAGCTTGCCTTCTGTTCCGACCTCGCGCGCTACGCGCGTTACCTCGCCGGCAAAGCGGTTCAGCTGATCGACCATCGTGTTCAGCGTTTCTTTCAGCTGAAGGATTTCGCCGCGCACATCGACGGTGATTTTGCGCGACAGATCGCCATTGGCGATCGCCGTCGCGACCTCGGCGATGTTGCGCACCTGGCCTGTCAGATTCGACGCCATCGAATTCACGTTGTAGGTCAGGTCCTTCCAGGTTCCGGCGACGCCTGGCACGCTCGCCTGCCCGCCCAACCTCCCTTCGGTGCCGACCTCGCGCGCCACGCGTGACACTTCGCCGGCGAACGCGTTGAGCTGATCGACCATCGTGTTGATGGTTTCCTTCAGCTGCAGAATCTCACCCGACACGTTCACCGTAATCTTTTTCGAGAGATCACCCTGCGCCACCGCCGTCGCGACTTCCGCGATGTTGCGCACCTGCCCGGTCAGGTTGGACGCCATCGAGTTCACACTGTCGGTCAGATCCTTCCAGGTACCGGCAACGCCCGAAACTTGCGCCTGCCCTCCCAGCCGCCCTTCGGTGCCGACTTCTCGCGCGACACGCGTCACCTCTCCGGCAAAGCGGTTCAGCTGATCGACCATGGTATTTATGGTCTCCTTCAGCTGGAGAATTTCACCCGACACGTTCACCGTGATCTTCTTTGATAGGTCCCCGTTGGCGATTGCGGTGGAGACCTCGGCGATGTTGCGGACCTGCGCGGTTAGGTTGGAAGCCATGGAGTTCACTGATTCAGTGAGGTCCTTCCAAGTGCCGGCTACACCTAGGACATTTGCCTGGCCGCCCAGTCGACCTTCGGTGCCAACTTCGCGCGCCACGCGTGTCACTTCACCGGCAAAGGCATTGAGCTGATCGACCATCGTGTTGATGGTTTCCTTCAGCTGAAGAATTTCGCCTGACACGTTGACAGTGATCTTCTTCGATAGATCACCACCAGCAATCGCCGTCGCCACCTCAGCAATGTTGCGCACTTGCGCGGTGAGATTCTCGGCCATGGAGTTAACGTTGTCGGTCAGGTCTTTCCAGGTGCCGCCAACTCCAGGCACCACTGCCTGTCCGCCAAGTTTGCCGTCGGTGCCGACCTCACGCGCCACGCGCGTTACCTCCGAGGCGAAGGCATTGAGCTGATCGACCATCGTGTTGATGGTGTCCTTCAGCTCCAAGATTTCGCCGCGCACATCTACGGTGATCTTGCGAGACAAATCGCCGCGCGCCACTGCAGTCGTCACCTGGGCGATGTTGCGAACCTGATCGGTCAGATTGCCGCACATCGCATTCACGCTATCCGTGAGATCTTTCCAGGTGCCGGCAACACCCGGAACTACCGCCTGCCCACCCAATTTGCCTTCCGTGCCCACTTCGCGCGCGACCCGGGTCACCTCGGATGCGAATGAGCGCAACTGATCCACCATCGTGTTAATGGCTTCCTTGAGCTGCAGGATCTCACCGCGCACATCCACCGTGATCTTCTTGGACAGATCACCATTGGCAACTGCGATGGTCACATCGGCGATGTTACGCACCTGTGCCGTCAGGTTCGACGCCATCGAATTGACGCTCTCCGTGAGGTCCTTCCACACCCCCGTCACCTCACGAACCTGTGCTTGGCCACCTAGTTTTCCATCGGTGCCGACTTCGCGTGCCACGCGAGTCACTTCGGAGGTGAACACGGAGAGCTGCTTGATCATCGTGTTGACGATCGTGGCCAGCCGCAGGAACTCGCCCTGCAGCGGTCGGCCATCGACATCGAGCCGCACGGTCTGCAACAGGTCTCCTTGCGCCACGGCGGTGATGGCGTGGGTCACCGCCGCAGTCGGCCACAGCAAGTCGTCGATCAGGTCGTTGACCGATGACTCCATCGCCGCCCATGCGCCTGACTGCACTCCGAATTTGACCCGGCTGCGCGTCTTCCCCTCGCGCCCGACAACCTGGCCGACGTGGGCCAGTTCTGAGGCCATACGCTGGTTCGC
>JBKPOG010000054.1:0-4210 GCA_046732975.1 Pseudomonadota bacterium
CGCGCGGAGCAGGCTGAGCAATTTCAGCCGCATGAGCAGATGCAAGCCGCCCCTGAGGCGGCGTCTGACGGCGCTACCGAGCCTGAGTCAGGCAGGGCGGGCAGAAGCGCCTCGACAAAGCTCCGGTTATCGCGGACGAAAGGAGGGAAGCTCGCCCTGTAAGCTCCGGCGGGCCGGCCACGCTTCACCCAGACAACGCGGCCCGTTGACGTTGCCGAAACTACCAGCCTCGCACGCTGTAGGGAGGTATCCGCATGCTCGACGACACTCACTACTTACTTGCAGGGCGATATCGCGACTGATCTGCGCAATCCGACAGTAAATGCCTGCGGCATGATCTACGGTTCGCCCGAGCTCAGCACCGACGATGTCCCAATCATCGATCCAGTGTTTGGCGGCGGTGGATGGCCACCGCGTCGGCGTGCGGAGGCGCTGCGATTGGCATGGGACAACGTGTCGTCCGCACTGGGCGGACGCGAATCAATTTCGAACTGCACGCCAGCGGCGGTATGCCCGGCTGGCGCGCCGGGCTCCGCCGCAGCTTCAGAGACTACACAGCCTCTGCTGTGCTGCAGGAAATCGACATGCCCGATATCGACGTCGCTAGCACTGGTATCGCCCCGGGTCGCACCGAGGCGAACAATCCATCTTCGCCGGTCAGCAGAAGCTGAGAGGAGGTTGTGTCCTGCCGAACGTTCAGCATTGTGACATGGCAGCGGAGCGGCCGTCGCTTAACGCGTCAACCGGACGTCGGGCTTTGACGGAAGCCTCAGCGAGCGTCGGCAAACATGGACGACAGCAGCCACGGAAGTCAGCGATCGGAAAGCATCGCGGCACGAGGCATCGCACGGCAAGACCCTCAGGTTCAAGCGCCAGAGACCTCGGGAACGCATGTAAGGGCCGTTGCCTGCGGATACCAGCTGGACCACCCAGTCGAAATGGCGGAACCCGATAACTCGCTTCAAAAGCTAAGATCCGCCGGCACCTGCTCCCGCTTTACCCCGTTCAATGCTTACCCCGCGATCATTATCTCCCGAATGTTTCCAATCCCCCGATTGAAGTCGATCCACGCGTTCACCACTTCGACGAATCTCGTGTCGGGTTCACGCTGGATCCCATAGCAGCTCGGCAGCGAAACAAATGGCGTGTTCAGCAGATGGTACGGCCCCAGAGAGGGATTCTTGCCGACCGTGCTCAGACCGATCGTGGCCACCAAGATTTCGGCATCGACGCGGCGAGATTGCAGTGCGAGTACGCATTCATCAATGTTCTTGAAGCCCTTGAGCTCCGCCTTTGGCGTGAAGCGATGCGCGCAAACATCGTGCAGTGAACCGAGGTCAAACGCCACCCTGACATTTGGCTTGTTTAGATCGTCCCAGGTTTTGGGCTCGAAGCTTGGCTCCGCGAGGTCATCCAAACGGCGCTACTATATACGGGCGTGTAAACCCGATTGCCAATGCGCGCTGCGGTGTAGGGTTCAGCGCGAAGGCAATGTCGATCTTGTTGGACTGCACGTCGAGCACTGAGTTGCCGAAGGTGGTCTCGACGAACACCAGTTGGGCGCTCCAGACATCGGCGATACTCTTGGCCATTGCGACTGCCCGCGCCAGTCCATTCACCGGTGCTGATATCTTTCGTGAAATAGGGTGGACTGCCTGAAACGACGGCCATGCGCAGTTTCTTCGTCCGCGTCACACGGTCGAGCGTGCTTTCCGGCCCGGATTGCGCGTGCGCTGACCCGATGATGAATGAGGTGGGCAGGGCGGCGGCGCCGACGGCGAGGCCGCGACGGGTCGGGCGATTAGTCATGACTCTCTCTCCCTAAGATAATGCCCCACTCAAGCCGGTGGCATAGCTTCGATCATCTTTCGTATGAACGTCAAAGTCGGGCGTGGCGCTCTCCCACCAAACCCACTAACTCGTCACTCCAGCCCAAGGTCAGGACGGTGCGTCAAACGCGTGTTGTTGTGCGACGCTACGGCGGTCCGGAAGTGCTTACCGTTGTCGAGGAGGAGATCCCTACCCCGAATGCCGGCGAAGTGCGGGTGAAAGTACTGGCCGCAGGAGTCAGTCTCCCGGACGTCCTGGCGCGCGAGGGCATCCATCCTGAGACGCCGCGCGTGCCTTACACGCCGGGTTGGGATTTGGTCGGAACGGTCGATCGACTCGGCAATGGCGTGATTGGCTTCGAACCGGGCCAGAGGGTCGCCGCCATGCCCATCCACGGGTGCTACGCTCAGTACGTATGCATCCGCCATCGCAAGCTTGTCCCCGTGCCCGCTGGATTGGACGCGGCAGAAGCAGTTGCAGTCGTGCTGAATTACGTCACTGCTTATCAGATGCTGCATCGATCGGTGAAGGCGCGGCCAGGACAGCGTATGTTGATCCACGGCGCCTCCGGTGGCGTTGGTTCTGCGATGTTGCAGTTGGCGAAACTGGCCGGCGTCGAGATGTACGGAACATGCTCCGCGCAGGGGGAAACGGTGGTCCGTGAACTCGGCGGCATCCCCATCGACTATAAGAACGCGGATTTCGTGAAGGAGATCCATCGCCTTACCGGTGATGGGGTTGACGCCGTGTTCGACGGCATCGGTGGGAGCAATCTGTGGCGCTCTCGCGATGCGCTGCGTGAGGGCGGCCGCGTGGTGACCTGGGTTCCAGTCGAAGATGAGTGGCATCCGCATGGTTTCTGGAGGCGGGAGGCGTCATTCCATTCGCGCGTCCGCGGAATTGGGTGGTTCATCGTGCGTAATTGGTTCAAGCCGGGCCGAAAGAGCATGGTGCCGTACAGCATCCAGTGGCTGATGCGGTTCAGACCGGTGTGGTTCCGCCACGACCTGCTAATGCTCTTGGATCTGCTGAAACAGGGGAAGTTCAAGCCTCTGATCGCACACCGATTGCCGCTCACAGAGGCGCGCCGCGCACACGAGATGCTGGGCGAGGGCGGCGTGCTCGGCAAAATCGTATTATTGCCGAACTGACAGTCATCTCACAGAAAGATCAATGTTCCTCGACCGCCGTGCGATTAGATTGTTTCAGCCGTTGAGCTGGAATGACGCCACCACACTGGACGAGGCGAGGCGCAAAGCAAGGGCTTGGATCGATCGCCTCACTTTGAATGCAGATTGAAAGGCGTGGGGCCAGCCGTCTCCGGAGCAGCCAAGATCGGACGGCCAAATTTCTCTTTCGCTGCATCCGTGGTTTCGCGCGTGGCCACTGGTTTACATCGGCATGGCAGATTCTGTCCCTGTCAGATCCCATTGGCGGGTACGACTATTGCATCCCAGAGAGTGGGGAGTCGGTTGTGGCTCCCTTCATCTCCCCCATTGCAAGAACTGCTCGGGCATCGGGAGCCGGCGTCACGCGAAGCCGACTGAGATATCTGCAGAGTGGGCGGTGGCATTTGCCGCAATGAATGGCGCGCCGCTCCGTCGTGCTGAATGCACGTGCACCACAACGAACGCTAAGGGTGCCAATTGCACCACGCATTGAGGGCCCCGCTGGTGGATCTGGCGTAACTCAGGCTATTCAGAGCCGCTCCGGGGCGTACAAGCTGGGCAGATGCTAACCGTCCGTTCTGCCCTCCCAGCAACCATTGCCACGCTCCCGCGACACCAGGCGCTGGCGTTCCTCAGCCTGTTCTTCGTCCCGGGCGTGGCGCAAGCGATTCTGCTTACTGTCGTGCCGCTAGAGCATTTTGTGCTTAGGTGAACGCATAACCAGCATTTTCGAGGTAGTTGCGGCACTCGGCTGGCGTGAATGCGTCGAGCAGCGATCCGATCACGTCCCAGAGTTCGTCACGGGTACGCGCAGCAGCCTTTCTCAGCAGCGCCTTCAGCTTGGCGAACACCTGCTCAATCGGGTTGAGATCAGGGCTGTAGGCTGGGAGATACAGAATGCTTGCCCCGGCGGCAGCGATTGCCTGGGCAATGCCGGCGACCTTGTGCGCGCTGAGATTATCCATCACCACGACATCACCTGGAGCGAGCGCCGGTGCAAGGAACTGCTCGACATAAGCGCGAAACGCCTCGCCGGTCATCGGTCCATCAAGGACGAACGGGGCAATAAGGCCAGTGGCGCGAAGCCCCGCCACAAAGGTCGTGGTGTGCCAATGCCCATGCGGCGCGGCATCGACCAAGCGTTCCCCGCGCGGATGCCAGCCGTAGTGTCGCACCATGCTGGTGCTGGCCCCGGTCTCATCGATAAACAC
>JBKPOG010000055.1:0-7746 GCA_046732975.1 Pseudomonadota bacterium
CCTTCAAGCAAGGGTCTCCTTCAGGCGAGGATAAGTCTCCAGCGGATTATCGACGCGGATACGTTGCATCAGTGCGGGCGAAAGTCCGGGCGGCAGAACGGCGTCGCCGTCGAATTGCCAATGCGGATAGTCCGACGCGAACAGCAGCATGTTGTCGCTGTCGATCATCTCGATGATGCGGTCGAATACATTGCTGTCGCGAGGCGCATCAATTGGCTGTACGGTAAGCCGAACATTTTCGCGGATGATCTCCGCCGGAGATCGCTTTACCCACGGCACCTCGGCTCGCACGCCGCGCCAGGTCTTGATCGCCCGCCAGATGAAGCCGGGAAGCCAGGTCACACCCGACTCGATCAGCACGAAACGCAGATGCGGATAGCGGTTGAATACACCGTTCGAGATCAGACTGAGCAACTGATCTTCGAACAACTGCGAGTTGGCGACATAGTCGTGCAGGTAGTGCGACGGCCAGCCGGTAGAGGTCGGCGCATAGCGATACATACTGCCGGCGTGCAGCCCAATCGGCAGGTCGTATTTCGCTGCGACTTCGTAGATGGGCCAATAGTAGCTGCGACCCAGCATCATCTCGCACGCCGCCGGCATCAGGATCTGCACGAAGCGTTTTTCCCCCGCCAGACGTTCGATCTCTTCCACCGCCAGCAGCGGCGCCTGTGGGGGCACAATAATGGAGGCGCGCAATCGCCTGTCCTTGTTCAGCCAGTGCTCGACGATCCAGTCGTTGACCGCCGAACAGATCGCCGCACCCATGCTCTCGCTGACCGCGACCTGCCCTCCGGTGAGGGGATTGCAGATCGCCAGGCTGATGCCGAACGCATCCAGCGCGTCGCGTTGCATACCGGACAGGCTGGAGCCGGGGCGCTCGCCCTTCACCCGCCAGTCGGAACGGCAGGTGATTGGCGAGCCAAGCGGGTAGCTCATCATGTCGAAGCCATCGAGCCCACGGGCAACAAACGATTCCTGCCAGAAATCGTTCATATAGGGCAGCAATGCCTTGATCTCCGGCACGCCAGGGTGGATGTCGCAGTCGATTGCGCCATTAATGGTCATGGTTTCATTCATCATTGCGACTGTACGGGTGCGGGGTCAGCCCTTCAACCCCGCCCGCCGCAGAGCGCGTTGCCAGTCCGACGCCACCGCGTCCAGCGCCGGCTTTGCCGTGTTCTGTCCGGACAGCACCGAGGAGATCGCGGTGCGCAACGACAGTTCCATGGTGGGCCAGATCGCATCGCGCGGCTCCAGCGTCGCGGTCTGCATCGCCTCGGCCAGCACCGGCGCCCAACCATAGTCGCGCATCACGTCGGGATGCTTCAGCACCGACACGCGCGGTGGCGCGTTACCGCGCGTAACCGACCGACGCATCCACTCCTTCGAACAGGCGAACTGGATGAACTCGAACGCCCAGTCCTTGTTCTTCGATGCGGTCGGCACGCCGAATGTCCAGCCGCCCACACTCACCCTGCTGTCCGCGCGCGAATGCGCACCGGGCGCGACGGCCCACGCCCACTTGCCGGCAGTCTTCGACAGCTTCGGATCGTTGATCAGCGTGCCGTATGGGGCGAGCGTGATCGTCATTGCGTAGCGGTCGTTCTGTCCGCCGGCGACAATCTCGTCGAACTCCCAGGTGATCGCATCCGGCACGATCACTTTGTACTTGGTCATCAGGTCGCCGTAGTACTGCAGCGCCTCAACCGCACGGACATTGTTGATCTCGATCTCATAGGTCTTCGGATCGAAATAGCGACCGCCGTTGCCGCGCAGGAATGGTGAGAACCCGCCGACGATCGCCGGTCCCTGCCGTCCCCAGATGCCCAGGCCGTAGCGATTCGGTGCGCCTGCTTTAGTGGTGGCAATCAGCGCCGCCTGAAACTCATCCCAATTCTCTGGCGCTTTATTGAAACTAACATCCGCCAGCAGCTGCTTCTGATAGTTCAAAATACTTGCGGTGACGCGATACGGAATGCCCAGCAACTTGCCCTGATAACTGGCCATGTCGCGGATCGGCGGCAGGAAATCGTCCCAGTCAAAATCGGGGTGCTTGCTGGTTGAGTTGGCCAACAGCTTATCATGGTCCTCCATATGCTGCGCCAGCCAGCCGGCATAAGTGGCGGTCCACTGGATGACGTCGATGCCGGACGAACCGGAATTCAACTCCGCCTTCAGCCGCGCGCTCAGCGCATCGATCGGCAGCAGGGTGAAGTCGACCTTGATCCCGTGCTGCTTTTCGAATGCCGGCGCGACCTCCTCGACCAGGCACCAGTGCCACGGCCCGTTGTCGCCGACGAACACCAGCTTCTCCGGCTTGTTCTGCGCCAGAGCCACACGCGGCAGCACTGCCGCCGCGGCGCCCGCCTGCAACAGCGAACGGCGGCAGATCACCGGCCGATTCCTGCGCGCCTCAGACTACGTTGCCAGTCCGCTGCCAGTTCGTCCAGAGCGACCTTGGCGGTCTTCTGTCCGAGTTGAACTTGGGCGATAGCGGACCGCATCTGCACCTCCAACGTGTCCCAAACTGGATTGCCCGGGGTAGGCACACCGGTTTCGATCGCCTGCGCCGCTACCGGCGGCCAGCCGATCCGCTCGATCATATCGGGATCCTCTAATACCGAGCGCAGCGGCGGAGAGTTGCCACGAATCATTGCCCGCTTCTGCCAGTCGCGGGCACAGCACATGGCCACGAACTCCAGCGCCCATTCCTTGTTCTTGCTGTATTTCGGGACGCCGATTGTGTGGCCGTCGATCCAGGTGCGGCCTTCCTCCTTGTTGTGCGGCCCGGGAACCGTGGTCCATGCCCATTTTCCGCCGGTCTTGGAGAGCTTCGGATCGTTGATCAGCGTGCCGTAGGGCGCGAACATCTGCACCATGGCATAGCGGTCGCGCTGGCCACCGGCGACGATTTCCTCGAATTGCCAGGTCATCGCATCCGGCGGCACCAATTTGTACTTGGTAATCAGATCACCGTAGAACTGCAGCGCTTCCACCGACTTGGCGTCGTTGATGAACACCTCGCCGGTCTTGAAGTCCACCATGCGGGCGCCGCCATTGGAGAACAGAAAGGAGGCAAGGCAGGAATACATACCGGCACCTTGCATGCCCATCAGGCCATAGGCATAGCGCTCGGGAGGCGTGTTCACCGCCTGGGCGGTCTTCAGGAACTGTTCCCAATTCTCGGGCGGGTTGGCGAAGCCTGCCTGTTCCAGCAGCGCCTTCTGGTAGTGGAAGATACCGGTGGTGATGCGATACGGCAGACCGGTCAGCTTGCCGTCATAGGTCGCGGCTTTCTTGGTGCCAGTCAGATAGTCGTTCCAGTCGAACTCCGGGTGCTTCGCCTTGATCTGCGCCAGCAGCGGCTCGTGATCTTCCATATGCTGCGCCATCCAGCCGGTCATGCTGATCGAGAACTGCGCCACATCGATGCCGCTGCTTCCCGCCCCAAGCTCTGCTCGCAGGCGTGCCCGCCATGGATCAACCGGCAGCAGGGTGAAGTCGACCTTGATGCCGGTCGCCTTCTCGAACGCGGGTGCGACCTCTTCGACCATGACGTAATGCCAAGGACCGTTGTCGCCGACATACACCAGCTTTTCCGGCTTGCTCTGCGCCATGATCTGCGGCGCGGCGAGCATGCCTACTGACGCCTGGAGCAGCGTGCGACGCTTCAACTTGGCCATTCGTTTTCCCCCTAACCCTTGACCGCACCCGACGACAGTCCGGCCACCAGATGCCGTTGCGCCGCGAATGAGAATATCAACACCGGCAGGATCACCAACACGCCAGAGGCAGTCATGCCGCCCCAGTCGGTGCCGGTGTCGCCACCGGAAAAGCCTGCCATCAGCACCGGCAGCGTGCGCGTCGCGTTGTTGGTCAGCACGGCGGAGAACAGAAAGTCGTTCCAGGCCAATTGCAGACAGAGGATGCTCGCCGCTACCAGCCCCGGCCGGATCAGCGGCAGCACCACGTGACGGAACGCTGCCGCACGCGACGCGCCATCGACCCAGGCGCTTTCCTCCAGTTCCCTCGGCAGGTCCTCGAAGAACCCGCGCATGATCCACACCACCAGCGGCAGACTGAAGGTGCTGTAGGCCAGCACCACGCTGAACCGTGTCGTGGTCAACCCGAGCTTGCTGAACAATATATACATAGGTACAAGCACCGCGATCGGCGGCAGCATGCGCATGACCAGGAGGGAGAAGAACAGGAACGACCCGCCGCGAAACGGAAACCGCGCGAACGCATAGGCCGCCGGGACGCCGACGCAGAGGGACAGCAGCACCGCGCCGGATGATACGACCAGGCTGTTGACGAATGCCTGCAGGAAGTCCGCCTGCCCAAGCACCGCTGCGTAATTCTCCAGCGTCGGCTTCCACACGAACAGCGGCGGCATCGCGAACACCTGCAGCCGCGTCTTCAGCGACAGGCCGATCACCCATAGCAGCGGGAACAGAAACACCGCTGTCATGACGGTCAGCGCGACATAGACCAACCCAGCGAACATCAGCTTGCTGCGTCGCGAACCGACACCGTGGAGGCCCGCCATCATACATTGATCCGGGCGCCAGCCCGGCCCTCTATCGTGATGGCCGGACTTGATTCGGCCATCAATTCGCCTCTCGCCGGCGGATTACCGCGATGAAGAACAGGCAGAGCAACAGGCACATGAACAGCATCAACCACGATGCCGCGGCGCCCAGGCTCAGATCGAATTTCACGAAGGACGCCAGGTACGTGAACATGGACAGCGACATGGTCGCGTTCGCCGGCCCACCGCTTGTCATCACATAGATGTTGTCGAAGGCGCGAAATTCGAAAATGGTGCGGAGCAGCAGCGCCACGAGAATATAGGGTCGCAGCAGCGGCAAGGTTACGTGCCAGAACACTTGCCAAACGCTCGCACCGTCGATCGACGCCGCCTCGACCGGTTCGCTTGGCAAGGAGCGCAGTCCCGCCAGCAACAGCACCGCCACATACGGCGCGTTCTGCCACAGGTTCACCATGATGACCGAGATCAGCGCCGTGTCAGGTCGGCCCAGCCAGACGATGTGGCTACCGATCCAATAGTTCACCACGCCGTGATCCGGATCGAGCAGCAGCTTCCAGCACAGCGCGGCGACGATCGGGGTGATCATCATCGGCACGACCAATATCGTGCGAAACAATCCGATCATCGGCAGATCGACGTTCAGCAACAGCGCGATCGCCATTCCCAATGCAAGCTCGGTCGCGACCGTGACAGCGGTGTAGATGCAAGTGACCGACAGGCTTGCCAGGAACTGCGGGTCGGTCAGCAGGTCCTCGTAATTCGCGCTGCCCGCGAAATTACCGGCGAACAGCGCCTGTTCCGGCGACCAGCCTTGGAAGCTGAGATAAAGCGAGAATGCCAGCGGGATCCCAAAGATCAGCATCATCATCGCACTGGTCGGCAGCACCGCCAGGCGCGCAAACTGCCGATCGAGCCAACGCTGCGCGCTGCTGGTGCGGAAGCCGACACCACGCAGGGTGCGCAACTCGGCGTGCCGGACGGCGGTTGTCGATCCTCCCATGGTCCCTCTTGTGCCGGGCGCGGATGATTTCCGCCGACACAATACAGACCATGCGGCGCGACGTCACCCGATGCGCAGGAGCCGGAAGCCTTCTGCGCGCAGCCACGGAATCGCAGCTTCGGCGTGCGGAGTCAGTTGATTGACGACGCCCCAAAACCGCTTGCCGTGGTTCATGTGCTTCAGATGCGCGACTTCGTGTGCGGCGACGTAGTCCTGCACGAATTCCGGCGTCATCACCAGTCGCCAGCTGAACGCGAGCGACCCATCGACGGCACAACTGCCCCAGCGGCTGCGCGTATCCTTCACCGCTACTCGGCGCGGCGTGACATTGATCCGTGCGGCTTTCGCGACCACCAACGTGGACAAGCGCTGCAACGCTTCGGCGCGAAGGAAATCGGTGACGCGACGAGACAGGAATTCAGGCGCTCCGCTGACATGCAGTTCGCCGCTCTCGATCCATGCGCCCCCGCATGCCTGCGGCACATGGCGAATGCGATGGGGCTTATGATCGATCGGAACTTCCGAACCATCCTCGAACGGCAAAGCATCAGGCAACGCAGCCAGCCGGTTGGCCACCCACTCGGCATGATTCATCAGGAGAGCCATGCCGGCCCCGCGTCCTGCGCGCATCGGCAAGGTCACAACAACGCCACCGCCACACGGATCAATCCGCAGGCTGACGCGTCGCGCACGTCGGTTGCGTCGCCATTCAACGCGGGTCGGACCGCTGGGCAGTGCCAGCACTTCAGTCCGCGGCATTTCCATTCTGTCCACCAACGACAGATGGCACCGATTCGTCAATGAATATTCATCACGAAACCGCGGAGTAGGCAGAGTCTCTGCCCGACTGTGTCCTCAGCGCCTCGTCGTTCGCTATGCTGCCTTTGCCAATGAGACACCGGACGCATCGAACGCGGCGAATAGCTTTGCCTGCTGTTCGCCTGTCAGCTTTAGATGCGGCGGACGCATGTTGTGCCATGCCTCGTCGCCGGTGTGGCGTGCCATCAGCGCTTTCAGTGCTGGTATCGCCGCAGGCGCAGACACAATCGCACGACGAGTCGCGCTAAGCGTCTCATGAACGGCAGCGCCGCGATCGTTGTTCCAGTTGGCGTAGACCTGCGCCGCAATCGGCGAATTCACGTTGGCCGCCGCAGTGATGCATCCCGCGCTGCCCAGCAGCAGCAGCGGTCGTAGCAGCGTATCGTCGCCCGCATATACCTCGAACCCGTCTTTGGCAAAGTTCTCCACATAGGCACGGCCGTTGTCGTAGTTGCCGCTGCTGTCCTTCACGCCCTTGATCGTCCCGGGAAACGCCTTCAACAACCGGCCAATCAGCTCGACGCTGAACGGAACCGCCGATTGCTGGGGGAAGTTGTACAGATAGTACTTGATGCGGGCGCCCACCCGATTGATCACTTCAGAGAAATACGCGAACAGCCCATCATCTGTCGGGTTCTTATAGTAGAACGGTGGCAACAGCAGTGCACCGCGGCAGCCCATGTCCGCCGCATGCTTCGTCAGCACCACCGTATCGGTCAACGCGGACACACCGGTGCCAGGCATCATCTTCGCCGCAGGGATGCCGCGTTCGATCAATCCCTGCAGCGCCTCAATGCGCTCGTGCAGGCCTATGCTGTTCGCCTCCCCGGTGGTGCCGAGAACGCCCAGGTTGTTGCAGCCGTTTGCCAACAGCCAGCGACAGTGTCGTGCCATGCGATCGAGATCGACCGACAGGTCGGCCTTCATCGGTGTCAGCACCGCCGCATTCACACCGGCGAACAAGGCGTCCTTCGTCATTAGGGCTTCTCCTGCGTCGAGCGTTTGGCGCGTGGCATCCGACCAGGCCAATCTACCACATGGTGCTCGAACGGGCCGGCCTTTCGCTCACTGATGGCACGGTCACGCGTTGAGATTCCGGCGGTATGCACAGTCTCGGGATCGCCTGATACCAGCGGGTGCCACCACGCCAGATCTTTCCCTTCCGCCAGACGCCGATAGGCACAGGACGGCGGCAGCCAGTCGATTGCCCGCACCTCGGCTGGTGTCAGTGACACGCAATCCGGCACGCGGCGTCGACGATGTGCGTAGTCGCTGCACTGGCAACTGTGCAGGTCCAGCAGTCGGCAAGCGACGTTGGTAAATGACAGCGCACCGGTGTCATCGTCGCGCAGCTTGTGCAGACAGCACCGGC
>JBKPOG010000056.1:0-6675 GCA_046732975.1 Pseudomonadota bacterium
GTCGTGCGTACGTTCCTCTATGGGAACGGTCTGAATATATATAACAAAGTGTTAATAAATGTCAACTAAAAACTAACAAAAGGGTCTCCAATTTGAGAGGAGCATGCTGCAAGACGCGCCTTGTGAGGCGAGAGTGCTGACATCTCAGGAGTTACCCCGCGGTCCCGCAATTAGCCAGAGCCTCGGATATCAACAGAACCGTTAACGGAATTCGCCACAGATCTGCCGCTAACCGGGCGGCAGTGATGCGGCGTGCTCAATCGCGAAGCCGTCGCCAAGACAGTCGCCGTCCTCCACTGTCCAGGTTGCGGTGCCGTGGAACGATGCCGTGCCGGCAACACGGACGCGCCAGGCCCGGTGAGAGCCGAGCCGCTCCTCGGCCAGCAGTTCGCTGTGGAATGGGACACCTGATGCCCCCGCAAAGATGCGGCGCGTGCCAGGGGCGATCAGATCGCGCGCTGCATCGACTGCCATTCTTGCAGTGACCCCGCTGCCGGTGGCACTGCGATCGATCTGTCCCTCGCCAAATACGCATAGATGCCGACTGGGTCTCGGTGAAGCGGCCGGCGTGTCGTCAGTCAGGATGGCGCTATAGAGGAAGGAGAGCTCGGGTTCGGTAGGATGGCGAACTTCGCCACGCGCGCGGATCGTGCGGATGACCGCGAGCGCGGCTGCGCGCAATTCGCCGACCGGAGAGACTGCGAGATCCAGGCCAAGAAGCGACGCCGGCAGAATGGCGTAGAACGCTCCGCCGTAGCCGATATCGCAGACGACGCGGCCAAGGCCCGGAAGGTCGATGGTGGCGTCGAGTTCGGCGGCGAATGCCGGAACGCTGTCGAAGGCGATGCGGCCACCGCCGTCAGTCACATGGACGGTGACCGGTCCGCACGGGCATTCGAGAATGAAGTCGGCGTAGCCTTCGCGCAGCGGTACACGCCCCGACGCCGTAGCCCAGCGGCCAAGCGCGATGGTCGCATGCCCGCACATTGTGCTGAACCCCGAGTGGTGCATGAACAGCACGCCAAACGCTGCCGGTGGCTCAGCGGGTACGATCAATGCGCCATACATCTCGGCGTGGCCGTGTGGTTCCAACATTAGCCGGCGGCGGTGGATATCGAGCCGGGTCGCTGCGTCATGGCGTTTCTCCAGGACGTTGCCGCCGCGTGGTTCCGGGAAGCCTTCGAGGATCAAGCGCACCGGTTCGCCGCCGGTGTGCATCTCTGTCGTGCGGTACTGGGCGACAGGCTCGCGCATGCCGCAGGTGTGGGCGTTGCCGGCTTCGTTGACAATGCCCATGGTTCGACCTAGAGCCGCTGTCCCGTCGGAGGGGTGCCCGAGTGGCTAAAGGGGACGGACTGTAAATCCGTTGGCGCACGCCTACGTTGGTTCGAATCCAACCCCCTCCACCAGCACGCCTAGTTTAGAGTCAGCCGCAGCCTGGCATATGGAGGTTGGTCCACCTGGATTATCCTCGATAGTGGGCATAATCCAGGAGGAACGGATGCTTCGCTTATTCTCATTGCTGCTCATTTTGCTGGTGGGGCTACAGCCCTATCATCCCGCAGTCGCGCAGCCACCGCCGGGCTATGTGCCGCCCAACGCACCGGAGCCGGGCGCCCCGCTGTACGCCCCCAACGCCGGACCAAGTACCAGCCCCGAGGGGTTCAACACAAACAACTGCGGCACACCGGATGAGCCCAAGCCATGCCCGCCCATGCCGCGGCACCCGCTCCCGTACTATCCGGCTAACAAGCAGTAACAGCTTCGTCTGTCCCATGTGGAGCACCGATCCGCGCCACGCTGGCAGATCACTCGCCTAAACTAACGAGTGGCCGGTTCGCGACAGATCACAGTACTGCCGAGCACCTGTTTCAGCAGCCGCGCCCTGGTTCGCTGTTCAGGCGATAGGTGCCGCTCCATCTCGGAGAGCGCGCTTGCGAGAGCCAAAGCATGGCGCCCGCGCTCTGGCCCGATGTCCTGCGCCGTGCCAGCCGTGCGGTCGCGCTTCAGCGCAACAATCGCTTATTGATTATCTCAAGCCTCAGCACGCTGATGATGCGACGATCAAGCGACTTTCGAATTTCCCTGGTTTACCGCCAGTGTTCATTCTGATGCCGCCGCACTGAAGTCTGCGACGGCACCGCGCGACCTGCCGGCAAAAGCGGACGATCACGTCGCGCAGTTCGATCCGGTACCACGCGTCACAGCATCCGCTCGGGTTTCATCCAGCCGTCTTCCAGGCGGGCGAGCCCGATGACATGCGGACCCGCCATTGCCCGAACCAGACCACCGGACGGGTCGGCCGCGCCGGGAATGCGGCCCATCAGCGTGACCAGGCTGATGGCCTGGCCGTGCCGGAGACCACCCGCCTCCGCATCGGTGAGAAGCAGCGGGGGCACGTCGGCAAGCGCCGTGGCCACCGGAAGCAACGCGTTCAGTGAGGCAGGTGCGGCAAGGGCCTCGTCCAGCGGGATCGCCTGGGCCTCATTGAACGGGTCCACGCGGAGACGGCGTAATGCGGCGATGTGACCCAGTGTCCCGCAGGCGATGGCGAGGTCGCGGGCCAGGCTCCGCATATACACGCCCTTGCCGGAGGCGACGGTGAAGACGGCCGTATCCGCATCCGGCCGCTCGATCAGTTCGAAACGGTCTACCCGGGCCGGGCGTGGCTCGAGCGTGGCGGGCCGGCCCTCGCGTGCCATGTCATAGGCGCGTTCGCCGGCCACCTTCACCGCCGAGAAGGTCGGCGGCACTTGCATGATGTCGCCGCAGAACCGCGGCAGCGCGGAACAAATGGCCTCGTTTGTCGGGCGATTCGACGAAATGGCGGTAACCTTGCCATCGGCATCGTCGGTGTCCCGCGCCTCGCCGAAGCGTAGGGTGAAACGATAGAGCTTGGTCCCATCCATCACGTAGGGAACGGTCTTGGTCGCAGCGCCGAGTGCGATCGGCAATACCCCCGTCGCGAGGGGATCCAGAGTGCCGCCGTGGCCAGCCTTCTGCGCGTCTAACGTACGGCGGACGCGGTTGACCACGTCGGTGCTGGTGAGCCCCGGCGGCTTGTCGATGATCAGCCAGCCGTCGAGCGGACGGCCGCGCGGCTTGCGGCGAGGCATGTGGTCTCTCGCATACTGAAGGGAGGCGCCGTATGCCGCTCCCCAACTCGCCGCGTCAACCGTCCGCTCCCCGCTTTTCGACTATTCGGCGCTGAGCGCGGCACGAATATCTGCGACGCCGCCCGGATCCTCCAATGTCGCCAGCCGGCCCGCTGCCAGCAGCGCGAAGCGGTGCAGCAGCGCGCGACGGCGGGCACCGGCAAGCGGATGCGCCGGCGCCTCGCGCAGCAGGTCCGCCTCCAGGCCGGCGGCAACGATCAGCCCGGCCTCCGCAGGCAGCAAGTGTTGAGGGAAATCGACATCGACGGCAAAGAACAGTTCGTCGGCAAACTCGCGGTAGTCCCGCCACTTGAGGTCGGTGAGGAAGTCGCGCGGCCCTGACTTCACTTCGATACACGCAAAGCAGCCGTCCGGCCGCAGTGCCAGGATATCCGCCCGGCGACCATTCGGCAGTGCGACCTCATGCAGCGGCGCCCATCCGAGTCGGATGCAGAGCCGTGCGGCGGCACGCCGGATGGCAAATGCTCGCTCGGGGAACGACAGCTCCATCAGGCGAGCAAGGTGTCGATCGCCTTTGCCAGCTTGACGTCGTTGCCGGTCAGGCCGCCGGCGTCGTGCGTCGAGAGCTCGATCCGAACGCGGTTCCACACGTTCGACCAGTCGGGATGGTGGTTCTGACTTTCCGCGAGCAGCGCCACCCGGTTCATGAAGCCCCACGCCTCGTTGAAGTCGCGGAACTGGAAGTTGCGAGCGATCGCCTCGTGGCCTTCCACCAGCGACCAGTCTGGCAAGGTGTTTTTCAGCGATGCGCGTTCAGCGTCGGTCAGGCGTGTGGCCATCGAATCCTCCCTTACAAACCCTGGCGGACGCGCGGAAACAGTTCCTGCGCGATCATCTCGATCGTCTCGGTGGCAAGGCTCGCCGGCATGCCGGCCCATTCGGTGCTCATCACCAAATGGTTGATGCCAAACCTTCGATGCAGCGCCAGCACCTGCTCTGCCACCTCGTCCGGTGAACCGATCAGGAAGCGGTCGCCGATCAGGCTCTCGAACTCCTGGTCAATCCGCTGTCGTCGGCTGGCAGCTCCTGATGCCACGCATGATACGCCTTGTACTTTGCGCCAAGATAGGGCGCGCAGAGACGAATGGCGTCGGCACGCGTACGCGCCACGAACACTTCGCGACGCATCGGCAACTCCGTTGGAAACGGCTTGCCTGCGGCATCGAGTGCCCGGCGATACAACTCCATCTGACGTTCGACGGTGGCGCGTTCCACTCCCGGACCGATATACCAGCAGTCGCCCAGACGTGCCGCGCGCTCCACCGCGGGATCAGCATTGGCGCCGATCCAGATCGGCGGATGCGGGCGCTGCAGCGGCTTTGGCAAGCAGGATGCATCGTCCAATTCGAAATACGGCGTCCGCATCGAGACCTTGTCTTCGCTCCACAGGCGACGGATCGCAATCAGGTTGGCTTCAAACCGGCGCGCCCGCTGCTGCCGGGGCATGCCGAACGCCTTGAATTCCACATCGCGATAGCCAAGCCCGACGCCGAGGATGATCTTGCCGCCGGACAATACGTCGAGCGTGGCAAATTCCTCGGCAACGTGCAGCGGCGAATAGAGCGGCAGCAGCAGCACGCCGGCATTCAGCCGCAGCCGCGGTGCCTCGGCGGTGAAGCGCGCCAGCATCGGCGCCATCTGCAACATCTGAAATGGATGTGCGCTGTAGTGCGCGGTCTTGGTGACCGAGTCAAAACCGAGACGATCGGCAAGGCGCACCATATCCAGCGTTTCCTGCAGTCGGCGCGAGATGTCCTCGCCATGCTCTGCCTGGCCGCGAATGACGAGACCGAACTGGAAGGAAGAAGTCATCGCTCAATCACCTGCATCTGTTCCGATTTGACAGCCGCCGCCGGCCCCCATCAGCATGCCTGCAAAGCTGGACCAAACCACCGGCACAGGGAGAAACCGATGCCGGCAGAGACTATGTCACGCGGTACGATTCACGGCCACATCGCTGCGCGCATCGATCGGCTGCCGTTGACCAGGGTGCAGTGGCAGCTCGCAATTCTGGTCGAGGTGACGTGGGGTTTCATCATCTTCGACACCGACGGCATCGGTGCACGGCTGTATCCGTTTGTGTGGCGTCCCAACCATATCATCGATGTGTATCAATACGCGGTGATTCAGGCACTGCAGGTCGGCGCCGGCATCCTGCTCGGCGTCTATCTGATGAGCTGGGTTGCCGACCGCTACGGACGACGGCCGGCGATCCTGCTCGCGACCTTGCTTGGCGGCATCTGCATCTGGCCCTTCGCCTACGTCACCAACTTCTGGGGCATGGTGGTATTGTCGGTACTCAGCACGCTGGGCGTGGGCGGCATCGTTGCAACGCACTCGGTATACCTTTCCGAGATGACTTCGCCGGACGTACGCAACAAGGTATTGCTGGCATCTCAAGGCGTGACGGCATTGGTCGCGGTAAGCGTCAACATGCTGGCGTTCTGGCTGATCCCAGGCCAATGGCAGGCGTTTCTGTGGATCAGCGCAATCATCGAGATCGTCGTGCTGCTGCCGCTGCTTTATTGGAGGCTGCCTGAATCGCCACGCTGGCTGGAAGCGCATGGCAGGCACGAAGAAGCCGAGCGTGCCGTGGAAGAATACGAGCGCGCGGTGCAACGTTATGATCCTAGGCCACTGGTGGAACCGCGCGGGGCAGATAATCCGGTGGTAATGCGGGGACCGGGCGCTTGGAAGGAGCTGTTCACCAGCCCGCAATATCGCCGCCGCACCTGGGTGCTCATCGGCTGCTGGATGTTTGGCTATGCCGGGCTGATCTATGGTGTGGGCGCGTTCCTGGCCGTTTACATGGTCGACCACGGCGCGACTGCGCACGAAGTGTTCCTGACCATCGCTGCAGCGTATCTCGCACTGTTCGCTGCATTCCAGGTGAATGCGCGACTGGGCGAGCAGGTCGAACGCCGCGATGTCATCGCGTTGATGGCGGTGTTGTTCGCAGTCTGCTGGGTCGTCGCGTGGGCGATACCGACGTTGGCGGTCATCATAGGCGCCTACATCATCAGCCGCATCGGCACCGGCTTGTTCCTGTTCAACCTGTACAACTACACGGCGGTGGCTTACCCGACGCGCATTCGCGCAGTGGCGTTTGCATGGACCGACGGGCTTGGCCATCTCGGTGCATGGGGTGGCGTGACGCTGCTCGGACCACTCTACGCATTTGGTCCCAACCATCTCGGGTGGATTCTGTGGATCGTGCTGCCTGGTGCGCTGCTGCCGGCCGCGTTGATCTGGGGTTACGGAATCAGGCAGTCGCGCGCGGTGCTAGAGCAGGTCTCCACGTGAAACCGCCGACCGCCGACGACATCGCAGAGCTGGCCGAGCGTGCGCTGGCGGGCATCTCGGCGCCACTGGCGGAGCATGTGCGTGGCGTCGGCATCTCGGTGGAGGAGATGCCGGATGACGAGACGCTGGAGGATCTCGGCATCGAGTCAGCGTGGGAGCTGACCGGGCTGTATCGTGGCATCCCGCTGACCGAGCG
>JBKPOG010000057.1:0-13855 GCA_046732975.1 Pseudomonadota bacterium
TTCTGCTGCAACGGGGCGGCGATGGCGGGCGTTCGCTTTCAGCACGGACTGTCGGGCATGCCCATAGGGTTCTGCGTGCAGCTCTGGCACGCGCAGCGAATGTCGAGATCATCGCGCGGAATGTCACAGCCGTTGTCAGACCACCAAAGGTCGCAGCGAAGGAGATCGCGATTCTCTCACCGGTTCAGGTAGCCGACGTACTGGCGCGCCTTCAGGGGCATATTCTCCTGCCCCCGGTGACAGTTGCACTCGGCACCGGCATCAGGCGCGGCGAACTGTGCGGCCTCAGGTGGAGCGACGTCGATCTCGCTGCCGCCACGATCAGGATCGAGCACAGCATTGAAGAGACTGCGGCAGGCTTGCGCCAGAAGGCGCCGAAGTCACGCCACGGTCGGCGGACGCTGTCACTCCCGCGTGCGACAGTAGAGGCTCTCCAAGCGCATCGGCTGTGGCAAGCAGAGCAACGGCTGGCCTGCGGGCTCGGTCGCCCGAGTGCCGATGATTTGGTGTTCACCGCACCGGACGGCAGAGCGCTGTCGCCGGACAACCTCAGCCGTGATTGGCGTCGCGCCGTGCTTGCACTGAAGCTGCCAGCGGTGATGTTCCACGGCCTGCGGCATACGCATGCGTCGACCCTCATCGCTGCCGGCGTAGACGTGCTGACGATCAGCCGTCGCCTTGGGCACGCCACGCCGGCCTTCACTCTCTCCGTCTATGGTCACCTGTTCAGCAACACCGATGCTGCGGCAGCGCGGGCGATCGATACCGCCTTCAACGGCAGCGCATGAGTTTGGCGGGCTCGGGTGCCAATTGGGTGCCAATTCGCCTTTTGTTCAGCGCTCGCCGGTTTGACGCACCCAGCACAAACTCCTAGAAGCACAAGGGCATACGCCGTGTTGCGACCCCGGCGGAGGGGTGGCCGAGTGGCTGAAGGCGGCGGTTTGCTAAACCGTTATAGGGGGTCAACCTCTATCGTGAGTTCGAATCTCATCCCCTCCGCCAGAACTCTAACCGAAGCAAATTCTCTGGGACCCTGGGAGGCCGGATTGCAGAGCACGGGCGGTCCGCTCATGACCGAGTAGCCAACGGTTGGATAGCGGCTGCTTGGCCCCTAAAGGCAACTGCAGGTGTCGGCTGAAGTCCGCTGACCCATGACATGCACCGCATGGTTGCGGGGAACATAATCAGCGATGGCATCGTTCGGCGCTGGCATCGTGGCCCAGCACGCCGCCAGCACAACAACCACGGCCAACACGAGCAACGATCGGCACGTCGCTGCACCTAACGCCGCCTGGGCGCGATCGGGCTCCCTGCCCATATGAGCGAAGGCGGGTCATTCCCCCGCCTCCGGTCCAGCAGCGGCGCCCGTGGTTAGCTGTTGATGCCCTGGTTTCCGTTGGGCGGGAACAGCCAGGTGCCCTGGCTCGACTGCGTGGCGTACATGCCGGTCGTGGGACCAATCGCCTGCACCGGGCCATACTATCCGCCGGGCACATGAACTGCAGTTGCCGGTGGCGAGGCCAATCTGGGCCCGATATCCCCGCGTGCACTCGGGGACGTCGGGTCCGATCAGGAGGCAGCGGCAACTGGACCGGGCCTGCCATGGCGAGAATATAGGTTCTCGTCAGCGTCCCTGCCCTTATCCGTCCAGATGAACGTCGACCATAGCCCTCTGCCCGCGCACAAAGCGCCGTCTAACACTCTCGGGATGTATTTGCTAAAGCCTCGTGACCCACGCGGCTGGCAAGGGTCCGCTCTACGACGAGAAACTCGACGAAGGCTTGTGGGCGATATCCCGCCTTGGCGGCTTCATACTTGGCCAGCGCTTGGTAGTAGGCTGCCAGCAATTCGTCATTGCCCATCAGCGCCCCTCGTGCATTCTCGGTCACAAGCCGAGTGCAGGTAGTCGGTAGTAAATGCGCCATAGCCGAGTCAACCCGTCAAGCTACGAACGGCGTCAAGACAACCCACACTGCCAACAGGCCGACGATCATTCCGATGGCTGTGACATACGCGCGCATGGCGATCACACCCGATAATGGGGGGAGAGAGCCGCGTAGGCGGGCTTGCATTTGGTGATACCGCGCGAGGCAGCAAACTCGGCCACCATACGCGCTATGTCGTCGGTGTTGATGTCCAAACGGGCCCTGCTGCTGAGTCGGTGCTCGATGTGCCGCCTCTCCAGTTGCGCTTCGGTGAGCTCCGTGTGATCGGGAATACGATCAACGAGTTTACTGCGCATACCCAAAGCCCCCTTGCGAATGGTGCGTTCACATCGAGTGACGATTGCTCCGTAGCCTGGTCCGTCAGGAGAAAGAATCCGGATTGATACGTAAGTGATTATCCGGGTTCAGCTCGAGCACCGAGGCTACGCACTGATACGTACGCGCAATTCCGAATTGTTTAATCTGCCGCGGCAATGTCCTCTCCTCTCTGATCCAGTTCCTGGCGGAATCCTGAGGAGGGTTGGGCGATGGAAATGCAGCCACTGAATGAGATCGGTGCGAAGGCTAGCGTCGTTCCGGACAGCAGGTCGGCGTTGCGGCGGATGACCTCCGAACAGCTGCTGCATCTCGGCATGAATCAGGTGGTGTATCTAAAAGCCGGCATTTGCGATGGCGAGACGCTCTTCGTGCTCTTCGGGGCGGACGGGACGCCAGTTATAGCCGCGGATGACGTCGACGCTGCGCTCGAGGAGGCCACCGAGCAGGGGCTGAGTTTCGTCGCCGTGCATTGAAGCCACGATGTCAGTTATTGCCACAAGCATCGAGCTACATGGCCGCACACGGATATTCTTGGACTGCCGCGATGCCCCGCCCGAACGCGCTGATCTACGGCGCATCGAGCGGGCAATAGAGCGGTCAATCGCCCAGGCTGATTTCGCGGAGGAGATGCACCGCGAGCTTGCGTAGCGCGGCGACGCGGCGCCTGACGAACTCGCAAGCAGCAAAGGTTAATCAAAGGAACAAAGCCATGGAGACACCTGCCATCGCATCCTTTGAGCACGTGAGCGTTCAGGAGCGGGTCGTGGGGGACGTGCGATGGATTGCGATCCGCGCGCGTGGCGCCGAATGGTCCTGGCTCACGCCACAGGAAGCTGCGGAACTGGCGCACGAGTGGAAGGAGCGCTACGGTACTGCCGCCGGCCGAAACTAGCAGCCGAGCTCCCAGTCCAGCCAACGCATGAAACGACGGAGCATCTGACGCGCACGTCCCATAGGACCTCCAATGTTCGGCGGAGCGCAAGACGACATCGGCCGCCTGCCGATCATTTGTTGCATACGATAGTCCCAGCAAATCTGCATTGACATGGATCAATGCAGACTTCCGACCGCCGCATCAGCACGCGCTGTCCCACAAGATCGTTAGTTTCGCCCGGCTCTACGTGCTCACGGTCGGTTTAGATGATAGCTGGCTTGGACTCCGAGACTGCATCGGCCCATCCGAATTGGATCTGCTAAGGCATGCACCCGCCATTTTAGCCAGCCCAGAGGGTCGACTAAAGGCAGTTTCCCCCAACCCCCGGGGTGCAGCACTGCCCTGTCGATCTCCGGCACATCTGCACCTTGTTGCCACCTGAAGACGCCGCGTTGCAGTCCTGCACCGTGCGGAAGAACACCCCACCATCGACCCGCTGGCAACTCTGAGCGATGTTGCCGACGCATCGCCGCTCTGCGTCGGGCGAGACGCAGGGAGTTTGGTTCATCACCTGGTCGGATGCCCCCCGATCATCTACCGGCGACAGATAGGTATAACTTGGCGAGACAAAGGTCGCGGCGTTCGGCTCCTTCCCGGGTGGACGCTCCGGGAAGTTGGCAACGAAAACGTTCACCATGCCGCAGACGCCCATGTGGTTGCGCGATGCATAAGGCGGCGGCGGGTTACTGGTTTGGGCGATATCCCCTTCCCAACCGGGCATCGGCGCCGGCCCGGTCATCATCTGCGTGACCATGAACGCTTTCAGTTCGAACCAACGCCGGCCTTGCGCGTCGGCGGTCGCCTGCTCGCAGTCCATGTCCACATCCAGCATCCAATAGTGCATCCCGAACGTGTTCTCGTCTGCGATGCCGTATCCCGCTGTCGACATGAAGGGCTGTCCCTGCCCCTCAGCGAAGCTCGTGCTCCAGTCGGCTGGCGAGCCACCCCCGGTGTCAGGCGACGGTGCCGCCTGGCCGATCTCGCCACCTCCCCAGTCCAGGTAAGCGTCACCCCAGCGGTAATGGTTGGTGTGATCATTGAGCCAGTTGCGATGACGGATACGAATCGGCGCCCCGTCTTTCGCCCCGCCACGCAAAAATAGATCCTGTCCAGCTTCGGCCTGCGCGTAGATGAAGACGACGGTGCGGCGAATGTCGCGCGTCGGCGTCGGCACGGGGGGGCCTAGTCCATAGACGACTATCTGGTTGTCATAGGTCGCCATGTAGACCTTGCCGTTGGCAACCAGCGGTGGAGCGAACTTGGTGGCGGCGCCGACGCGGTCGTCCGGGGCGGCTTCGCTGTCCCAGATCGGCTGGAGGCTACCGGTCCCGGCTGTAGAGACGTCGTAGGCGCGCAGAACGTTAGGGGTCGGAGCGATGTTGGCGGCAGGATCGCCGGGCAGATTGCCAAACGCCTCGTTCGACCATAGCAGCGCGCCCGATATTCCGTTCGACGATAGCGCCAGGATCCCGCCCGGCATTCCACCCGGCGACGCGGTGCCCCAGGAGGCGGTGTCAGTCCCGCGCGCGATGGGTTGCGCGTTGAAGTGTCCACCATTTGCGGCAAACACATGCACCGCATTGTTTTCGCCATGCACGAACAGCCGGTTATCGAAATAGATGCCGGTGCCATGGATATGCGGCGTTCGGCCATGGTCGGCATGACCGATGGTAAAGGGATCCGTCGAGGTCACCTGGTTCAGGTCATCGAACAACGACGTGTGGCCGTTCGTGGGCTGGTATTCGAATGAGGCGACAAACGGTGCGTCGACCAACTTGGTAAAATCGCGCTTGCCCATCTCGCCGCGATTGACGTTGTAGTAGATGCCGTCCTTGCCGCCCACGATCACGCCGGGCCCATCAGGTAGAGCAATCACCCCACCGGCGGCGAGATCCTGGTCCTTGTGTGCGCCGTCCCGGTCGATGTCGCGGAAGGGGGTGAACCAGTCCGCGACGACGAGAGAACCGGGATTGCCCGGGTTCCACGTGAGCTTAACCACACTCTCGCCCAACTGGTCGGCGGCGAATTGCGGGTTATACGGCCCATTTCCAGTGACCGCGTAGATGTCGCCGTTGAAGTCAACCGCCGGCGCCGCATTGGCCATCCATACGCCGCCACCGCCGCCGCTTCCGGCTGAATTGTTGGGATCACTGCACCAGACGTTCGCAACCGGGTTGCCGGCAGCCAACTTAGTGGTATCGAATGCAACCACCCAGCCTGACGGGCTGCCCTGACCTTCGCCGCCGCCGAACGCCACGATCAATGCCGTGGCGCCTCCGGGCTTGCGGGCGAGTGCGAGCCCGGCACGCTGCATTTGCCGGAAGCGATCGAAGCCCGTGCCATTGACGTTATAGCCATCGATCGGCACGGAGCCGAACTTGTCGTGGCTTAGGTTTGAGACATCGAGCCCGAAGAGCCGGAAGGTAGGACCGTTCACGCCGTTCTCGTAGCCCCAGCGCACGACGTAGATCGTGCCTGTCGCGAGATCGATCACCGGAGTGGCCGCGATGCCCCACTCACGGTGGATAGTGATCGGCTTCAGGCGCGCAAGGTCCTCACCGATCACCGGATCGCCCAGCCATCGGGCCGAAAGCTGCTCGCCGCTGTTGGCGTCGAACGCATAGACAGAGTTATGCATGGTCGCGACATAAACGACGTCGTGCACACCACCTGCGATCGTCACGCTGGACAGGAAAAGCGGCGATCCCTCGATTTTGCCGTCAACTTTCATCACGAAGCGACGGTGAAACTGGTTCATCGAGGCGCGGACATTGGCCGGTGTCAGAGTGGTCTCAGCCGTGTTCGTCCCGGTCCGGTTCGGATTGTAGCTGCGCTCGGTGACGTTTACCTGCGCCTGGGCGGCACTGGTTGTCGACGCGACCAGCCAAACGAGAGCACACAACGTGGTTGTTGCGATGCTAGACGCCTGCCAGATATGCAGCCTCCAGGATTCCAGCACACGGTCGCAGAGTTTCCCGATGGCCATGTTCCGTTTCCTCCGGTGCAACAGCGAGCAGTTGATCCGTGGGCGCCGGCCAATCTAGCAGCGGCTAGGGAGGTACGGAAACTGCTATAAAGCGGGTTCGCCCACATTCGCACCGATCCCAGCAACGCGACGAACGCAAATGCCATTTTGCGCACTGCTGAGTTGGCGCACTGCACGGACTCGAGTTTGCCTCCCGACCGCTGACGATGTTGCTGCGCTAGAGACGCTGGCGCCGACCACGCTGCCGGAATTTTGTCGGGCGAGAATCGCTTCAGCCTCAGTGACCGCCGTCACAGAGCAGGCCGTCGGCAATCCGTATCCTCCTCGGCATCAGGAAGAGGAGACAGCCATGGCTCGAGTCACAAACTGCCCGCGCTACCTTGCGCTGCGGCCCTACCTGAAAACGTTTGGTGGAGTGGTGGCTTTGGTGGTCGTTTGGACAGGCTTGGTGCAATTCTAGTTCGTTTACCCATCACATATGCTGCACGGCCTACTCGCTCCAGCAGCAAAGTTACCCTTCGAGGAATAAGCTATGGATACCGCAGATGCTATCGCATCAATCGAGCACGTAACCGTACAGGAGCGAGTTGTCGGGGGCGTGCGATGGATTGCACTGCGTGCCCGCGGCGCTGACTGGTCCTGGCTCACGCCACAGGAAGCTGCGGAACTGGCTCGCGAGTGGCGGGAGCGTTATGGGGCCACGTAGTCAGCACTTCCCTGGACGACCCAGCCCGACCAGCCTCCTCCAGCGCTCGCTGGAATCGCAACAGCTCAGCTGTCAGAGGTGAACCTGATGGTGCAGTCGCGCCAAGGGCTGCCTGCCGACCGGGCACGGACCAAGATCGAGATGCCGCCCGACCCTAGCAGCATCGGTTCACCAGTTGCCCGGATGCTCACTACGCAACAACATCGGCATCCGGTCGATCGTCCCCTTCGGATAATTCAGAATGCCAAGCACCGGTGTCATCCTGAAACTCGATGTGGGTGGTGTCACCGGGAACATGTTGCTCCGCTGCCACTTTCTTGGCCGCGGTCAGAGCAGAAGACTTGCTGGGAAATGGCTCTGAGAACACATCATCGAGCTTGTACGCCCAGCCGCCATCGTGCGCGACAATCCGGTAGTGAATTCGTGCCATATCAGTTGCCTCGCTCTGATGCTTGCAGGCATGGAGATGACACCGAACTGGCGTTCTGTAAACGAGCTGTGCATAGCAAAAATGCTCTGTCATGATCCAAGAATGTTACGCCAACTGGTTGATCAGGACTTTTGCGTCCTTGAGATCGGGCGTGTCGAACCCCTCGCTGAACCAGTTATAGATCGGCACGAGCACGTCGCGGGCTTCGGCGTGCCGACCCTGCTCACGACGGAGCCGGGCTAGGCTGGTGGCGGCGCGCAACCCCCAGAGCTTGGCCCCCTGCTCCTCCGCGATGCTCAGAGCTTTCTGATACAGCTCTTCGGCGGCCTCCGCATGCCCCTGCCTCAGCAGCACTTGGCCTTTCTGCCTCGTCAGTTCGGCTAAGAACCAGCGCTCTCCCGTCTTTGCAGCGATCCGCAATGCGTCATCCAGCAGGGCTATACCTTCTTCAATTTGTCCCCCGATCTCACAAGCTGCAGCCAGAAGGGCAAAGTAATGCGGTACAAACAGCTCCACCCCACCAGCGCGGTAAGCTGCAAAACTGCTTCGCAGTTGAGAGATCCCCTGCGTAACATTGCCACGGTTGACCTCGACCCAGCCGCGATAGATCTCTCCCTGTGTGCGCCAGTGAGGAAACCCATGTTCGGTCGCCACAGCAGTCAGCTGGCGTACCCATTCATCCAAGGCCGCATCATCTCCGACGAGAGAAAGCAATCTCAAGCCAATCGCCAGACCGCCCGCCAGAGACGGCGGGTGAGCGAGCCTCTTCGCCTCTGGTATATTGGCGCTGCTCCGTGCCATTGCCTGGTCGGAAAAGCCGAGACAGAAAAGGGCATTCCCCAGATACGCCTGAGCAAATACGTGGGGATGAACTCCGACGTGGCGGACAAGCAGAAGCTGGGAAACGGGGTCATACCGCGACAGCGCCTCTTCAAGATGCAATCGCGCCTCAGTAAACCTGCCAGCAAACATCAGGTTTACCCCAGAGGACAGGTGGCCCAGAATCAGGCCTACCGAGTCGTTCCGTTCACGGCTCAGACGCAGCAAATCTTCGTCAAGGCTGTGGGCCAAGTCCAATTCGCCGCGGTGCGCGTAATAACGAGACTGCCCATAGGGAATTTGAATGAACTCAAAGGGAGACCCCAGCCGTTCCCATAGCTCTCGCGCACGGGCATAAGCGTGACCCGTTTCGGGTGCCCCCTGGCCTTTTACGGCACGAAGCGCCGCGCTCAGCGAGCTGTAGAATTCCAGCTCCCGCCGCTGTCTTTCAGGACTGTCCGGCAGACGTGCCAGCTGGTCCAACCCCTTTTGAAATTGCGCAGCCGCTTCCGCCACAGCCGCGCGGGCGACGGACCTTTGACCAGCCTTACTCCAGCAGGTGACGGATTTCTCGACGAGCGCAGCCTCGGCATAATGCTGCGCGAGGAGCTCGGGCTGGCTGTCCATCAGCTCTTGAGAATGAGTTTCCAGCGCCTCGGCAATCTGCGCATGCAACTGCTGCCGAGTGCTGCGCAGCAAACTGGAGTGTGCCGCGTCCTGAACCAGCGCGTGTTTGAAGGTATAGACCGCCTCAGGCGGCGCGCCTCGTTGGAACACCAGACCGGACGTGACGAGGCGGTCGAGGGCCGCTCGCAACTCGTGGTCGGGGAGGCGAGAGACAGTACGCAGCAGCGCGTAGGAAAACTCGCGCCCCACCGCGGCACCGATCTGCGCTACCAGTCTCACCGGCGCCAGGCGATCCAGCCGCGCCAGCAGCGAGGCATGCAAGCTCGTCGGAATCGCAAGCGACGGCATCGCGCCATCGAGCATATAGCGATCCCCTTCCTCGCGCAGCAGACCGCTCTCCAAAACACTCTTGGTCAGTTCCTCGATGAACAGCGGCACGCCGTCTGTGTGTTCGGCGATCTGTGCGACAACTTCACTGGGCAATGCCTTGTTGCCTGCGGTCTGTACGACCAGAGCGGTACGGTCGCGCCGATCGAGGCGATTGAGCGCTATCATTGTCACCTGCGGCTGACCGACCCAGGGCGGCTGGAACTCGGGGCGGAACGTAACGATCAGCAGCACCGGTAGGCTGCGTACGCGCTCCACGCGAAGATCAAGCAGCTCACGGGAGGTAGGATCGATCCAATGCGCGTCCTCGAGGACCATGAGAACGGGTTGCTGATGTGCCAGACCTTCAAGTTGTCGCATCAGAGCTTCCAACGTCCGCTCCTTTTTCCGTTGCGGAGTGCCGCTCGGCAATGGGTAGCGCTCCGAAGGCGGGAGTGAGAGCAGATCGGCGAGCAGCGCCACATCCTCATCGAGCGGGGCAGCGTGCGACAACACGTTTTCGAGCTTTCTCAGCTTGGAAGCCGGCGGATCATCGGGCTCGAACCCCGCAGCACGTCGGAGCTGATCGATGGATGGATAAAGCGAACTGTCCTGATAATAGGGCGAGCAGAAGTGGCGCAGCTGGATAAGTGGCTCAGCACGAAGGCGCTCCTGCAGTGCCGCAACGATACGCGACTTGCCGAGCCCCGCTTCGCCGGAGAGCAGCACTATCTGGCCGTCTCCTGCCTTGGCGCGCGCCCAGCGCCGCAGCAGCAGCTCGATCTCCTCTTCGCGGCCAACCAATGGGCTCAGCGTCGATCCGCGCAACGCCTCGAACCGGCTCACGACAACACTTGGGCGTAGTACTTGCCATGCCGGCACCGCACCGGCGATGCCCCTCACCTTGATGGCGCCGAGGTCCCGGTACTCGAATAGATCGCCGACCAGCCGACGCGTGCCCGCGGCGATGACCACGGTGTTTGGTTCGGCCAGGGTCTGCAGCCGGGCGGCGAGGTTCGGCGTCTCGCCGACGACCGATCGTTCCTCTGCCGCGCCGTGGCCGATCAGCTCGCCCACGACCACCAGCCCGGTGGCGATGCCGACGCGTGTTTGGAGCATAACTGATTTTGTATCGATGAGACTGACGGCTTCTATTGCGCGAAGCCCCGCGCGCACCGCGCGTTCGGCATCGTCCTCGTGCGCCTGTGGGTAACCGAAATAGATGAGCACCCCGTCGCCCATATATCTGGAGACGAAGCCATCGAACTCGCTAACGACTTTGGCGACAGTGCGATGATAGGCGCCGATGATCTCTCGCAAATCCTCGGGATCAATGCGCGCGGAGAGCTCGGTCGAGCCGACCAGATCGCAGAACATCACCGTCAGCTGCCGCCGCTCGGCATCGGTTCGCGCCGAAGAATCGGGCGACACTGCTACAATGTCAGCGGCGGGTGCTTCGCTGCGGAGTGACATGATCGCGTCGAGCAATCGCTGACGGTGGGTCCCGAGCACCACCCCGAGATCTCTCAGGTCCTCGGCCGTGAGCTTAGGCAGCGCTTCCCAATCGATCTCATTATTGCGAAAGGCCGCGTCGTAGCGTTCAAGCCCGAGCTTCCGCAGCCAATCCGCAATGCTTATTGCAGGCATGTCTTAATGATACCGGCAATCGCGGGTTCCAAACAATGTCGCGGGGCGCGAGCCGGTTGACCGAGATTGGATGCATAGACCGCCGTCACAAAGTCAATAACCTGGTCTTGAGGCTGACAGTTATCGACATGCGCGATGCACGTTGATATCGGAATGTGTTGCCAGGCTCAGCGAGGGAATCCTATGAGCGGAAAAATCGTTACCTGTCTGTGGTTCGATCATGGCGAGGCGCGCAAGGCAGCGGAATTTTACGCGGCCACGTTTCCCGACAGCCATGTCGGACAAGCGCTTCAGTCTCCATCCGATTACCCTGGCGGTAAACAGGGTAATGAGTTGACCGTCGAATTCACCGTACTCGGCCAAGCCTTTGTCGGTCTGAATGGTGGCCCCGAGTTTAAGGCGAACGAGGCCGTGAGCTTCCAGGTGATGACCGACGACCAGGAAGAAACCGATCGCTATTGGAATGCGATCGTCGCGAACGGCGGCAGCGAGAGCGCGTGCAGCTGGTGCAAGGACCGCTGGGGCTTCTCCTGGCAGATCGTGCCGCGAGCCTTGATGGCCGCGATGAAGGATCCGGATCGCGCCGCAGCGAAGCGGGCGATGGAGGCCATGATGACCATGCGCCGGATCGACATTGCCAAGATCGAGGCCGCGCGAGCGGGTCGGACATCAGCCTGACGCCCACGGCGGCTGTCTCGGTTCGAAGAGCGGGACACAGGGACAGCCGCCAACCGCCGAACTTCTCACCTGGCCAAGAGCGCGCGTTGGCTTGGAGGCAACTCATTGCTGACCAAGACTCGCGATCGGTACGGACAATGATTGTATGAGTGAGCCGCTGTTGCAATTCGGACCCGAGATCTGGATAGCGGACGGCCCGGTGGCGTCGTTTCACGGCTTCCCCTACTCGACCCGGATGGCGGTGATTCGCCTATCCGATGGGAGCTTGTTCGTTTGGTCACCCGTTGCGCTGTCGGACACGCTCTGCGCTTCAATCGATGCGCTCGGCCCGGTACGCCACCTGGTGTCACCCAATGCGCTGCACCACCTGTTTCTCGCCGAGTGGAAGTCCGCCTATCCGGCGGCTCGCCTGTACGCTTCGCCACGGCTGCGGCGCAAACGCAAAGACCTGATATTCGACGCCGACCTCGGTGATGCTCCTGAGCCGAAATGGGCGGCTGACATCGACCAGGTCATCCTGCTCGGAAGCTTTGCGCTGACCGAGGTCGTGTTCTTTCATCGTACCAGCCACACTGCCCTGTTCGCCGATTTGATCCAGAATTTTCCGCGCGACTGGTTCAAAGGGTGGCGTGGCGTCGTTGCTCGGCTCGGCGGGATAGTCGCTCCCAATCCAAGCGCACCGCGTGATTGGCGGGCGAGTTTCCTTGACCGTCGCGCGGCGCGAATCGCGCTCGACCGGATTCTCGCTTGGCCAATCGAGCGAGTGCTCATCGCCCATGGAGATCTGCCAACCGCGGATGGCGCGGGGTTTGTGCGCCGTGCGTTTAGCTGGCTCCTCGGGCATCATCACGGCGCCGCCTGACCGGTGCGACGCAAGGACGCGCGTCGCTCAGAACCGCACGTGCCGCAGCTTCTCCGGATTGCGCGTCAGATAGATCGCGACAATGCGGCCGTCGTTGATTTCGATCGCCATGGTATCGATCGAACCGTCATCCTCGCGCATGACGAACCCCGGCAATCCGTTGACCGTGGCGGGCCGCGCCGCGACCGTGGCCAGCGCAGAGTTCTTGCGCAGAACGCCGGCGAAGAACCGTGCAATCCGGTCGGCGCCGTGGATAGGATTGAGCGCCGCTGCACGCTTGCCGCCGCCGTCCGAGTACAGCACCGCATCCTCGGCGAGTATCCGCATCAGGACCCCGGTATCGCCCGAGGCGACCGCTGACTGAAACGCCGCAGTAAGCCGATCGCCTTGCTCGCGCGAGGCTGGGAAGCGCGGCCGCCCAGCCTCGACATGCGCGCGGGCCCGCGCCGCAAGCTGACGGCACGCGGCCTCGCCGCGGCCAATCGCGCGCGCCACCTGGGAAAAATCGAGGCCGAACACGTCATGCAGCAGAAAACTCGCCCGCTCCAGCGGCGACAGCCGCTCCAGCAGCAGCATCAGAGCCACCGAGACGTCGTGCGCCAGTTCGCCCGCCGCCGTATCGTCGAAGATCTCGTCGACGACCGGCTCCGGTAGCCACGGACCGACATATTCCTCGTGTCTGGCGCGCGCCGACTTCAGGCGATCGAGACACAGCCGCGTCACCACGGTGCCCAGATAGCGACGCGGATCCTCGATCGGCGCATGGTGCGCTGCGTGCCAGCGTAGATACGCATCCTGCACCACGTCCTCTGCCTCGGCGCGCGAGCCGAGCATACGATACGCAAGGCCCGTCAACGCGCGCCGATGCGCCTCGAACTCCGCCGCGTCGCGGTCGAGGCTGGCGTTCATGCCGCGGCAGCTCTTTGCTGTGGCGGCGGTACCTCACGCAAGACCGGCCGGGTTTCGCCGCCGATGGTCAGACGCATGCACGCGTGGCCATGGCCTAGCGCGTATTTCAGGGTCGGATACATCCGCGCCCGCAGCATGGTGAAAGCGAGCGTGATCAGGCCGCGTTTGCCGAACCGGCGCACCACATCTTCACGCAGTTCGTCGGCTTCGGGCGCGTGGCGCAGCGTCGCCTCGGTGAAGCGCACGACCAGCGCCACCTCGTCAGGCATGGCGACGAAGTCGCGCGCCACGATGGCACGTAGCACCGCCGGATCGACGCCATCACGCTCGGCCATGTCGATCCCGAGCTGCGTACAGGGACCGCAATCCTCTGACATCACCGCGACGATGCCGGCCGCAGCTAGCGCGGCGGCGGGCACGTCCTTGCGATAGCGGCTGATCGCCTGCAGCTTGCCGAAGGCCAGCATCGCCTGCGGATCGGTGTCGATCAGCTCGTGCATGTAGCTGGCGTCATAATTCCAGTTGCGCTCGAAGTCGGCGACCTGCCGCCGCAGGAACCATCTGAGCATAGGCTCTCTCCCTTTATCGGTGCCCTCGATACACAGACGAGGGAGGCTAGGTGTTTTG
>JBKPOG010000058.1:0-20669 GCA_046732975.1 Pseudomonadota bacterium
CGACGATGTCCTTCAGCACCGCGTAGCCGCCCGAAAGATCGACTTCGGCGCACGGCTTCGGCGAGTGGTTCTGCTGCTCGTCCGGCACGCACTGCCCGCCGACGATCTGCCACAGAGCGTTCGGATCGGCCGCGCTGCACGGCGCTGCGAAAAAAGCGAGCAATGCCGCACCGGCCGCAAGTCTTACCAACCGCGTACGCCGCCTGGGCGGCGTACATCGGCGCCGCCTTCCAGCAGGCCGCTTTCGCGATCATGCACGATGGCGCACACGCAGCCGGCCTTCCATTCCCACTCCCGCCACCAGTTGACGCTATGGCCCATACGATCGAGCGCCGCAGCGGTCTCGTCACTGAAGCGGCGCTCCATGCTCATGCGGCCTGGCGTATAGCTGTGCGGATCGGACGAACTGGGGAAGCTAGCCGAGGCAAAGCGCGGCTGCTCGATTGCCTGCTGCGGCGTCATGTCGAACGCAACCATGTTGAGGAACACCTGCAGCATCGCCTGCGGCTGCACGTCATTGCCCGGCGAGCCGAACGGCATGATCCACTTGCCGTCGCGCATGGCAATCGAAGGATTTGGCGTCAGCCGCGGTCGCTTGCCCGGTGCAAGGCAAGCGGGGTGCGCAGGATCGGTCCACGACTGCATGCCGCGGGACGAAGGGGCGAGGCCAGTTCCGGGAATTACCGGGCCGTTGATCGCGCCATCGCTTGGTGTGGCCGAGAAGCAGTTGCCGTGGCGATCGATGACGCAAACATACGAGGTGTCGGGATCGCCCTCGACATATTCGCGGTCGGCCTTGGCTACGGGTGCGGCACGGGCTGCGATCCCCAGTTCTTCTGCGGTGCCGGCTTGCGGCATTTCCGGGCATGCTCTGGCCGGATCGATCAGCGTGCGCCGTCGCGCAGCATAGGCGTCGCTCAGCAACGCATCGATCGGCACGTCAATGAACTTGGGGTCGCCGTAATAGGCATGCCGATCGGAGAAAGCGAGCTTCAGCGCCTCTATAAGCGTATGCACATAAGCGGGCGAGTTATGGCCCAGCGCTTTCACATCAATGCCGTCGAGGATCTTCAGGCTCTGCAGCAGCACTGGTCCCTGGCACCATGGGCGACAGCCGAATACTGTCACATCGCCGTAGCGCACGTGCAGCGGGGTCTCCACGTCCGAGCGGAACTCCGCGAGATCGTCTTCCCGCAGCCAGCCATCGTTCTCCTTGTGATAGGCGACGATCTTTTGCGCGATATCGCCACGGTAGAATGCATCGCGCGCAGCCGCGAGCCCCGCGGCACGCCCGCCCTTGCGTGCGGCGGCTGTTTCCTGGTCCGCCATGTACTGGATCGAGTTGACGAGATCGGTCTGGAAGAAGCGCATTCCGGGCTTTGGCACCTCGCCATTCGGCAGATAAATTGCTGCATTCTGCGGGTAGCGGCGAATGACATCGACTGCCTCCGACATCACCTCGTGCGAGATCGACTGGAAGCCGAAGCCTTCGCGGCCGAAGCGGATCGCCGCCGCAGCGACCTCGGCAAAGCTCATGGTGCCATAGCGTTCCAGCGCGGTGATCCAGGCATCGGGCGCTGCCGGCACCACACAGCGTTTGATGTTCGACAGGATGCGGCCGCCCTGATGCTCGCGGAACCACGCCGCGCTGCCCAGCTTCGGCCACGGCCCAAGGCCGCTGATTGACACCGTCTCGCCGGTCTCCGCCAAGTGGATCATGATCGGGGCAACACCAGCGAAATGCACGTATTCGCATTGCAGTACACCAAGCGCGATGCCACCCGCCACACCGGCATCGATCGCATTGCCGCCCGCTTCGAGTATGGAAAAACCTGTCTCGGCCGCCAGGTAGTTGGCCGAGGACGCCATGTGCCGCGTGCCGATGATACGCGGGTGATGCGTAGGCATGCGGTGCTGGTCGGCCATTTTCATTCTCCCTTTTGCGGCAGGACTTCGACGGCACGCAGATGACCGTCGATCCGTGGTGTATGGCGGATGCTACGCGTCATCGCCTCGATGTTGAACTGGTGGTGCAGCGGCGTCAGCGCGTAGTCGCGGAACGCGACGTCGGTGGCTTTGATCAGCAGCGTCTCGCGGGCGTCGCGGTCGAGCGTCACCAGCGCCTGATCCAGTGCCGCATCGAAGGCGGGATTGCTGTAGACGCCACGGTTGAAGGCGCCACGTCCGCGCGTGGCATCGGGCGTGGCGAGCTGGCCGATCAGCATGATCGACGGCTCGGGCGTATCGATGGTCCAGAAGTAGGTGAACAAACTGAACTCGTGCCGGTTGGCCCGCGGCACCCATACCGCATGCGGCATTACCTCCGGCGTGGCGCCGATGCCGATACGGGTCAGCATCTGCGCCAGCGTCTGGCAGATCGCCGCGTCATTGACGAAGCGATCGTTCTGGCACGACACGGTCAGATGGAAGCCATCCGAATAGCCCGCCTCGGCCAGCAACTGCCGCGCGCGTTGCGGATCGAAACGCGGCGGCGGCAGGTCGGGGTCGTAACCATACTGGCCAGGCTTCATGTATTGATTGTCCGGATCCGATTGGCCGTTCATGATCCGATCCCGAATGGCGGCGCGATCGATCGCCAGGTTCACCGCCTCGCGTACGCGGCGGTCGCGGAACGGGTTCGCAGGCAACGGTGCGCCGTCGTTACCGGAGATCTTTGGTGAAGAGCGTTCTTGCACGTCGAACACGAAGCCGACGATGTCGTCGGATAAACCGGACGCGAGAGTGAAGCGCGCATCGTCTTTGGCGCGCGCGATATCCTGCACGGAGACCTGGTCGATGAGCTGCACATCGCCCGCAAGCAATGCGGCGAGGCGCGAGGCCGGATTCTTGATGTAGCGGATGGTGACGTTGTCCCATGCCGGCGTTCCGCCCCACCATTTTTCGTTGCGCCTCAGTGTGATCCGATCGCCCCGCGCCCAGCTTACGAAGCGGAACGGCCCAGTGCCGATCGCTGCCTTGCCGCTGTTGTAATCGGCCGTGGTGGCGCTTCCGCCGTGCGCACGCGACAGGATGCCGATAGCGGACAGGTACTCAGGGGCCAGTGGGAATGGTCCCTTGGTATGGAACCGCACGGTGTGCCGATCGATCACTTCGACGCCCGCGATCTGCTTCACGTATTCCGACATGTCGGTGACGGTGGTCGGCACATTCGGCACGCGGTCGATGGTGAATGCGACATCGTCGGCGGTCAGCGGCGTGCCATCGGAGAAGGTCACGCCGTCACGTAGCTTGAACTCCCACGTCGTGCCGTCGGTCAGCTGCCAGGAAAGTGCCAAGCCAGGCGTCAGGTGATCCTGCGGATCGATCGCCGTCAGAGCTTCGAACACATTGGGCATCAGCCCTTTGTTGCCGCCGAAGTTATGGTAGTGCGGGTCGATCGAGTCCGGTTCAATTGCGATGCCCAGCCGAAGATCGGCGGCCGAAGCCGCCGTGGTCAGGGCAAAAACTGTGGCCAACAAGAGAAGCGTGCGTCGCATGCCAGGAACCATCGCGTGATCCGACAGCCTGTGCACCGCTGCAACGGGAGGTCAAATATGCACCAGTGTCCTAGCGCGCCCAGTTCTCGTCGATGGTCATTGGAATGACCAGACCGATGAACTGCAGATGATCCACGACAGGCTTGCGGACGTGATCGGTGACATCCGCGACACCCGGGGCACCCACCCCAAGTGGGAGGACGTCGAACTCAACGGCCGTGACCGACAAGGGGCCAATGTACTTGAGTGCGAAAGGATAGCGTCCGAAAGTGCAAGGCATGCCCGGAGGCGAATTGGGTCAGCTTCGGCGCACAGCAAAGGACAGCGCTATCTGACCCAGCAGTGCCGAACCGAACAGCACCACTGCGACAGTGAACACCGACCCGGGCCGCCACACCTCCACCGCGACGGTACAAAGCGCACCGTAGGCCATCTGCGTGAAACCGTACAGCCCGGAGGCAGCGCCGATCGCATGCGGATTGACGCTGACCGCACCACTCAGTGCGAACGGACTGGCCATGCCGGCGCCGACCATGAACAACACCACCGGCGCGATCACCGACACCACGTTCAGCCAGCCGACAAGATAGGCCAGTAGGAAGCACGCCGACCCAGCGATTGCGATCGAGTTGGCGATGCGGAGCGCGTTCGGTGTTCTGATCTTTCCTGCCAGACGGTTGGCCGACAGACTGCCAGCCGCCACCCCTGCCATCAGCAGCAGATAATACAGCCCGACGCGCTCTGCAGGCTGGTGCAGCAGGTTGACCAGAATGAATGGCGACGCCGCCATGAAGGCGTAGAACGATGTGGTGGTGCAGGCTCCGCCCAGCACGAACCCGCAGAAGGCGCGCGAGCGGAACAGGCGAAGCGAATTCAGGAACAGCGGCGCCCTCGAGCTCGCCTGCAGCGCGCTGGTCTCCGGCAGCATCGCCACCGCGAAGGCCAGCGTGGCTGCGCCAACAATCGCCAGCAGCGCGAATGCCGCTCGCCAACCGAGCCAAGCGGTCGCGTAACCGCCCAGCACCGGGGCGATCGCAGGGGCCGCCGACATCACCATCGTCAACAACGCGAGCTGTGCTGCCGCCCGGTCCGGCGCAGCCGAGTCGCGCACAATTGCACGACCCAGAACCAGGCCGCTGCAGGCGCCGATCGACTGCAGGATGCGGGCGATGACCAGCATCCAGGCATTCGGTGCGGCGGCACTGGCAGTGCCGGCCAGGGTGAACAAGGACAGCCCGACCAAAAGCACCGGGCGACGCCCGAACCGATCCGATATCGGCCCATACAGCAGCTGCCCAATTGCCAAGCCAATCAGATACAGCGTGATGGTGAGCTGGACAGTTCCTGCGGAGACATCGAGCGCCTTTGCGGTTGCCGGTAAGGCCGGAATAATCAGGTGCATTCCCAGCGTGCCGCAGGCCGTCACAGCCACAATTAGCGGAAATGGCGCCTGCCCCCGGCTGCCAGAAAGCAGCGATCTGTGCCACTCCATGCCGTGTCTCACCCTGCCGGAGCCGTTCAACGGCGATGCCAAGCACGTATGCAAACCAGCTGCCAGGACCTGAGCGCGAGCGGCGCTGGAGTCTGGCCTCGGCGATAGCGTCAGTTACCGTGTTCGGCCTTAGCGTCGGTCAGGCCGGGCCGTTGCTGTCGCTGCTGCTGGAACAGCGAGGGATTGACGCCACACTGAACGGAATGAACGCGGGCGCTACGTTCGTCGGCGTCCTGATTGGGCCCCTGCTCGCGCCTAGGCTGATCCAACGCTTCGGCATCCGCGACTTCCTGCTGATCTGCTTCGGCCTCGACATCGCGCTGTTTCTGGCGATGAAGCCGCTCGACAGCATCACCGAGTGGTTCATTCTGCGCCCGCTCAACGCGGCGGTCGGATCGAGCATTTTCACCGCCGGCGAGGCCTGGATCAATCAACTGGCCGGTGACACCGGGCGTGGGCGGATCCTGGGAGTGTATGCGGCGGCCCTCTCGGCGGGATTCGCATTGGGGCCGCTGATTCTATCTCTGACCGGAGTCATTGGCTGGCCGCCTTTTGTCGCCAACGCTGTCATCAGCGCATTGGCCGCCGTTCCGCTGGCTGGCGTCCGCCGCGCCGGCGACACCTTCGGCAGCGAAGGAACCGCAACACCGTTGCGCATGTTTGCGCGGGCGCCCGGGATAATGGCGACAGTCGCTGTTTTCGGACTGTACGAGGCTGCACTGGTGAACCTGCTGCCGATCTGGGGTGTACGCAGCGGGCTGGACCAGCGGCTGACCGCAGCCACTTTGTCGGCGGTCTTCTTTGGCTCGATCGTGCTGCAGGTCGCGATCGGCTGGCTGTCTGACCGCCTCTCGCGCCTCGCGGCACTGCGCCTGTGCGGCATCGTTGGGCTGGCGGGAGCTGCACTGTTGGCAAACGTGCCGGTGCCGCCCGCGATGCTGTTCGTTGTGCTGTTCATCTGGGGTGGGACGGCTTCGGGAATCTATCCTGTGGCGCTCAGCATCGCCGGCGACCGGTTCCGACGCGGCGAACTGGTCAGCGTCAACGCCGCCATGATCATCGCGTACGGGCTTGGTGGACTGGTGGGGCCGCCGCTTGGCGGCATCGCGATGGACATCCGCAACCCGCAGGGTCTGCTGTGGCTGTTCGCTATGCTGTTTGGCGCTCTTGTCGCGGCGCTGCTGTTTGCACGCACGACGCGCCGTCCGGCCCTGCCGCATTGACAGCTCTCGGCATGGGGGATGTGCTCGCCACCATGCGCAAGTTCTTTGGCCCGATGGGCACAGTCAGCAGGATCACGGTCGAGAGCGAAGCTCTAAAGGCCAACATACTCGGCGATCCCGCGGCGCGGCTGGTGGATGTGTATGTCCCGGCCGGCCACAGCGGCGAGGGACTGCCGGTGCTGGTCGACCTCGTCGGATTTACCGGTAGCGGTCTGGGCCACACCAATTGGGTTGGCTTTCGCGAGAACCTCCCGGAGCGGCTCGATCGCCTGATAGGCGAAGGCCACATGCCGCCCGCCGTTGTCGCCTTCCCCGACTGTTTCACCCGCGTCGGCGGCAATCAGTACATCAACTCCGCGGCAATCGGCCCGTGGGAGGATTACCTGCTGCACGAAATGCTCCCCGCGATCGAGGAACGCTTCCGCTGCGGCGGTGACGGCAGGCGCGGCGTATTCGGCAAGAGCTCCGGCGGGTATGGCGCCATCATGCACGGGCTGCGTCATTCCGACGTCTGGTCCGCGGTTGCCTGCCACTCCGGCGATATGGGCTTCGAGCTGTGCTATCTGCCCGATATGCCTGCGGCGCTGCGCGCCCTCGCCGGCAGTGAGAACTCCATCGAACGGTGGTGGAAGCAACTCGAGGACGCCAAGAAGCACCCCGATGGCGCATTCAAGGTCTTCAACGTATTGGCCATGGCTGCCAGCTACGATCCCGACCCGACGCAGTTCCTTGGCATGCGGCTGCCGGTGACCTTCGACACCTGTGAAGTGATCGAGGAACGCTGGGCGAACTGGCTGCGACACGACCCCGTGGTTGCTGTCGAAACCCAGGCCGACAATCTACGCCGCCTGAAAGCACTATATATCGACTGCGGCGAGAGGGATCAGTTCAACCTGCTGTACGGCGCACGTCGGTTCGTCCGTCGGCTCAAAGAGCTCGGCATCGAGCACCGCTATGAGGAGTTTCCCGACAACCATAGCGGCGTCGATTACCGGATGGACGAGAGTCTGCCGTTTCTCGCCAAGGCACTGGTCGGTTGACAGTTAGCCTCCCCGCACGCCCTGTGTCTCGACATACAGCGCGTAAATCGACTGGCTTGCCGCCATGAACAGCCGGTTCCGCTTTGTCCCACCGAAGCAGACATTGGCACAACGCTCAGGCAGCAAGATGCGCCCGATCAGCTTGCCGTCGGGTGCGAACACTGCGACGCCATCCTCGCCCTCACCGCCGGTGAACCCACACCAGACATTGCCCTCGGTATCCACCCTGATGCCATCAGCCCACCCTTTGGTCTCGAAGAATACGCGTCCGTTCACCGCCCGCGTCCCATCATCCACGATGTCATACACATGGGTGGTCTTCGGCTCCGCCGGCGTATCCACTACGTAGAGCTTCGATTCATCAGGTGAGAACGCAAGTCCGTTCGGTCGCGCCATGTCGTCGATCGCCACCGTCAGCGCACCCGTGCGGCCATCGATGCGATACACGCGGAACGGCAGCTCCGCCTCCCCCTTGTGCCCCAGATAATTGCCCCGAATGCCCGCACCGTTGTCGCTGAACCAGATCGATCCGTCCGATTTTACCACCACATCGTTGGGTCCGGTCAGTCGCTTGCCTTCGAAACATTCGGCTAGCACGGTGATCGTGCCGTCGTATTCGGTGCGCGTCAGTCTCTGGCTGCCCATCTCGCAAGTGACCAGTCGTCCTTGTCGGTCGCGCGTGTTGCCGTTGGCGTAGTGTGACGGACGCCGGAAGACGCTCACCGCCCCTGTTTCCTCGTCCCAGCGCATGATGCGATCGTTCGGAATGTCGCTCCACAACAGCTGTCGCGTGTCGCCGAACCACACCGGCCCTTCAGTGAAACGGCAGTTTGTGGCGATACGCTCGATCGCCGCATGTCCCAGCGCGATGCGCTCGAAGCGTGGATCGAGCGAAACGATCCCTGGATCCGGATAACGGATTGGTGGCGCGTTGACCTCCCAGCGCGAGCTCATGGTGCGGTTTCCTCCAGCATGTGTTCCGCGCATTGTGCGGGGGGAGGGCAGGTGCGACAACCGCTGGCGCCAGTCCTGGCTGAACTATGTTCGCGTCACGGCAGTCAAATTCATTGTCAGCAGCACGCCGGGCTTGGGCAGCTCACTGACGGCAACGACCGTGCGTGCCGGGCGATGTTCGCCCATCACCTCGACATATGCCGCATTCATGGCATCGAAATCCGTCATGCTCTTGAGGAAGATGTTGATGTGCACGGTGTGGTCCAAGTCGGACCCGACGGCATCCAGCATCACCTTGAACGATTGCAGGATCTGTTTGTCTGCGCCGCGACATCGGATACCGCAAGTTGCCCCGTCGCCGGGTCTACACCAGCCGTGCCGCCAATCCAGATGTGTCCGCCTACCTTGGTGATGTGGTTGTAAGGACCGATCGGCGTCGGCGTATTTGGCGGCGTCAAAGTCTGGACTCGCGATGTCATGAATGGCTCCTCGTCCCGGTAGCTCACCGTCGCATATAGGGCTTCCAACGCGCGCGAAAGCTGCTCTGGACCATCCGCGCCAGCCGTGCTGTTACGGCTTGAACCAACGCGAGGGAGCTAGCCCATGCAACTTGGCATTCATCTGCCGCACGCAGGCGAGCAGGCCACGCCCGCGCTGATCCGCCGCCACGCCATACGTGCCGAGGATCTGGGCTTCGACGATGTCTGGGTCAGCGAGCATATCATTGTCCCGCGGAAAGAATTCCCCCGCTCGCCGCTGTTCTACGATCCGGTGGTGACGCTCAGTTACGCGGCCGCGGTTACCAGGCGGGTACGACTTGGCACCACGGTGCTGGTGCTGCCGATGCGCCATCCTCTGCCCTTGGCGAAAGAGCTGGCGAGCCTGCACAACCTGTCGGAAGGCCGACTGATCCTTGGTGCCGGCGTCGGCTGGCTGGAGCCGGAATTCGCCGCCCTCGGCGTTCCCTTCAACGAGCGCGGCCGGCGCATGGACGAAGGCATCGCCATGATGCGCGCCGTTTGGTCTCAGGATCCGGTGACGTTCGAAGCCAAGTATATACCGGCGAGGATCCGCGACATGACGATGCTGCCGCTCCCAGTCAGTCCGATTCCGTTGTGGATTGGCGGCAGTTCGGACGCGGCGCTGAAGCGCACTATCCGGATCGCTGACGGTTGGCACGGCAGCCGCGAAACGCCTGAGGAAGCCGCTCCTATTGTGCAGCGGTTGCGTGCTGCCAAGCCGGATAACTTCACCATCTCGATGCGCATTCAGTGGAACGGCAAGGATCAAGGTGAATTGCGCGATCGCCTTGCTGCATATGAAGCTGTCGGCGTCCAGCACGTCCTTGTCGCGCCGGTGAACCGCGAGGTGGACGACTGGGACGAGGTGATCGAGGGTGCCGGCAGGCTGGTTGCCTGATAGCAACTCAAACCGATAGCCGCATCAGCGGCTCGCCAACGTGGATTCTGCGGCCGGCTTACAGGAGCCTTGCCTTGGATGGGACGTGATCGTTTGGTGTAACGAAGGTTGCCGTTTGGGGTCAGGCTCAGCTGCGAAACCGCACCGGCTGCCGCTTGCGGCCCCAATCGCCAGGATGCGGCTCGAACACGCCCGCCGCCTGCGTCCCGCACTGACGACAGCAGCCCTCGGGGTCCAATTCCCACGCGGTCAACTCATACCAGTCGCGCCCGATCAGCAGCGAACCGCAGGCGTGACAGTAAGTGCTGCCACCGGCACCGTCGTGCACATTGCCGGTATAGACGTAGCGCAGCCCGTGGCTCATCGCGATTGTTCGCGCTCGCGTCAGCGTCGCCGGCGGTGTCGGTGGGTGGTCGGGCATTCGCCAGTCGGGATGAAAGGCGGTGAAGTGCAGCGGCACGTCGGGGCCGAGTTCGCTGGCAAACCAGCCGGCGAGCGCGTGGATCTCATCATCCGAGTCGTTCTCGCCAGGGATCAGTAACGTGGTCACTTCCAGCCATATATTCGTATGGCCCTTGATCCACGTCAGCGTGTCCAGCACATCGGCCAGCCGTCCGCCGCACAGATTGCGGTAGAACGGTTCAGTGAACCCTTTCAGGTCCACATTGGCGGCGTCGATGTCCGCAAAGAACTCACCGCGCGCCTGCGGCGTGATGTAGCCGGCGGTTACCGCCACCGTCTTCACGCCGGCCTCGCGACAGGCGCGCGCCGTGTCCGCCGCGTACTCCAGAAAGATCACCGGATCGTTGTAGGTGAACGCGACGGAGCGGCACCCGAACTGGCGCGCGGCCGCGGCGATCGTTGCCGGCGTGGCATCCTGGTTCAGCCGATCGATCTCCCGCGCCTTGCTGATGTCGTGGTTCTGGCAGAACTTGCAGGTCAGATTGCAGCCAGCGGTGCCGAACGAGAACACCGGGGTGCCGGGAAGAAAATGGTTCAGCGGCTTCTTCTCGATAGGGTCGATGCAGAAGCCTGACGAGCGGCCATAGGTGGTCAGCACCAGCGCCTCGTTCTGGCGTGCACGAACGAAGCACAGGCCGCGCTGGCCTTCATGCAGGCGACAATAGCGTGGACAGATGTCGCACTGGATGCGGCCGTCCGCCAAAGAATGCCAATGGCGGGCTGGGAAAAGGGCGCCTTCAATGACCGTCTCCATTTCTTATATCTGGCGATGATGACTGCGATCCGCTATCCCGCCGTGGCCGGTACATTTTACCCAGCCGAACGCGACGTGCTGGAGCGGCAGCTCAAATCGTTTTTGTCGGAGGCGGCGAACGACGCGCCCGCGGCGGCGCTGCCGAAGGCGATCATCGGCCCACACGCCGGCTACGTCTATTCCGGGCCGGTGGCGGCGCGTGCCTATGCCCGGCTTGCCGCGGCGCGAGGAAAGATCAGGCGTGTGGTGCTGATCGGCCCGTCGCACTACGTCGCCTTCCGCGGTCTGGCGGTCGACACCGCGGAGGCTTGGGCGATGCCGGGCGGCACCGTCCAGCTCGACAGGGATGCGATCGCGCGCCTGCGGTCTCTGCCCATGGTCGGCGAACTGGATGCCGCCTATCAGCGCGAGCACGCGCTCGAGGTGCATGTGCCCTTCCTGCAGCAGGTGCTGGGTGACTTTCGCCTGGTGCCGATCGTCGCCGGGGATGCACCGCCCGAGGCGGTTGCGGCGGTGTTCGATGCGCTGTGGGGTGGTCCGGAGACGCTGATCGTCATCTCCACCGACCTGTCGCACTACCTGGACTACGCCACGTGCCGCCGCGTGGACCAGGCGACGGCCGAGGCAATCGAGCGGTTTGACCTCGACGCGCTTGGACCGTCGCAGGCCTGTGGCGCCATTCCCACGCGGGGGCTGCTGCTGGAAGCGCGGAGGAGGAGGATGACGATCGAACGCCTCGATCTGCGCAATTCCGGCGATACGGCGGGGCCGAAGGATCGCGTGGTCGGCTACGGCGCCTGGACGCTCTATGAAGACATCGAACGCGCTGCCGTGGAGGCGATCGGCGACGATCTGATCACATTGGCACAGCGCTCGATCCTCTCTGGGCTGGACACCGGGCAGCCGGCACCCGTGACGACTGACAAGCGCACTGCGGCACTGCTCGCCGCCCCTGGCGCCGCGTTCGTCACCCTGCGCCGCCGCGACGGTTCCCTGCGCGGCTGTATCGGCTCGGCGGTGGCGACCCGCCCGCTGATCGTCGACGTGACGCAGCACGCCTTCAACGCCGCGTTCCGCGACCCACGCTTTCCGGGGCTGGACTGGCTGGAGCTGCCCGGGCTCTCCCTATCGGTCTCGGTGCTGACAGCGCCCGAGCCGATGCGGTTCGCCGATGAGGTCGATCTGCTGCAGCAGCTTCGACCTGGCGTCGACGGGCTGATGATTGAGGATCTGGGGTTGCGCTCGCTATTCCTGCCCAGCGTCTGGGAAGAGGTGCCCGATCCGCAGCGGTTCCTGATGCTGCTGAAGCTGAAGGCCGGGTTGGAGGCGCAGCACTTCTCGCCGACGTTCCATGCGCAGCGGTTCCGCTCAATAGAGGTGAAAGGCGCAATGGCCGCCGGCAACGGCGCTGCGTTCGATCGGCTGAGCTGGCGCGTTCTCGGCCAGCTTGCCCACCGGTTGCCTTGACGCCTACCGTGCAGTAGCTGGGGTCGTCGGTCGCTCTCTCCGGCGTGCCCACGCTTGCGGCAACCGAGGAGCGTCTCATGCAGGAAAAGCTGATCTCTGCCGATAATCACATCGATCTTACCTATTGTCCGCCCGACCTCTGGTCTGAACGTGCGCCACGCGAATGGCGTGAAATGGCCCCGCGCACCGAGGAACGCGACGATGGCCTGCACTGGTTCGTCGACGGCCAGGACAAGGGCATGTGGAACGGCGTCGGCCCCGGTTTCCTGAAATACCAGAAGGGCACATTCCACCACGTCGATGAGATGAAAGAGGCCGGTTTCGAATGGGACTATCGGCGCGGCGCCAAGCCACGCCCCACCACACCGGAGACCCGCATCAGCGATCTCGACAGGGACGGCGTCGCGGCGGAGGTGATTTATGGCTGCCTGATGATCAACGAGATGATCGCTGATACGACGATGCGCGACTGGGCGGACACGGTGTACAATGACTGGGCGGCGGACTTCGCCAAGCAGGCGGATCCGAACCGCGTGTTCCCGCTGGCTATCATTCCCAACAGTGATCCCAAGTCTGCGGCAGCCGAGGTGCGGCGCTGCGCCAAACTGGGGCTGCGCGGCGGCGATCTCGCGTTCAAGCGCATGGGCATCCCACTATGGCATCACGACTGGTATGCATTGTGGGAAGCGTCTGCCGAATGCGGCTTCCCGATCTCGTTCCACTCCACCGGCTTCAAGGCGGCGCGCGCGCCAGATACACCGGAGATGGAGAAGGAATACGCTATACAGTACCGCTTGGTGCGGTCGGCGTTGTTCCAGACCGACACGATGGAGGTTCTGGTCTCGCTATTGGCCTCCGGTGCCTGCGACAAGTACCCCAATTTCAAGTTCGTCCTTGGCGAGTCCGGAGTAACCTGGCTGCCGTATATCTTCGACCGGCTGGATACTGAGTACGAGGACCGCGCCCGCAGCCTGGGCTTCAAGCTCAAGCCGTCTGACTATTTCCGTCGGCAGGGCTTCGTCACTTACCAGCAGGACAACTTCCTGGAACCGATCGTGCCGCTGATCGGCGAAGACAACATCATGTGGGCGTCCGATTACCCGCATCCGGATTCGCTGTGGCCGGACTCGCACCGGGTGGTGGACGAGAACCTTGCTGGGTTCTCGCCGGCGGTACGCCGCAAGATCGTGTGCGACAACGCCGCGCGGCTGTATGGACTGAACTGAACGCAATCGTCATGGCCGGCCCATGTCCCTGGGCTTGTCCGGGGAACCGTGCCGGCCATGCCTCGCGCCGCTCTGGCTAGGCGCGGGCTGAGCCCTGTTGCCGCGCCGCCATGAACTCCTCCCAGTGCTGTCCGTCGAACAGGCTGGGGCTCAGGCTTCCGAGATCGACACCCTCCAGGCAGCGCACGTTCACGCTGAACCCGTCCGGTCTAGAGCGCGGCGTGTAGAATGAGTGGATGCCGCAGTGGCGGCAGAAAGTGTGCTTCGCCACCCCGGTGCCGAAAGTGTAGGTTGAAAGCGCATCGTCGCCGTGCAGCAACTCGAACCGCTCGCGTGGCACCTCCATGTGGATGATGCCCTTCATCGTGCAGATCGAGCAGTTGCACACCGACACACGATCCAGGTCGCCTTGCACGCGGAATTTGACCTGGCCGCAGTGGCAGCCTCCTTCATACGTTGCGAGCATGATGTCTCCTGTTCTCGTCCTAGACCTTCAACACCTCCGCACCCTCCGCCGGCTCCAGCTCGCACGCATTTACTGTCATCGACAGCAGCGCGTAATAGCCGATCGCGCCGGTGAGCTGGACGTACTCGTCGTCGCCGAACCGCTTGCGCATCGCATCTGCCGTCGCATCATCGATCCTATGCCTGCGCAGCAGCGTTCGCGTGAACTCGACGATCTGTGCGTCCTCGGCCGGGATACCGCGCGAATGATTCTCGCGAATTGCGGTGATCGTGCTCTCGGGCACCCCCAGACGGCGTGCGCCACCACTTTGTGCGCCCCACACGTACATCGCCTCGTACTCGCGCGCGACCACCATGGCCGCCAGCACGCGCACCCGCATATCCAGCGAGCCTTCGAAGCGTACATAGGCGCCGAGATGCGCAACACGGCCGGCAATCTCCGGCGAGTGCAGGAACACGGTGAACGGCCCCTGTACCGCACCGCGGCTGGCGACGATCTGATCGAAGATACCGTGGTCCTTTGCCGGCACCTGGTCCTTGCGCGTGATGGATGGAAGTCTGGGCATTAATCCCTCCCTGCCACAGTGGCGAAATACAGTTTTGGATCCGCCGCCCGCACATGCGCCTCGGGTAGCCCCAATTCACGGCGCACGATGTTGGTGCCTTCCACCATCGAGACGCACTTGTAATGCGCAATACGCCGGCTCAGCCCTTCGCGACCGAAGCCGCAATCGGTGGTGATTACCAACCGCTCGGGCGGGATGAATTCCAAGGCACGCCGGATCAGGCCGGCGACATATTCCGGCGGTTCCACCACGGTGTTGCAGTGGTTGACCACGCCGATGCCGATCTTCTTGTCGGTCTTGTACTTGCCGAACAAGGCGAGATCGCGCCCATCGCTGCTGGCGCATTCGAAGGTGATCACGTCGCAGTTGAGCTGCAGCAAATACGGCATCGCCTTTTCGTAACTCGGCACCTCCCAGTAAACGCGCTGCTGATTGGGGTTGCCCCAGCAGGTGTGCACCCAGATCTCCGCATTCACGCCGACGAGCTGGCGATTGAACGCCTCGGTCAGGAACTGTAATTCCTCCTCGGTGCAATCCGGGCGCGTCGAGCGACCATGATGTGGCGGTTCTTCCACCTGGATCAGCGGACAGCCGGCATCCGCCATCTCGCGAAATTCCGCATTCATGATGTCGCACAGATCCATCACCAGCTGCCGGTCGTCTGGGTAGTATTCATTCCACAACATGCTGGCGAGCGCTGGTGCGCAGATCGCGCCGAACTTCACCGGGCGGTCAGTCAGGCGCTGCGCCACTTGCCACAGCGCAGTGTATTCCAGCGGTCCTCGGCCAAGCTTGTGTTTCACCACGCCAGGTTGATACGCCTCTTGCACCTCCCACAGGATATGGCCCGGCTTGATGTTGTGCCGGCTCATCCAGCCGCGCGAGGTGTCCCGATGACCCTCGATGCCGGTAAGGCGCTCGATCGGGTAGAAGAACCAGGATTTTCCTCCAACCGCGAGATCGAAGCGGCTGTCGCCGTCAGTGACGATGTCGAGTCCCGCCGCCTCCTGCGCGTTGATGATCGTGGCGACCGCGTCGAGATACTGTTCGCGAAACAGCGACTCGCCGAGTGCAGATTTGAAGGAACGGCCGTCCAGGCTCAAATCGAACCACAGCGGTCGCGGGTATGACCCAGTGATCGCTGTTGGTAGAATCATGTTCTGCGTCACAGTCAGCATAGCAGCACCCCCTCCCCGACCCTCCCCCGCTTTGCGGGAGAGGGAGTTTCAATCAGTTGAACATTAGTACGGTGCGCGCGACCTCGCCGGCCTTCATCGCACGGAACGCATCGTTGATGTCGTCCAGCCGACCGCGCCGGCTGATCATCGAGTCAAGATCCAGCCGACCCTGGCGATAAAACTCCAGATAATTGGGAATGTCAGTGCGGAACTGGTTCGAGCCCATGCGCGAGGTCTGCACCTTGCACTCGGGCCGGATCGCCATCCACGGGAACTCGATGGTCGCGTCCGGCGGCAGCACACCGACAATCGTTGCGGTTCCCCGTACCGCCAGACACTCGATCGCCTGCCGGCACAGCTGCGCCACTCCCACTGCTTCGAACGCATGATCCACGCCGAGGCCCTTGGTCAAAGCGCGCACTGCCTTCACCGGATCGTCCTGCGTGCTGTTCACGGTATGCGTTGCACCCACGCCTTTCGCCATCTCGAGCTTTGAGTCGAACTGATCTACAGCGATGATCTGCCGCGCCCCGCCGATGCGCGCGCCTTGCGCAATCGAAAGCCCGACACCGCCGCAACCAAATACCGCAACCGTCTGCCCCGCCTGCAGTCCGGCACTGCGCAATGCCGCGCCGACCCCGGTCAGCACACCGCAACCCACCAGTGCCGCGCGGTCCAGCGGTATCTCTTGCTCGATGCGGACCAGCGAATTCTCGTGCACCAACATGTACTCTGCGTAGCTGCCGATGGCGGCAAATGTCCGAAACGGTTTGCCTGCCTGCGACAGGCGTGGTGTGGTGTCCTCGGCGCGGGCCACAATGCCGCCGGTACAGACATTCGGATGTCCGCTCAGGCATTGCGGACAGGTGCCGCAGAAGCCCGACAGGCACGCCACGACATGATCGCCGACACGTACTGCGGTCACATCCGCGCCAACGGCCTCGACGACACCCGCACCTTCATGTCCCAGGACGAAGGGACGATCGAGTGGGAAGCGGCCCAAGCCATCGACCACGTGCAGATCGCTGTGGCAGACACCGGTCGCGACGGTCCGCACCAGAACTTCGCGACCCAACGGCTTGTCCACCTGCACCTGTTCGATAGTCAGCGGCTCATGAACCTTACGAAACACGGCAGCGGACATTTCCATGACAGGCGCTCCCTTGTGACACTTCGTCACACAATAGCGGCGGTGGCCCGCAAGGCCAACTTGTGGGGAATATTGCCCTGTGCCTCGCGTCATGCTCACGTCCGGCCGACGCGCGCACGGTCGACATAGGAGCACACCGTATGATCACGCTGACCGTCAATGGCACCGCACGCAACGTCGATGCTGATCCGGATACGCCGTTGCTTTGGGTCATTCGCGAGTGGCTCGGCATGACCGGGACTAAGTATGGGTGTGGTATTGCGCAATGCGGCGCGTGCACGGTGCATATCGACGGGGCGGCGACACGGTCTTGTCAGGTGCCCGTCAGCACGGTCGGAGAAGCGAAGATCACTACCATCGAAGGGTTGTCTTCCGACGGCCTTGGTCATCCGGTGCAGATCGCCTGGCTGCAGCACGACGTGCCGCAATGCGGTTACTGCCAGTCAGGCCAGATCATGGCCGCTGCTGCGCTGCTGAAGCAGACCCCAAAGCCGACCGACGCCGACATCGACGCGGCGATCACCAATATCTGCCGTTGCGGTACCTATCAACGCATCCGTGAAGCAATTCACACTGCCGCGTCCGCTGGCGGCAAGGCATAAGGAGACGCACCATGAGCAATCGATTGGTGCTACGTCGGCGCGCCTTCCTCGGCTCGGTTGCTGCAGTAGGCGGTGGCATGGCACTGGGCTGGCGCATCCCGGCGCCGGCACAAGGTCAGGCCCAAGGACAAGCGGTCGGCATCTGGGTGACGATCAGTCCCGATGACACCACCACCGTGCGTATCGCGCGCTCAGAGATGGGGCAGGGGACATTCACTGGCCTCGCGCAACTGGTTGCCGAGGAACTGGACGCGAACTGGACCCATGTGCGCGCGGAATACGTATCGCCGGACGAGAACCTGGCGAACAAGCGTGGTTGGGGCGACATGTCCACCGGCGGCAGCCGCGGGATTCGCGGGTCAGTGGATTATGTGCGCAAAGGTGGCGCCGCAGCACGCGCGATGCTGATCCTGGCAGCCGCACAGCGTTGGAACGTGCCGGTCACCGAATGCAACGCCGCCAATAGCCTGATCACCCACGCCTCGACCGGCCGCATGCTGCGCTATGGCGAGGTTGCTGCGGATGCCGCCAAACTGCCGGTGCCAGGTGACGTGACCCTAAAGACGCCCCCGCAATGGAGAATTATTGGAAAGGGCGTAAAGCGGCTCGACACGGCGGATAAGCTCTCGGGCAGGCAGGTGTTCGCCATCGATGTGCAACTCCCTGACATGCTGAACGCCGCCATCGCACAGTGCCCGGTGTATGGCGGTACGCTGATCGACTTCGATGCGGAGAAAATCAAGTCGATGCCAGGCGTGCGCCACGTTGTAGCCGTGGGCGATAACGCCGTCGCCGTAGTTGCCGACAAGTGGTACCAGGCGAGGACCGCGCTCGCCGCGCTTCCGATCACCTGGAACGAAGGTGTCAACGCGAAGGTCGACAGTGCGCAAATCGCGGCGTTGCTACAAACCGGCCTGGACGCCAAGGAGGCGGCTCTCGGCCAGAAGCACGGCGACGTCGAAGCAGGACTGGCAAACGCAGCCAAGGTGGTCGAAGCGGTCTATGCAGCACCGTTCCTCGCCCACGCGACGATGGAGCCGATGAACTGCACTGCCCGGTTTGCCAACGGCACGGTAGAGATCTGGGTGCCATCGCAGAACGGCGACGCCTCACTTGCCGCGGCCGCAGATGCCGCCGGGGTCAGGCTGGCCGATGTGAAGGTGAATAAGCTGCATCTTGGCGGTGGCTTCGGCCGGCGTGGCCAGCAGGACTACACGCGCCAGGCAGTGTTGATCGCGAAGCAGGTCCCTGGTCGGCCGATTAAGTTGATCTGGTCGCGCGAAGAGGACACCGCCCACGACTTCTACCGCCCAATCACCCAATGCAAGCTGCGCGCTGGGCTGGATGCCAACGGCAATGTCGTGGCGCTGCATGCCCGGCTGTCGGGCCAATCGATCGTCGCCTACCTAATGCCGTCCCGCTTGGAGAACGGCGTCGATAGGGGCGTGTTCCAGAGCTGGACCAAGGAGGAGTTCGGCTACAAGTCGATCCCCAACCTGCTGATCGACCACGCAATGCGCAACACACATGTGCCGGTCGGCTACTGGCGCGGCGTCAACACGAACCAGAACGCGATCTATATGGAGTGCTTCATCGACGAGCTAGCACACGCGGCCGGCAAGGATCCGCTGGAATTCCGTCGTGCACTGCTGGTGGAGAGTCCGAAGCACCTCGCAGTGTTGAATGCGGTGGCGGAGAAGGCCGACTGGGGCAAGCCGCCGCCGCAAGGCGTGTTCCGTGGCATCTGCCAGAACTACGGCTATGGCAGCTATACCGCTGCGGTGGCGGAAGTCTCGGTCTCACCGAAGGGCGAGCTGAAGGTGCACCGCATCGTTGCCGCGACCGATCCGGGATACGCGGTCAATCCGCAGCAGATCGAGGCACAGGTGCAGGGCTCCTTCGTCTACGGGCTGAGCGCGGTGCTGTTTGGCCAGATCACCATCGACAAGGGACGCGCGGTTGAGACCAACTTCGACACCTATCCGGTGATGCGGCTTGCCGACATGCCGAAGGTGGAGACGATCATCGCACCCTCCGGCGGATTCTGGGGCGGTGTCGGTGAACCCACTATCGCGGTTGCGGGACCGGCGGTGCTGAACGCGGTCTTCGCCGCCACCGGCAAGCGCATACGAACCTTGCCGCTGCGGCTGAGCGACCTCGCGCACGCATGAGGGGTGCGATCGGCGCGTTGGCGGTGCTGCTTGGCGCCGCGGCACCGCCGCCTGGAGCATTGAGTTGTTCCGGCTGTCATGGCGGCGTGGCACCGCTGCCGGTTTTAGCTGGCCACGACCCTGATGAGATCGTGGCGAGGCTCGATGAATTCCGTGCCGGCACCAGGCCGGCAACGGTGATGGACCGTATCTCCAAGGGCTTCAGCCACGACGACTCTGTCGCGATCGCCGCATGGTGGGCGACGCAGAAGTGACGGGGTTCAATCACAGTCCCCCCTCCCCCTGCGGGAGGGGGTTAGGGGGAGGGGGCCGCGGTCTCGCCGGCGCTGCCCCCTCCCCCCGCCCCACTCCCGCAAGGGGAGGGGGAGTTCTGTTTCCTTCTCCTTCGTTTGGCCGCCGTACCTTCCTCGCTGGCGCCGTTCTCGCCGCCCCGATGATCGCCCGCGCGCAGACTGCGCCGCGAGTCGTCGTGGTCGGCGGCGGCTTCGCCGGGGCCACCGCGGCGCGTTTTCTCCGCCGTATCGCCCCCAATATCGACCTGCTGCTGATCGAGCCAAACGCCATCTTCACGGCCTGCCCGTTCAGCAATGAGGTCATTGCCGGTCGGCGCGACATCGATGCGCAGCGCTTCGTCTATGATGGCTTGGTCGCGGACGGCATCCGCGTGATGCAGGCTGCCGTAACGGAGCTCGATCCAACGCAGCGCAGTGTTGCCTTCGGCAGCAACCGGCTGCTCTACGACCGATTGATCCTGGCACCGGGCATCGACATCGTCTGGGGCGCGCTGCCCGGTTACGACGAAGCCGCTGCCAACCGAATACCGCATGCGTGGAAGGCGGGCGAGCAGACGATCCTGCTGCGACGCCAGCTCGAAGCGATGCCGGATGGTGGCGTGGTGGTGATGTCGTCCCCGCCGAATCCGTATCGCTGTCCGCCCGGCCCCTATGAGCGCGCCAGCCTGATCGCCTGGTACCTGAAGACCCGTAAGCCGCACTCGAAGCTG
>JBKPOG010000059.1:0-30237 GCA_046732975.1 Pseudomonadota bacterium
AGGCAATCCTTGATGCCTTCCGCAACACCCGGACCCAACGCGTTCACCGGCGGATAATTGACGGTGATGACGCCGACGTCGCCTTGGCGCTCTAGGCTGACCGGTGTTGCTCCGCTCATCGATGCTTCCTCTGCCGATGCGCGCCGATGCTAGGAGACTGACAGGTCTGCGTCCATGCTCGCCGGTATGCGAAAGAGGCAGTCGGTAGGGGCCGAGCCTAGTCGCGCGGCGACTACAGCACCGCCTCCGCGACCACACGCAATGCGTCGATCGTCGCGCCGGTTAACACCATTGTCGTCAGCTTGCCGGCCTTGGCAACCTGCTGCCATGCCTGCAGCCGATCCTTGATACGATCCGCAGTTCCCACAAGTGCGATCTCATCGATCAGCTTGTCGGGGACCAAAGCCTCGGCATCCTTCTTGTGCCCGCTTAGGTACAGGTCCTGTATTTTGCCCGCCGCCTCTTCATAGCCGAGCCGCACTGCAAAATCGTTGTAGAAGTTCTTCGAGCGCGCGCCCATTCCGCCGATATACAACGCGAGATTAGGACGCAGCGCATCACGGCAGGCTTGCAGATCGCTGCCCATGCTGATCTTCACGTAGGGCGCAAGATCGAACCCGTTCAGATCACGTGCCTTGCCTGCCTTGGCGCGGCCATCGAGAAGTGGCTTCACCACCTGATCCGCCTGTTCCGGCGAGAACCAGATGGGCAGCGTGCCGTCCGACACCTCGCCTGCAGAACGCAGCCCCGCCGGCGTGATCGATGCAGTGTAAATCGGCAGGCTCGGATCGCCGTGCACAATGCTGCGCAGCGGTTTGCCCAATCCAGTCGCGCCAGGCCCGGCATAGGGAATCTGGTAGTGTTCACCCTGATAGGTCAGTGGCGCCTCACGAGCCAACGCCTTGCGAATGATCTCGATGTATTCCTTGGTGCGACCGAGCGGCTTGCCATAAGCGACACCATGCCAGCCCTCGATCACCTGCGGCCCCGACGGTCCGACGCCAAGCAGGAAGCGTCCACCAGACAGTGCGTGCAACGTCATGGCGGTCATCGCCGTGCAGGAGGGCGTGCGCGCCTGCATCTGCATAATCGCAGTGCCTGCCTTGATCTTCGTCGTCTGTGCCAGCACCCACGCGACCGGCGAGACCGCATCGGTGCCCCAGGCCTCACCCGACCACACCGATACGTAGCCCAGGCGCTCGGCCTCCAGTACCTCCTCCATGCTGAGCTTCGGTGACGCGCCATTGATACGCATCGTGATACCAAGTTGCATCCCGGTACTCCTTCTATCGGACCTTAGCCATGACCTCATCACGGAAGCGGCGCATGTTGTCGATGGTGGCTTCTAGTGTCGTGGCGAACAGCCGCACATCGACCGCGTCGACGCCCAGATCCTGCAACGCCTTGATATCACCGACGTAGTCTGCAGTTCCGCCGGTGAACATCTCGCCTTCACCGTCGATGCTCCGCCGCGGGCGGTGTGATGGTCCGACCAGGACCCGGAGTGCGACCTGCAGTGTCGCGGGATCGCGACCTCCCCTGTCCGCAAATCCACGGAATCGTTCAAGCCCGGACTTGAAGCGGGTGACCGTGTTCATCGGGAACTGCGGATTGGTGCCGACCGGATACCAGCAATCTGCATAGCGCATGATGCGCCGCAAGGCCGGCGCACTTTCGCCGCCGACCCAGATCGGTATCGGCTGCTGCAGGGGCTTCGGCGTGAAGACCACATCGGAGAATTTTGCGTACTTGCCGCCGAAGCGCGGGTTGTCGTTGGTCCACAGCTCTTTGCAGACCGCCATCCATTCGTCGGTGACATGGCCCCTGTCATCGAACGGCGCGGCGGCGATCGCCTCGAATTCCTCACGGCACCAGCCCACTCCGATGCCAAGCGTCAGCCGCCCTTGCGACAAATAATCGATTGTCGCCAGCATCTTCGCGGTCAGCACCGCGGGACGATGCGGCACCACCATCACCGACAGGACAAAGCGCAGCTTCTCCGTTAGCGCAGCGATATAGGCGGTAGTGGCGAGCTGCTCGAGCCAAGCCGCAGCTGTGCCGGCCGGGAACTCGCCATCGTTGGTATACGGATACTTAGACTCAAGATTGCGCGGCACCATAATGTGGTCGCTGACCGTCACGTAGTCGAAGCCGAGAGCTTCGCCTTCGGTGATGATGCGGCGCAGGCTGTCCGGGTCGATCAAGCCGCCTGTCGTCGGTGCGTTGAAGCCGATCTGCATATCAGCGCACCTTCGCCATCACCTCGTCCTTGAACCGGCGCATGTTGTCGATCGTGGCCGCCAAAGTCGGCCCGAACAGGCCGAAGTCGAACGACGTGACGCCGACATCCTGCAGCGCGCGGATGTCGCCGGCGTAGTCGGACGCGCCACCAGTGAACAGCTTGCGCTCGCCATTGACGGTGCCCTTCAGTTGCGCCTCGGGGTTGGACGACACACGGTAGGTCAGGCCCACCGCGGACGGATCGCGTCCAGCCTTTGCTGTCAGGTCGCGCAGCTTCGCCACGCCGGCCTTGAACCGCGTCAGCGTGTCCATCGGGAACTGCGGATTGGTGCCGATCGGGTACCAGGCGTCGGCATATTTCGCGGTGCGTCGCAGCGCCGGCCCGCTCTCGCCACCGACCCAGATCGGGATCGATTTCTGCACCGGCTTCGGCGTGAATACGACATCGGAGAACGTCACGTATTTTCCCTTGAACTTCGGATCGTCCTTCGACCAGAGTTCCTTGCAGACCATCATCCATTCGTCAGTTACGTGTCCGCGGTCTTCGAACGGCGGAGCCCCGATCACCTCGAATTCTTCCTTGCACCAGCCAGCGCCGATGCCCAGCGTCAGCCGCCCATTCGAAAGATAATCGATGGTCGCCAGCATCTTCGCTGTCAGCACGGCGGGGCGGTGCGGCACAACCATCACCGAGGTGACGATGCCCAGCCTGGACGTCGCAGCCGCTATGAAGGCGGCCGTCGTGAGCTGTTCCAGCCGTGCCGCGCCAGCGCCGGAAGGAAATTCCCCCGACTCACTGTATGGATAGCGCGACACCACGCTTTTCGGCATCATCACGTGGTCGCTGACCGTAACGTAATCGAAGCCAAGCATCTCGGCTTCGGTCGCTATCCTCACCAGGCTGTCTGGTGTGATCAGAGGTCCGCTGGTCGGCGCGCTGCACCCGATCTGCATTTGTTCCTCCCGCTTGCGTTGCGTCGGCTGGGACGATAGCACACGATCCGCCGCTGCCAGCCAGACCACCGGGATGAGCCCGGTGGCAGGCTCATTAGAGAGGGTGAGTTAAACAAGAACGATGGATTTCGGCATTCACATCGGTACGCGTGGCTGCCTCACGTCGCGTGAGAACGTGATGGCCGTGGCGCAACGCGCTGAAGCGCTAGGATATGCCTATCTCGGTGTTGCGGATCATCTGATCGTGCCGATGCGCAGCAGCGTGCGTTATCCGTATACCGCGGATGGTGTGTGGCCCGGTGCCCCGACCGGCGAATGCTTCGACTGCATTGCCACTCTTGCGTTCCTCGCTGGGTGCACGCAGCGGCTGAAACTGCTGACGTCGGTCGCCGTCGTGCCGCATCGGCCAGCAGTCCTGACGGCGAAGCTTTTTGCCACCGCCGATGTCCTGTCCGGAGGCCGAGTCATCGCTGGGGTTGGCACCGGGTGGATGCGCGAGGAATTCGAGGCGCTGGGCACACCACCCTACGATGAACGCGGCGCGGTTACAGACGAATACTTGGCCGCCTGGCGGGCGCTTTGGGATGAGCCGCAGCCGGCGCTGAATGGCAAGTACGCGAAGTTCGACAACGTCGTGTTCGCGCCGAAGCCCGTTGCGCGGCCGCATCTGCCGATCTGGGTCGGCGGTGAAAGTCCGCCCGCGCTGCGGCGGACGGTGAAATTCGGCGATGCATGGTATCCGGGCTCGGCCAACCAGACGATCCGGCTCAATACGCCTGAGCGGCTGCGTAACGGCGTCACCGGGCTGCATCGTGTCGCCGAGAAAGCTGGCCGCGATCCCGCAACGATCGATGTCGGCTATCTGTGGTTCGCTCCGCCAGTGTGGAGCGCGCAGCAGGGTCCCGACGGACGGCAGTTGTTTACCGGCAGTTCATCGGACATGCTGGCGGACGCAGGCGCCCTGGAGGAGGCCGGCGCGCGGCATGTGATCCTCTATCCACAACGACCGAGCATCGAGGAGACGCTGGATGTGCTCCAGCGCTTCGGGGAAGAAGTGGTACGCAACGTATGATCCACGACATCGAATCCGCGCCTCTTGACGAACTGATGGCCCGCGCGGCGGCCAAACGCGATGCGGCGCATGGACGGCTGGTGTCGTACTCGCGCAAGGTGTTCATTCCGCTGACCAAGCTGTGTCGTGACGTTTGCCACTACTGCACTTTTGCCGAGCGGCCGCGCGTGGGACGACCAGCGTATCTCTCGGCGGAGTCGGTGCTTGCAATTGCGCGGGCCGGCGCAGCGACGGGTTGCGCCGAGGCACTGTTCACGCTGGGAGACAAGCCGGAACTCCGTTATCGCGACGCGCGCGAGGCATTGGCGGTACTCGGACATGAGACGACCGTTCAGTATCTGCGCGAGATGTGCGCGTTGGTGCTGGAGGAGACCGGGCTGTTGCCGCACATCAATCCTGGGATCATGACGCGCGAGGAGATCGCGTCCCTGCGCGACGTCTCCGCGAGCATGGGGATCATGCTGGAATCAAGCAGCGAGCGGCTGTGTGAACCTGGCGGCGTGCATTACGGTTCGCCGGACAAGGCACCGGCGGTGCGGTTGGAGATGATGCGGATCGCCGGCGAACTGGCGGTGCCGTTCACCACCGGCATCCTCATCGGCATCGGCGAAACTCGCGCCGAGCGACTGGAGTCGCTGCATGCCATCCGTGCGCTGCACGAGGAGTGCGGCCACATCCAGGAAGTCATCGTGCAGAACTTCCGTGCGAAACCAAACACCAAGCGGGCTACGGCGCCGGAGCCCGACCTCGACGATCTGCTGTGGACCATCGCAGCGGCGCGGCTGATCCTCCCCGAGGATGTGCACGTGCAGGCGCCACCCAACCTGTCGCCGGGTGTGTACGAGAAGCTGATCGGCGCCGGGATCGATGACTGGGGCGGCGTGTCGCCGGTGACGCCGGACCACGTGAATCCCGAGGCGCCTTGGCCGCAGATCGAGGTACTCGCGCAGCGCACTGCTGCGATGGGCAAGGTTCTGGTGCAACGGCTGCCAGTCTACCCAAGCTATGCATTCGCTGCTGATCGCTGGTGTGCGCAGGACATCGCGACACGTGTGCGGCGCGCGATCGATGCCGAGGGATGGGCGCGCGAAGACGATTGGGCGCCCGGCCTCACCGTGCTGCCGAAGCCGCGCCTGCCGCAGCTGGATCGGGTCGACCCGGCGGTTAACGACGCTGTCTCGAAGGCGGTCACCGGGAAGCGGCTCGATGAACAGGAAATCGTCCGGCTGTTCGCCGCCCGCGAAGCCGACTATGAGCACGTCATCACCTCAGCCGATGCGCTGCGGCAGTCTGTCAGCGGCGACGTCGTTCGTTACGTCGTCAACCGCAACATCAATTACACCAACATCTGCTACTTCCGCTGCAGGTTCTGCGCCTTCTCCAAGGGCAAGACGCACGAGGACCTGCGTGGCACGCCATACGATCTCGCACTGGACGAAGTGGTGCGGCGGTCGCAGGAGGCCTGGGAACGAGGTGCCACGGAAGTATGCCTACAAGGCGGCATCCATCCCGACTACACCGGAGACACTTATCTCGGCATCTGCCGCGCGATCAAGCAGGCGCTGCCTGACATGCATATACACGCCTTCTCGCCACTAGAGGTGACGCAAGGTGCCGCCACCCTCGGCCTGCCGCTGCGCGAGTTCTTGGAGCGGCTGAAGGACGCGGGTCTTGGCACATTGCCGGGCACCGCAGCAGAAATACTCGATGACGAGGTCAGAGCGGTCATCTGTCCGGATAAAGTGAACACGCAACAGTGGCTCGACGTTGTGCGTACCGCACACGAACTCGGTCTGCGAACCACGTCGACGATCATGTATGGTCACGTAGAGCGGACGATTTCATGGGCGCGCCATCTGCTACGGCTGCGCGACCTCCAGGTGGCGACGGGTGGCATCACCGAATTCGTCCCACTGCCATTCGTACATATGGAAGCGCCGATGTATCTGCGCGGCCAGGCCCGTAAGGGTCCGACACTGCGCGAGGCGGTGCTGATGCACGCGGTGGCGCGCCTCGCGCTGCACCCGCTGATCACCAACATTCAGACGTCATGGGTGAAGATGGGACCGGATGGCGCCGCATACTGCCTGAATGCCGGCGCGAATGATCTTGGTGGCACGCTGATGAATGAAAGCATCTCGCGGGCGGCCGGCACACAGCACGGTCAGGAGTTCCCGCCGGAATCGATGGAAGGTCTGATCAGTTCTATAGGCCGAGTGCCGTTGCAGCGTGACACGCTGTACCGGCCGGCTGCGCAGGAGCGCCGGGTCACTTCATTTGGCGCCCCCGAACTGGCCCCTGTGGTTCAGACGCCACCAGGCCGACGCCCGGTATCATTGCGAACGTAGCGAAGCGCCTCGCGCCTGATACGCACCGACATCGAGATTGCTTCATCGCTACACTCCTCGCAATGACAGTAGCGCACGTGTTTGCATAGGCGGCTTTGCCTGCATCAAAGCGTGCACGTCCTCGGGCTGATCGATGTCCAGCGCGATGCCAGGCAGCCTGAGGATCGTAGGTTCGACACCAAGGGCGCGCGCCGAGGCAAGGTGCGGTAGGAAACTGTCGTCGCCGAAGCGCAGCGGCATGACCAGTGGTGGCGAGCAGAGTACAGCGTTTGACCCGCGTTCGTCGTGCGCCGGGACGATCGAGACAGAGGGCGCCGGCCTGTGGGCCTCGATCACCGCCGCGATCTCCGCCGAGGTTACGCGCGGGATGTCCCCAGGCACGGTCAACATGTCGCACCCCTCTGCGGCAAGAATGCGCGCCATCGCAGAGACTGCGCCGGTGTGGCCATCGCGCGCGCCAACGGTGACGACGCGTGCGCCATACCGTCGCGCCAATTCCGTTGCGAGCGGATCCACCGTATTCACCATAATCCCGGCGAGCGGCGCTTCTGTCAGTGCCGCCAGCACATCCTCCAGCATCGCGGCCGCCAGCGCCTGGCGCTCCTCGGCTGTCAGCAGCCGTGCCAAGCGTTGCTTGGCGCCGGCAAATTCCTTGACCGGCACCGCAGCCCATATCGCCATGTGGGCTATCGCCGCAGCATGCGCGCTGCGCTGAGCACGACTCGCGCCAGCGCCTCGCGGTCGGCGAGTGTCGTCATCAGCGTCTGTGCCAGCGTGACCTTGGCGCTCACCCCGGCCGCCTGATCCATGTCTGCGAAGTCGCAGACATATCCGTCGATCAGTTCGTCGTAACGACGCGCCACACCGCCAGCGCTGGGCGTCATCCCCAGCTCCGCCATCATCTTCGCGGTGGGTCCCTTGATCGCCCGGCCACCGATGATCGGCGAAACGGCGATCACCGGCGCGGCGCATTCGGCCAATGCTGTGCGGACACCGGGTACTGCAAGAATAGGCTCGATGCTGATGAACGGATTGGATGGACAGATCACCACGGCCTTGGTCCCGGGATTGGTCAGGGCCGCCAGGAAATCCGGTTGCGCGCGTGCGGTGCTCGCGCCGTGGAAGGCAAGTTCGTGCACCACGGGCTCACAGCGTCGGCGCACGAAATACTCCTGGAAGTCGATCCACCCCTGATCCGTGCGCACACGCGTGCGTACCGGATCGTCACTCATCGGCAGCACACGCGCAGCAACATCCAGGCGCGCACAAAGATCCGTGGTGATGGCTGATAGCGTCTCTCCGCCGCGTAGGCGCCGTGTGCGCTCGACGTGCACGGCCACATCACGATCACCGAGACGAAACCAAGTCTCACCACCCAGAGTGCCGAGGGTCTCCATGAACGACCAGGTCTCATCAGCGCGACCCCAGCCGACATCGGGATTCGCCACCCCGGCCAGTGTATACATCACTGTGTCTATATCCGGAGATATGCACAGGCCGAGGTGCTCGAAATCGTCGCCGGTATTGCAGACGACGAGCAGTTCCTCCTTTGGTAGTATGCGACTCAAGCCGAGGGCCAGCTTGGCGCCACCCACACCACCGGACAATGCAACCACGGTCACCGGAACAGATCCTCCTCGAGCGGTCGCACCAGATCGGCTGCGCAAGCCACTGGTGCAGACCAGCTCAGACCGCGCATCAATACGACGGGTTGTGCTTCGGCTGCCTGGCCTTGCAGCAATGATGCGGCTGCGGCGATCTCATCGGCAAAGCCGATGATGCTGACCTCCAGCGTGCGGCCGAACAGGTCCAGCTGACCCCGCAGATCCACCAGGCTCGGCAACCCTGCCGCACCGATGGCGATGCCGCAGGTGCCGCGACGCCAGGCGCGACCGAAGCTGTCGCTGATGATGACGCCGATCTCTACGCGGTAGCGCTGCTGCAGCGCCTGGCGCAGTTCCTCGGCCGACGCGTCAGGATCACGCGGCAGCAGCAGTACACGATGCACACCATCCGCTGGCGCCACGTTCGACTGATCGACCCCAGCATTGGCCATCACGAACCCAAGCCGATGCTGCACGATGATCAGGTTGGGACGTGACCGGACAACGCGGGTGGACTCGGACAGGATCACTTCGACCAGCCTCGGGTCCTTGCCGACGTCCGCTGCGAGCTTCGTCGCCTCGGCCGAGGGCGTCACGGTCGCCAGATCGACCGTGCGTCCTTCGGCTTTAGAGACGATCTTCTGCGCGACGACGATGACGTCGCCCGTGCGCAGCTCCTTCGGTCCCAGTGCGGCGACGATCAAGGCGGCGATGTCGTCGCCTTCACGCACCATCGGGATGTCGCGCAGCGCTGTCAGTTCGAGGGCGGAGCTCACGGCTTACGCGTGCAAAGCAAGCTAGTCGAAGTGCCGGCGCAGCCTGGGCAGCACCTGCTCACCATAGAGCCGCAGGAACCGCTCCTGATCAGGGCCGGGCGCGTGAAACACCAAGTGACGGAATCCCATTTCCACGTACGGCCGGACTTTCTCAATGTGCTCATCAGGGTCGGTCGACACGATCCAGCGGCTGGCGGCGCGTTCGACCGGCAGTGCAGCGGAAAGGCGCTCCATCTCGATCGGGTCCTCGACCGACACCTTCTCCTCGGGCGTGAGTGCAAGTGCAGCCCAGTGACGCGTGTCCTGCATCGCGCGCTCACGGTCGGTGTCGAACGACACCTTCATCTCGATCATCCGGTCGTACTCAGTCGGCGGATTGGACGCCAGCTTCAGCCCTTCCTCGACGTTCGGCAGCAGGGTTTCGGTATACAGTTTCCATGCCTTGCCGGAAGTGCAGATGAAACCCTGGGCCGAACGGCCGGCGTACTTCGCTACCTGGGGTCCGGCCGCGGCGACATAGATCGGCACAGGATTGTCCGGCTTGTCGTAGACGGTCGCTTTCTCGGTCCGGTAATACTGGCCCTCGAACGACACACGATCATCGGTCCAAAGTTTGCGGATCAGCTGGCATGCCTCGCGCAGGCGAGCGAAGCGCTCCCGGGTCTCGGGCCAGGCCATACCGGTGGAGGGCACCTCGTTCAGTCCTTCGCCAGTGCCGACGCCGAGTACGACGCGATTGGGAAACATGGCTCCCAACGTGCCGAATGCCTGCGCCACAATGGACGGGTGGTAACGAAAGGTCGGCGTCAAGACCGACGTACCCATCACGACGCGCTGAGTAGACGCCCCCAGTGCTCCAAGCCATGCGAGCGCGTTGGGCGCGTGCCCGTCGGTGTGTTTCCAGGGTTGGAAGTGGTCGCTGATGAATACCGAGTCGAAGCCCACCTGCTCGGCCAGCACCGAGAACGCCAGCAGCTTCGACGGAGCGAACTGCTCGGCGGACGCCTTGTAACCCAGCTTGAGCACGGTGTGTCTCCTCTTGTTCTGCCAACGCTAACCAGCCCTGGCGGCGCGCGCCAGTCCGGCCAGCTCAGCACGAATGCCGCCCATGTCGGCCACCGGCGCGGACCAATGGACCCGGACAACTTGCTCGCCCTGCGCCAGATCGCAGCCATCCACATCGACGGCGACCATCTGCCAATCGCCTGGCCGACCGCCGATGAGCGCCAGCGCAGCCGCATGTTCCGCGTTACAACGGGCGATGATCTGGGATGCTTCGGCGTCAATCGCGGCGACGGCCCGCTGCTCCGGCGTCAGGTTCGCCGCACCCAGCCTGGCGGCCCGGCCAAAGCCACCCACATACAGGCCGTTCGCCGGACTGATCCTCCATAGCGCGAAATCGCCGAAATCTGCATACAACGACGCATACGGATGCACCGCCAGATACCGCCGCTTCAGGGCCGCGTCATCCGCGACCTCGGCTATGCCCGTCACTGTAACGCGTGGGATCGTTTGCGGATTGTTGTCCGCCTGCGCACCCACAACCAGCACCGAACAGCGCGGCTCGACGCGCAGATGGCGAGTGTGTTCGGAGAGCTCGGATAACAGCAATAGGACGGACAAATCGGGCGCGCAGGCCGGTGTGACCAAGGAGGCGAATGGCTGCCCTTCCGCGGTGGTCGCCAGCGTGCCGACCCGCGCCGCGCGTAGCAGCTTACGCGTTTCCCAGGCGGCGGTCGGGATATTCATGGACGAATCCCTGGCCGCCAGGGGAGGCTCTCCCGAGGGCACCGGAAAGTCGGGCGCGCCAGGTGACCGATTATCTGTGCTGTGGCAGCCATATTTTGTTCACCCCCCGTCCGCAATGCGCCACAATCTAATGCCAGCCTCACCTCGATGGCAGGACGGAGGGAAACCATGACCGTACCCCCGAAAGACAGTCCCATGAGGCAGACGATTGCCCTGGTCGATGACGACAGGAACATCCTCACCAGCGTGCAGATGACGCTTGAACAAGAGGGTTTCCAGGTCCGCACCTACACCGACGGCGAAAGCGCGCTCCAGGGCCTGAATGCCCGACCGGTCGATCTGGCGGTGCTCGACATCAAGATGCCGCGGATGGACGGAATGGAGCTGCTGCAGAAGCTGCGACAGCGGAGCTCGATGCCGGTGATCTTCCTCACCTCGAAGGACGAGGAGGTTGACGAGCTGATGGGTCTGCGGCTCGGCGCCGACGACTACATCACCAAGCCATTCAGCCAGCGGCTTCTGATCGAGCGCATCCGCGCCCTGCTGCGTCGCAATGAGGCCAGCCGGGCGGAAGGTTCTGGCGCTGCACCTGGGGGCGTCATGGTGCGGGGCGAGCTGACACTGGACGAGACGAAGCACCAATGCACGTGGCATGGCGAGGACATCCAGCTCACCGTGACTGAGTTCTTGCTGGTCAAGGCGCTGGCGGCACGGCCTGGCATGGTAAAGAGCCGCGACCAGCTGATCGACGCGGCGTACGGCGAGAACATCTACGTCGACGACCGCACCATCGACAGCCACGTCAAGCGCATCCGCAAGAAGTTCCGCACGGTCGATGAAACCTTCAACCACATCGAAACGCTCTACGGCATTGGTTACCGCTACAAGGAGCACTGAACGGATTTTATGCCCGACGGCAGCACCCTGACAGCGCTGGCGGCGCCGGCCGTTCCTCTGCGACGGCGGTTCCGTACGCGGCACTGGGTCTCCCCGCTGTTGCGCCGCATCCTGTTGGTGAACGCGCTGCCACTGGCGCTGCTGGCTGCAGCGCTGCTCTATCTGGATCAGTATCAGAACGGGCTGCTGGAGGCAGAGGTCGGCGCACTGCGTGAGCAGGCACGGATCTACGCCGGCGCGCTCGGGGAAAGCGCAGTGCGGATTGCTGAACCGGACAATCCGAAGCTCGTATCCGAAATCGCTCGGCCGCTGCTGTACCGGCTCACCGATCCGACCCCCGGCGCTCAGGCCAAGCTGTATGCGCCCGATGGTACGCTGATTGCCGACTCGCGCGTGCGCGAGGAGCCGAGCGGCGCCATCAATACCGAGCCTTTGCCACCGGCCGAACAGGAGGGCGCGGTGGTCGGGGCGATCAGCTGGCTGTACGACAAGGTGCTGGCGCTGATGCCGCGCGAGCGGCCGGCGCCACTGGTGGTCGATATGACACCCGGCGCCGGTGGGCTGGAGTGGCAGCCTGACGTGAAGGAGGAACTTCGGCTCAACAGCTCTGGACAGAGCCGTGAGATGCCTCCCTATATCCGCCGCACCAAGGACAATCGGCTGCTGGTGACGGTCGCCGAGCCGGTGGAACGTGACCGCAAGACCGTCGGCATCATTCTGCTGACCAGGGACGCACACGAGGTCGATACCAGCCTGTTCGCCACGCGCCTTTCTATTCTGGGGCTGTTCAGCTTGGCACTCGCGCTGACTGTGCTGTTGTCCTGGTACCTGTCGCTGACCATTGCGCGGCCGATCCTGCGTCTCGCCGGGGCCGCGGTCGACATGCGCGAGGGACAGGGGCGGGCCAGTAGCGTCCCTGTGCCGCTACTGAAGCGGCGCGATGAGGTAGGAGCGCTGGCAACCGCACTGTATGACTCGACGCAGGCGCTGTTCGCCAGGATGGATGCGATCGAGAAGTTCGCCGCCGATGTGGCGCATGAGATAAAGAATCCGCTGTCATCGATCCGCAGCGCCATAGAGACACTGCGCCGCATCGACGACCCCGAGCGCCAGCGACAGCTACTCACGATCATCGCCCAGGATGTCAGCCGGCTGGACCGGCTGATCAGCGATGTCAGCGATGCGTCGCGTTTGGATGCGGAACTATCGCGCATCACGGCGGAGCCGGTGGATCTTGTGCCGATGCTGCATACGCTGCGCGAACTCGACGAAGCAACACGGGATGCAGAGAACGATCCACGGCTGGTCGTCGATGCCCCCACAAGTCTGATGGTCTGGGGCGCGGAAGATCGGCTGGTCCAGGTCCTGCGCAACCTGATCGCCAATGCGCAGTCATTCAGTCCCCCGCGCGGGCGAATTGCGCTTACAGCGCGTGAGGCCGGGCGCATGGCGGAGGTCAGTGTCGAAGATGAGGGTCCGGGCGTTCCCGAAGGGAACCTGGAGCATGTCTTCGATCGGTTCTATTCAGAGCGACCAAAGGAGGAAAAATTCGGCCAGCACTCGGGTCTAGGGCTATCGATCAGCCGGCAGATCGTCGAGGCGCTGCACGGCGAGATCATCGCGGAGAACCGCAAGGGCATCGGCAACCGCGTGCTGGGGGCGCGCTTCGTGGTGCGGTTGCCGCGGGTATGACGCCCGAGAAGGGTCAGTTTGCGTTGACGCCAGCGGAAAAAAGGTGACACGCGACGAAGCGGTCGTCGGACTGCAACAGTTCCGGCTCCCGCTGACTGCAAATCGAAATCGCAGACGGACAGCGCGGGTGAAACCGGCAACCCGAGGGAGGATTGAGCGGGCTCGGCACCTCGCCTGTCAGAACGATCTCATCACGCTGTTCATCCGGGTGGCTTGGCAACGCAGCGGAGAAGAGCGCCGCCGTATAGGGATGCTTTGGTGCGCGCGCCAGCGTCTGTGCGTCACCCATTTCGACGATCTTGCCCAGATACATCACGACGATCGCATGGCTCATATGGGCGACAGCCGCAAGGTCGTGGGCAATGAACAGATACGACAGCCCCAGCTCCTCCTGGAGATCGCGCAGGAGGTTCAGGATCTGCGCGCGAATGGATACATCGAGCGCCGACACTGGCTCATCCAGTACAACCAGCTTCGGCGACAAAGCGAGAGAGCGCGCAATCGCTATCCGCTGACGTTGTCCGCCGGAAAACTCGTGCGGGAAAAGATCCGCAGAGCGCTCCGGCAACCCAACCAGGTCGAGCAATTCCAGCACACGCTTGTGGGCCTGCCCGGAGGTCACTGTTTCGTTGGTGACCAACGGCTCGCTGATGATGTCGCTGATGCGCATACGAGGACTCAGCGACGCGTATGGATCCTGAAACACCGCCTGTACTGATTTGCGGTATTGCTTCCGGCCTACCGGATCCAGCGCGCGCAGGTCCTGACCTTCGAAGCGGATGCTGCCACTGGTGGGTTCTTCCAGTCCCAACACGAGCTTGGCGGTTGTCGTTTTGCCACAGCCTGATTCGCCCACGACTCCCAGGGTGCGGCCATTCTCGATTGAGAATGATATGTCATCCACCGCACGCACCACTCCGCGGCTTCCGCCAAGTAAGCCGCGCCGCGCGCTGAAGTGCTTGGTCAGCCCATCCGCCTCAAGCACGTTCATCAAGCCACTCCAGACTGTGTCGCGGCGGTCGTCAGCCAACACCGCGTGGTGCGTCCACCATCGAGATTGAATTCCGGCGGCGCCTCCTTGCGACAGCGATCGAACACCTCCGGGCAGCGCGTCGCGAAGGCGCAGCCACCCGGTAATGCGGCCAGATCAGGAGGCTGACCCTCGATCGCTGTCAGCCGCTGACGCCTGTCGCTCATGCGTGGGATCGCATTGAGCAGCGCCTTCGTGTAGGGATGAGCCGGCGTGTTGAAGATCTGCGAAACCGGGCCCGACTCGACCACGCGACCGGCATACATCACCACGAGCTTATCGCACATCTTGGCGACGATGCCGAGGTTGTGGGTGATGAATATCAGCGCCAGACCATGTTCGCGTTGCAGTTCGCGCAGCAGGTTCAGATACTGCGCTTGTATTGTCAGGTCCAAGCTCGTTGTCGGTTCATCAGCAATTAGCAGGCGCGGTTCGCAGGAAATGCCGATGGCGCCGACGATACGCTGCCGCATGCCTCCCGACATTTCATGCGGAAACTGCCGCACGCGGGTCTCTGGCGAAGGAATCCTGACCGCCTTCAGCAGATCGCATGCACGACGCCAGGCCGTTTTGCGATCGGCACCTTCATGCACGCGGATCGGCTCGGCCACCTGATTGCCAATTGTGAATAGTGGGTTCAACGAAGCCATCGGATCTTGCAGAATCATGGCGATCCGCTTGCCGCGCACATCCTGCATTTCGGCGTCGGTCTTGCGAACGAGGTCCTCGCCCTCGAACCATAGCTGCCCCGATACGATCCGTGCGGCGGTCGGCAACACGCGGAGAATGCTCAGGGCCAGCGTGCTCTTTCCAGATCCCGATTCACCGACGATGCCGACTGTCTCGCCGGCGTTGATCCGCAATGTCACGTCGTCGACCGCACGAACCACACGCGTCCCTTGTGCGGATACGTAGTGGGTCGAGAAGTTATTGATCTCCAGCAGAGGCCGGCCGGCCCTTACCGCTGGGCTGGGCCGAGGATCAGAGCTGACGGAGCTGAGGGTCGAGTTTGACACGGAGCCAGTCCCCGAGGAGGTTTGCGGACAGTACCATCAGCATGATGCAGCAGCCCGGCATGACGGTCAGCCACCAGTAACCCACCATCAATCCTTGCTTGCCATCCGACAACATCAGGCCCCATGCAGGCTGCGGCGGTGGCACGCCGACACCAAGAAACGACAACGATGCCTCGGTGACGATGACCACTCCCAGCATCAGCGTCGCCAAGACAATAGCGGAATTGACCACATTGGGGAGTATATGCCGCCGCATGATCGTCATCCTGGAACAACCAGCGACGACAGCGAGGCGCACAAACTCACGCTCCTTCAGCGAAAGGACCTCGCCGCGCACGACGCGCGCGTAGCGTGTCCAATAGACTGCGCCGAGAATGATGACGATATTCCACATGCTCGGCCCGACGATCGCCGCCAGAAAAATGGCGAACGTCAACCCAGGCAGGGCGAGCCAGGCGTCGGTAAGCCGCATGATTGCTTGGTCCACCCAGCCGCCGATATAGCCCGCGAGAATGCCCAGTGTGGTGCCAATGACGCCGGCGACGATCACGGCAGTGAAACCGACCACCATGGATACACGCGCACCAAAGATCAGTCGCGACAGCACATCGCGACCAAGCTGATCCGTTCCGAGGATGTGATTCATGCTGCCACCGGCCTGCCAGACCGGCGGGCGGAAGCGCGCGGTCAGGCTGCCGACTTCAGGATTGTGCGGCGCAAGGAAGTCGGCAAAGATTGCAGTGAGCGCGATCACTGCAAGGATGGTGATCGGGATCAGCGGCAGATCGCGCGACCGCCTTGACGAAGTTCGCGGAGGCGACGGTGCGGGAAGGACCAGGGTGTCTGTGGTGATGCTCATGGCCGCTATGCCTCCACTCTGATCCGTGGGTCGATCACGGCATATGCGATATCGACCAACAGGTTCACGGCAACGATCATGGTGCCACCCATAATCACCACCCCCTGCACGACGGGAAAATCGCGGAAGCTGATGCCTTCGTAGAGCAGCCGCCCAATTCCCGGCCAGGCGAACACCGTCTCAACAACTACCGCGACGTTGATCATGAGCACCAGGTTGATGCCAGCCAACGTCAGGACCGGAATCAGCGCGTTCTTAAATGCATGCTTTGCTATCACAAGTGACTGTGGCAGGCCTTTTAAACGCGCCAGCTTGATATACTCTGACCCCAGCACCTCCAGCATCGAGGAACGCGTCAGGCGCATGTGCGACGCGGCAAAGTACCAGCCCAACGCGAAGGCCGGCATCAGAATGTGCAGCACGCCTCCAAACCCGGACGAAGGCAGCCAGCCCAGATACACTGAGAACACCAGGATCAGCACCAGCCCGACGAAGAATGACGGCAACGACAGTCCAAGGAGCGCAAATATCTTGCCAGCGCTGTCCCAAAAACGGCCAACGCGCACTGCTGCGAGAATGCCAGTCGGGATTCCAACCAGCAGCGAGAACGCCATGGCCACCGCTGCGAGCAGCAGCGAATTCGGTAGGCGATCAAGGTAGAGATTGAAGACCGGCGTCTGATAATAGAATGACTGGCCGAAATCGCCACGGAACAGGTTCGCCATGAACAGTCCGTACTGCACCCATAACGGCTTATCGAGGCCGAACTGCTGGTGAATGGCCGCTATATCATCCTCGCTGGCACCTGGCTCGACCAGCAGGGCGGCTGGGTCGCCAGTGACGCGGACGAAGAAAAAGATGGTCAACGACAACAGCAGCAGCGAAAGGAGCGAGTAGCCAAGCCGCCGCAGGACGAACTGCCTCATGCCAATGCCCCTAAGCGCTCTTCAGCGTGATGTCCTCGTAAGGCGCCGTGTAGACGAACCCTTTGATCAGGCCCATGCCGGATTCCGCCACGCGCGGCCCAACGCCGCTAATGAAGGCAAGTTGCCAGATCGAGACGTACATCGTGCGCTCGTCCAGCAGCCGCTGCATCTTGGCCAGGATCGCAGCGCGCTTGGAGTAGTCGAGCTCCACTGCCTGTTGGGGGAATAACTCGTCGATTTCGGGGTAGCTGCCATAGGCATAATTGCCGCCCTTGACCACGAATTCTTCAAGACGCGTTGCGGCGTTGCCAAATGCGCCTGAGGCCCCTTGGATGATATTCTTGAACTTCTTGTCGGCATAGCCTTTAAAAAAGGCTGCCCGTTCCAACGGTCGCAGCTTGGCGCGGATGCCGACTTCCCCCAGGTAGTTGATCGCCGCCTCGCCAAGATTGGCGTAAGCGACATCGCAGGTATAGAAGCCAGCATCGAAGCCACCGGCATGGCCGGCATCGGCTAGCAGCTGTCGCGCCTTATTGGGATCGTACACAGGTGGCGCCAGCTTCTCATAGAATTCAAAGTTCTCCGGAATGACACTGCCTGTAATGTGTGAATATCCCAGCGTCAGCGCCTTGTTGATGGTATTGTAATCGAGCGCGAATTTGGTCGCCAACCGCACCCGCGGGTCATGCCACGGCGACTTCGGATCCCACTGCTCTGGAAAGTATAGGTAATAGGGAGCCGAACCGACGGTTGGCCGCAACGTAAGGCCTGGGGTACGCCGCAGTTCCTCGGCAAGTTCAGCACGTATGGAGTAAGCGATATCCACCTCGCCGTTCTTCAGTGCAGCGAGCCGCGTGGATTCATCGGGAATGACCCGCAGCACGATTCGCTTCACACTTGGCGGCTTGCGCCAGTACTGATCGAACGCTTCCAGCACCAGCTCGATGCCGGGCGTGAAGGATACAAACTTATAGGGTCCGGCACCAATTGGAGCCTTCTTGAAACCGTCCTCCCCAACCTTCTCCACGTACTTGCGTGGCACGACCCAGCCGGCTCCTGAAGCGACGGTATAAAAGGTGATGAAGTCCGGCCAGGGAGTTTTCAGCTTGAAGACGACGCGTTGCGGATCCGGCGCCTCAACAGAGGCAACCCGCTCCTTCAGCAGCGCGTGCGCAGCCCCGCGGTAGCGATCAAACGAGAACTTCACGTCATCGGCGGTGACTGGTTCGCCATTATGAAACTTTGCGTCCTTGCGCAGGATGAACTCGTAGCTGAGCCCGTCCTCTCCGGCCGACCAAGACTCAGCCAGCGATGGCGAAGGATTGCCCTGCGGCATCGGCTTCGCCACTGCATCATGCAGCGCATACAAGACCATGAAGGGCGTGATAATCCCTGCGGTCTCCGCCGGATCGAGCCAGGTCGGCGCAAGTGTGATGTGCACACCTACGGTAAGCTGGCCTGATGGTGCAGCGGCCTTCGCGGGGCTCGCCATGCCTGCGGCGAGACTGGATGCGGCAAGTGCAAGCACGTTGCGTCGTGTCGTCATCTATAGCTGCCTCTTGAAGCAGTCCTGGTGTGAGATCTTCGTATAGTACGCTGTGGGCGTAACCCGATGTCCGGGCGAAGCTTGATTCGGCCACGGAGCACCCGCGGGGGCGACGTGGAAACCGCCGCGGCGGCGTGGGCCAAAACATCGCGGTACGCAAGACGCTCTGGACGCCCATCGGACCAGGGCACCGAGGATCCCATGCCACCTCCCTATTGGCTCTTTGTTTTCAAGCCTTACCAGCAAGCTTATTGGAGCTATGCGCCCCTGTCATCACCTCTTTTGCCAAGATCATTCCGGCGCAGGCCGAGCGGCCGGTTGGGAGCTCTTGGCGGCATCGAACGGCCCCCACGGTAATTGATAAATGACTGCAATTGCGCGCGTATCTGTGTCGGGGAGCATCATGTCTCGAGGATCGGCGACAGTTCGGCCAAGCAAGCGCGACATTACTATGCCCGGCGCTTGACTCGGCCTCGAGTGTCCCCATCTGGTTGGCGCATAACAGATCCGGGCCCCTCTGGCGGGGACGTCAGCCGTTTGGCCGACCAACTCCGCGATGTCGGATCGCCACGCGCCTCGGGCGGGTCGATCTGTTGCTGGGCCAATCCTCCTCCAAGACAGTCGACCTCTGAGCGCAAAGTACAGCAACCAGAGGAGCATGACACAATGTCGCAACCTCAAGGACTCTCCGACAGCACCGACCGGAACCATTCGTGGACCGTTCTCTGGGCAGTGAATATCGCGGCGGCGGTCGTTGCGCGCGCCGATGGCGGGGTTCATCCCGCCGAGCGCCTTCGCCTCGGCGATTATTTGCGGACTTGCGGGCTTGACGGCCGGAGATCGCCTTTGGGGCATGGTCTATTCGACAAGTGCATGCGCGAGCTCGATCGCGAGGCGGAAAGTGACAGGAGTGTGCTCACTCGCGTCCTGGCTGGGTTCGACGAGACACCGTGGGCCTGGATCATCCTGCGCGCCGCCGAGCATGTCGCTGCCGCTGATGGCGCAGTCCACGGCGCGGAGATGCGGGCGCTTGAGACCATACGCACCATCCTGAACCTGCCACCCGGGGTGCCCGAACGTTACGCCGCGTGCGGCTTATGGCCTGCACGGGCATGACTGCCAGGCAAGCGGATCATCTGCACCGGCTGGCGGCGCGGTTGCCAGGACCGGTCCGTTCCGGACTGGCCTGGGTGTTGCGGCCGGAGGCGAAATGGCTACGGATTCCACTTGCGCTGCTTTTCATCGCCGGCGGGTTCGTGGGTTTTCTGCCAATCCTCGGGTTCTGGATGTTGCCACTCGGCGCGCTTCTGCTCGCGGAGGATTTTCCCTTGGTACGCAGGCCAACTGTTCGCGCCATCGAGGCGGTGGAACACTGGTGGGCGCAGCGTCGTGAGGCAGCAAGAGAAAAGCAACACATCCTCGACGAACCCTGATCTGCCGATGGTGGTGAGCCAATCGTCGGCAGGCGCGCCAAGAACATCGCCAATCCGATGCTGCGGCGGTGAGTTGCGCGACCCGCTTCCTGCGACGGCACTTGGTGCGTGCACCGGAGCCGGGGCACAATGGCTGGTGAATGCGAAGCTCACGTCCCGCACTTGCCCAAACGTGAAGGCCGCTTACGTGGCGGTTGTGGAGGCGTCTAGGAGTAGGCAGCATGCGTGCAATGGTCCTCGACGCGTGGGGTCGACCTCTGCAGTCCACCGCAGTAGCCGATCCAGCGCCAGGCCCCGACCAGGTGCTGATCCAGGTGAGTGCCTGCGCCGTGTGCCGGACCGATCTTCATGTGATGGATGGGGAACTCACGGAGCCGAAGCTGCCGCTTATCCTCGGTCACGAGATCGTCGGACGGGTAACCGCGCTGGGGACGAACGTGGTCCGCTTCGCCATCGGCGATCGCGTAGGGGTCCCGTGGCTCGGTTGGACTTGTGGCGACTGCCAATTCTGCCGGTCAGGTCGCGAGAACCTGTGCGCCGAAGCCCGCTTCACGGGCTACCAGATCGATGGTGGTTACGCCGAATATACCGTCGCAGATCAGCGCTTCTGCTTCGCCATTCCTGATGCCTATACCGATGCCGAAGCCGCGCCGCTTCTTTGCGCTGGGCTGATTGGCTACCGCTCGCTTCGCATGGCCGGTGATGCGCGTCGACTTGGTCTCTACGGTTTTGGGGCGGCCGCTCACATCATCGCTCAGGTGGCCCATTGGGAAGGACGCCAGATTTATGCGTTCACCAGTCCAGGCGACTCCGAGGCACAAAACTTCGCGCGTGGATTGGGCGCGATCTGGGCGGGCGGCTCAGATCAGCCGTCGCCCGAGCCGCTGGACGCGACGATCATCTTCGCGCCCGTCGGTCCGCTGGTCCCAGCTGCGCTGCGCTCAACCGAGCGGGGCGGCACCGTCGTCTGCGCGGGTATCCACATGAGCCCTATTCCGAGCTTCTCCTACGATATCCTGTGGGGCGAACGCGTGGTGCGCTCGGTCGCCAACCTTACCCGCCGTGACGGCGAAGAATTTCTACGACTGGCCCCCGAGGTGCCCGTGCGAACCCGACCACTGCCCTATCCGCTCGAACAGGCCAATCAGGCGCTCGATGATCTCAGAGCTGGCCGGCTGCAAGGCGCGGCGGTGCTGACTACATAACCAAGGACACCCTGCCGTGCCACGCGTCCGAACCGGCCAGCGCCGACGCGCGACCGATCTAGACGATCTGCCTAGGTACTTTGGTTGCGTGGGTGCTCTTCACATCGGCGCCAGCGCAAGTTTATTAAGACTGACATCTGGATCGCGCACGCGCATGAGCCTGCCACGTGACACAGCAAGTTCGCGTGGCCGGCGTTTTGCGTGGCTTGCCGGGCTGCTGGTGCTTGTGACCTGTTCAGCGCCATCCTCTCAAGATCGACATGCAGGTGGCATGTTCGCTCCTGCACCTGGATCGGATGGGGCCGGCGGGGGTTCCGGGATGTAGGCTGTCGACAGCGCTTACAGCGATCTAGTGCCACTTCGTGGCTCAAAGGGGCCGTACTCGCTTTTCTCTGTCATTCAAAGCCCGATACGGACGCGCGGCCGTTTCGGGCATGACAAACCACAGCAGCAGCACACCAGCCAGCCCCGCTAGGGCAAGAAAGAGGAATGCGGCACTGTCACCAAGCCAGCTGGCGGTTACACCAGCCAATGTCGTGCTGACTGATGCGCCGGCTGCGATCGCCACGCCCAGTGATCCGAGCGTCAGATTAAAGCGACCGGATGCGCGAGTCAGGTCCGCTGCGACCAGTGTCATTGTCACCCCGAACACTGCCGCGCTAACGCCGGAAAGCATCTGGCAGACCAGCAACAAGAAGGGGCTGAGCTGACTGGCATATAGCAGTCCCTGAAGCGGCAGCATGCTCCAACCTAGCAACATGATCGGACGCCGGCCGCGTCGATCGGCGCTGCGCCCTACCCATGGCGCAAGAGCTGCCGTGATTATCTGGGGTACCACGATCGTGACAGCGATGAGGATATCTGCCAGATCAGGCCGGTGTTTGGTGATCTGCGTGGCTGCCAATGGGAGCATGGCTGCACTTGAGAGGAAAAACAGCACGACACAAGCTGCAAAGATCAGCAACCGATGATCAGATAAAAGCTCCTTCATCCCGCCCAGCGTTATCTTCGCTTCCTTATCGTCGGTTCCTGCCACCTTCGATATGCCGCCGACGGTCTCTGGACTGATCATGCGCAAGGCGACGATCGCCGGCACGCAGAGTGCGGCAGTAAGCCAGAATACAGAGCTTGCGGAGATGAGTGAGCCCGCAGCTCCCATTGCGCCAGCCGCCAGACCGTTGCCAATCGCTGCGAAACGCGCGTTGCGTCCGATTCGCTCGCTGAAGGCAGCCTGTCCGACCAGGGTCATCGTGACAGCGGCAATCGCTGGACCGATCACGGAACTCGCCAAGCCATGCAATACCTCGGCGAGGTAAACCGAGATCTGCGTCGGCGACAGCGCGTACATCAGCGCCGTGCCGCTGATGGACAGGATGCCAACCCATACGGCTCGACGTTTGTCGCGGAGCGCATCGACAATGGCGCCTGCCGGGATCTGGCTCACGAGGCTGCACGTGGTGCCGATGGTGAGAGCAAAACCGACTTCAGCCGTCGTCCATCGGTTCTCTGTCAGATAGACGGCGATGAAAGGGCCAAAGCCGGTCTGCACGTTCGCGACAAAGAAATTGAGCCAGTCCAGGCCGTGCAAACTCCGCGATTGAGACATGTGTCAGTGCCCGTCTCCGAGGGTTACGGGGACGGAGCCGTAGGCAAAAGTCGGTACTGCGCCCAATTGTTGTCGTGTCAACATCAGGCGAATAGGACGCGCAGAATTATCGGGTGTGAACCTGACTGCATTCCATGCAATCGCGACCTTGCGCCGGCCGACACCGAGTACCCCGCCGTAATCGATCACGACAGCCCGAGGCTCGCCATTGCTATCGATCAGGACATCCCAAAGGCGCCCGGCATCCGCCCCATCGGCGTCCTGGACGTGTCGTCCGACGACACCAAGCACCTGCCCGGGCGCTAACGTTTCCTCACCAACATCACCCTTGCGAGGTGCCTGTCCCACAGCCATAGATGCGCTCAAGGTCACGGCCCCGAGCGTTAGCAGGGCGCGTTTACCGTTCGTGTTCACGATCATTGCTTTCCTCACGAATACGGCTCAAGTCGGTTTGGCAAAGCGAGCAGTCATGATAGCGCTCAAGGCATCCGTCTCCCGGCCATCGCTCCTCACCCCATTCGCTGACTGATCGTGCTTGCCTACGCAGGATACCTCGGGGAAAGATGCTGGGGACGGTAGTGCCACGAAGAATGCTTTCCGACTGAATTGAGGTCTCAATGCCCGAGACTGCCCGTCGCCGGATTCCGGCATTCTGCCCACTCTGCGTCTCGCGCTGTGGCTGCGAGGCGGTCGTTGAGGACGGCCGACTGCTGGCAATCGAACCAGACCCATTTCATCCGACCGGCGAGGCGCTTTGCGCGAAGGGACGCGCGTCCCCGGAACTGGTCGAAGCGTCCGACCGACTGCTGTATCCCGTCCGCCGAACCCGACCGAAGGGCGATCCTGACCCTGGTTGGCAGCGGATCTCCTGGGATGAGGCGCTGGGCACGACGGCAGCGACCCTGCGCCGCATCGCGGCCGAGAGCGGGCCCGAGTCAGTTGCATTTGGTGTCACCACAAGCTCCGGGACGGCTCTTTCCGACGCGCAGCCCTGGGTCGATCGGCTGATCAATGCCTTCGGCTCGCCGAACAACTGCAACTCCATGGAAATCTGCTCGTGGCATCGCCAATTTGCCCGCGCCTTCACCACGGGCACGGGCATCGGTATGCCCGATTACGGCCAAGCGGGCTGCATCCTGCTGTGGGGTCACAACCCCAGCACGTCACTGCTCGCCGCGGCGACAAGAATTGCGAAGGCGCGGGAGCGCGGGGCCAAGCTGATCGTCATCGATCCGCGGCACGTGGGGTTCGCGGCGAAGGCCGACTGCTGGCTCCAGGTGCGTCCAGGCACTGATGCGGCTGTTGCGCTGGCCATTGCCGGGATCATGATCGACCGGGGCTGGTTCGACACCGATTTTGTCCGAGAATGGACCAACGGCCCGTTCCTTGTGCGAGAGAGTGATGGTACGCTGCTGCGCGCTGATGCGCTGGCCGAGGGGGGCGGAGCCCGCCTCGTCGTTTGGGACGAGGGACGGGATGCAGCGCTGTACTATGATCCGGCAACTCGCTCCTATGACAAGCCTCCGGTTCGGCTTGCGCTGATGGGTAAGTTCGTCATTGCCGGCTGCGATGGACCGATCACCTGCCGACCCGCCTTCGATCTTTATGCGGTGCAATGCCGTGCAATGTCACCGGAGAGCGCAGCCAAGTTGTCCGGCGTAGATGCCGATGCGCTCTGCGCTGCGGCGCGATTGCTATGGGAACATCGTCCGGTCGCTCATTACACCTGGACGGGCCTGGAGCAGCAAAGCAACGCGACACAGACTGACCGGGCGATCGCCATCCTGCACGCATTGACGGGCAGCATCGATGTGCCCGGTGGCAACGTTCACTTTGCGCAGGTGCCGGTGAACGACGTGTCTGGCAGTGAAATGCGCGATGCGTCGCAATCTCAAAAAGCACTTGGGCTGATCGAGCGTCCACTTGGTTTGGGCAGGTCGGGTTGGATTCTTTCCGACGATCTGTATCGCGCTGCGATCGATGAAAAGCCTTATCGCGTCCGCGCCCTGGTTGGCTTTGGCCTCAATGTCCTGTTGTCGCACGCTGATGCCGCGCGCGGGGCCGATGCGCTGCGGCAACTCGAATTCCACGTTCAGAGCGATCTTTATCTGACACCGACGGCCGCCTATGCTGACATCGTCCTGCCGATCGCCAGCGGCTGGGAACGCGAGGGTCTGCGCGTCGGCTTCATGCTGGATCAAGATGCGTGCGAGCTGGTGCAATTCCGTCCCGCCGTCGTTGCGCCGCGAGGTGAGGCGCGTTCGGATATTGAAATAGTGTTCGATCTGGCGGTCCGCCTTGGGTTGGGCGAGCATTTCTGGCACGGGGATATCGAGGCGGCGCTCGATCATCACCTGGCGCCAAGCGGCCTCAGTTTGGCAGCATTACGGGCAAATCCGCATGGGATCCGGGTGCCTTTGGCTGCTACCCATACCAAGTACCGTGATGCAGGCTTCGCCACGCCATCCGGCAAGGTCGAGATATTTTCCTCTGTGCTGTCGGCTGGAGGTGAACCGCCATTGCCAGTGTTCCGGCCGCCTCTCGCCCAGACCGACGGCTTTCCGCTGACGCTGACAACTGTAAAGACACCGCTCTATTGCCACAGCCAGCATCGTAACCTTGTCCGGCTTCGCCGGCTGGAGCCCGACCCGATCGCTGAGCTGAGCCATAAGACCGCGTCCAGCCGCGGAATCAGCAATGGCGACTGGCTGGTCATCACCACGCCGCGCGGCCGGGCGCAGGCACGCGCAAGGCTTAATCCTACATTGGCTGATGGTGTTGTCACAGCCCGGCACGGTTGGTGGCAGGCGTGCTCCGAACTGGACCTACCAGGATACGATGCCATCAGTCCCAATGGAGCCAACATCAACCTGGCGATCGGCGTTGACACGGCGGACCCGGTCAGCGGCGCGGCCTCGCATCGCTGCTATCCGTGCGAAGTCACAAAATTGGTTTAGCGACGGCTAAGAAGCGAGGTGAGGCGCTGGCAGGCCATGAAAAAGGCGTGAGCGGCGCGCCGGCGGCGCTGCCTCGAGGGAAGGCACTGAAAGCGGATCATGCGCGCCGGGCCGGCACTTCGGCGCAAACTGCAACCAGCTCCGACTCGCATCGCCCAGCTATATGCAGCATCGTCTCCTGCCGCCACATCGCCCATGCGGTGACGCTGATGCAGTCGGTGCGGGACGTTCACCCGGACGCGGATCGCTTCATTGTGCTGGCCGACTCCTATCGGGACTTCACTGGCCTCGACACCGCAGCAGAGCTGATATTTTGCGACGACCTCGGCTTCGAGCTGATTGCCAACATGAAGCTGTGGTATGTGGCCAAAGAATTCCACGCGGCGATTAAGCCGCTCGTGTTCCGCCACATGTTCGATCGGCTTGGCTTCAACGAGGTGGTGTATATCGATCCGGACATCCTGCTGTTCATGCCGATGAACGAGGTATTCGCGGGACTGGCGGAACATAACGTCGTGCTGGTCCCACATATGATGCAGCCGCTGCAGGACGGGAAGGAGCCATCCGACCGCACTGTTAGGAAATCCGGCGGCTACAATCTGGGTTTCATGGGGATACGAAACGATCCGTCGACGCGTGCTCTGATCGATTGGTGGGCCAGTCGATGCTACCGGTACTGTCAGGTTGACGATGCCGGCAACATGTTCACCGACCAGCGCTGGATGGACCTCGCGCCGGCGTTTGTACCCAGGCCGCTTATTCTGCGCCATCCGGGCTACAACGTCGCTTACTGGGACTTCGCTCACCGCAGGGTGCGGAAAGCGGCGAAGGGCACTTGGCTGGTCGATGACGGCCCGCTCGTGTTCTTTCATTTCAGCGGTGTCAATCCGGAAGACGTTGAGACATTGGGCGAGGTCGCAGACCTGTGTCGGCTCTATCACAAGCGAGTTCTTGCGAACGGCTGGCTTAAATACTCACGGATCCGCTATGGTTTCGCCGCTTTTGCCGATGGCAGGCCCATCGAGGACGCGATGCGCCATTGGTTACTGCGTGCGATAGACACTGGCCGCATCGATGCTTGCGCCGCCCTGACCATCGATTCGCGGTTCTTCGACCAACCCGATGAGGTGCTGGCAGAAAAGTCCATCGCGCTCACCCGGTTCATGTATCAGTTCTGGCTGGACCGGCAGGACCTGCAGCAAGCCTTCGATATCGTCACGCCTCACGGTTACGATGGCTACTTCGACTGGTTCGTGGGTGGCGAAGCACGCCGTCAGGGTGTTGACGGACGCAACATCGCGGCTGCGCGCCGGCTGCGAGGTGAGTTGAACACGCTCGTCGCTCCGCCGCCCGAAGTGACGCCTCCCTGGCCATCGGTCAGCCACCGGAGCTGGCGAGGTGCGTCACGAGACGCTTGGCGATTCCTTGAAGGGGACGTGGTCGCGTCAATTGCCGGCAGGCAGATCCGGTTGCCCACTCAGGTCGCTCTCATATGGGAACTGCGCTCAGACCTGCGCGCACATTTCAAACTTCGAACCGTCGACGAGCTTATCGGCTTTTTAGGATGGGCCTTGACCAACGGAGTGGTCGAAGGGGTCGTCTGTTGCGATGAACTCTCACTCGACTTCTTGTCCGAGATGGCGCGTGAGTCATCGACGTCCAGCTACTACCAGGACGTGCCGATCACAACAGGTCTGGTCGCAACGCGCTCGGCTGACTGTGCGAACAGGATGTACGAACCTAGGCATCGCTTCCCTGCGGAGCGGGCGGGCCGTCTCGCGCATGGACTTTGGTACGCCTACGTCGCGGCGAGGCGCTACAAATGGCCTCACGCGCTCGTCGGCCCATTACTGTCGTACTTTGAAACGCCTTCCAGCGTGGCGCTCGAGGGTGTCCCGCTGCCCCGGCTCGCGACGGCGATCTGGGAACTGCGCGAAGACATTCAAGACACCTATCCGCTTGACAGTGATGCTTCGATAGCAGGCTTCGTCCTATGGCTGATCAACTTCGGACTCCAGGAATTCGGGATCTCGGCCGATCAGATCAGCGCCGGCTTACGGCACTTCCTCCTCGATGACTCGCCGCGATACCCCGGCCTGAACCGAGTCGTTGAAATGCTGTATGCGACGCGCGGCGATCTGCAGGAATTGGCAAACATCGAGACGGAGGTGGGGCGCGACGAGCTGCGCAACTGGTGGCGGCAAGCTGTTGTTGGAGCGGAACCTGCCGCTCGCGCACTGCTCGGGCGCGGAGACAAACCGGCCAAGGAACACGACCGGAATTACCGCGCAAAGTTGGCGCTAAGCGGCCAATGGTCCGCGCCGACCGGGCGTGGCGAGGATATCCGCTGCTCCGCCACCAGTCTGCTTGCAGTCGGCTTCACCAATTTTCTTATCGTAGATACGGAGAAGCACCATGTATTGCGGCCTGATGGGAAAGCTCTTCCACGCGGCTGCACAATCCAAGTCGACATTAATATACTCCACCTGAACGCGGACACGGCCTATGCCGATTGGCGGTTGATGCAGCGATTGAATGTGCTGACAAATAGGAGTGTCGGCTTCTGGGCCTGGGAGCTGGAACGGCTGCCAGGCTACTGGCGGCACGCTTTTTCGTTCTTTGATGAGATTTGGGCTTCGACGCGCTTTGCCGAGAGGGCGTTCCGGCATGAAGGGCTACGACCAGTTCGCTTGATGCCAATGGCCGTCGTGACGCCAGTCATGGAGCGGGAGATCAGCCGGAGGGAATTGCGGTTGCCAAACGATGCCACGGTCTTTCTCTTTGTCTTCAATTTTCGCTCGTTTGCGACACGAAAAAACCCGGAGGCCGTCGTCAAAGCGTTCCTTCGAGCGTTTCCGTCCTGCGATGAAAACGTGTTTCTGGTCGTCAAGTCGATGGGCGCGGAAGAGAATTGCTCACATCTGGAGCGGCTGATTGCTCTGTGCACCGATCCACGGATCTCGCTGCGGGACATCAGGCTCGACCGCGATGAGTTGCTCGGCTTGGTAAAGGCCTCCGATGCATTCGTCTCCTTGCACCGATCGGAAGGGTTCGGACGCGGTCCAGCGGAAGCAATGCTGCTGGGGCGACCGTCAATTTTGACCGCTTATTCGGGACCAATGGACTTCGTTTCGCACGAAACTTCCTTCCTCGTAGATTACGAGTTGGTGCGTGTGCAACCCGGCGAATACATCGGGGTCGTGGACCAGTGTTGGGCGGACGCAAACGTCGAGACCGCAGCGGGCCATATGCGAACTATCCACAACAATCCCCAGGAGGCTCGCCGTATTGGTGAGCTCGGCAGACAGCAGGTTACACGTTTGCTAAGCCCGGCCGTTGTTGGACCGAAATTGCATAGCGCCCTGAAGGAGCTACTTCTGAACGCAAGAGCGCAAAGCCCAAGGGCCCGGAAGCGCTCAGACACCGCTGGTAAGGCACCGGTGCCGCCAAGGACGAGACTTGGTTCTACCCGTAAATCGAAGGAGCGCAGTGCTCAGGCAAGGTCGGAGATAGTGTAAGTTGGTCCGACCTCGAGCAGGTTCACCTGCGCCGCCACGGTAGGTCCCATTGCCCCAATTTTCGATCTTCACCCTCGGTCTGATACTGCTAACCGCATCGCTGGTGGCTATGATTTCGCGCCGCGTCAAGCTGCCCTACAGCGTGGGGCTGGTGATCGCCGGCATCGTCCTCGCGCTGGTCCCGAGCGCAGTCAAATTCCCCCTGACGCGTGACTTGATCTTCAACATTTTCCTGCCGCCGCTTGTTTTCGAAGCGGCGCTACAACTCGAATGGACAGCGTTCCGCCGCGATCTGCCGCTGACGGCTGGGCTGGCCTTCGTCGGCGTTACGATCGCGGCGGCTTTTGTCGCGGCGGGAATGCATTTCGCCATCGGGTGGAGTTGGATTGGCGCGGGTCTGTTTGGCGTTCTGATCGCGGCAACCGATCCAGTCTCCGTCATCGCTGCGTTTCGGGAAATGAAGGTCACGCGGCGCTTGAGCATGGTGGTGGAGTCCGAGAGCCTACTGAACGACGGTGCCGCCGCCGTGGGCTTCATCCTCCTCGCCACAATCTCCGCCGGAGAGGCTATGACGCCAGTGGCGATCTTCGGCTCACTCCTATGGACGGTGGCAGGCGGCGTCCTGTCCGGTGTCGTGGTCGCTGGTGTGCTATTGTTCGTTGCTGGGCGCACCGAAGACCATCTTGTCGAGATTACCCTGACGACTATTGCCGCCTACGGGTCGTTTATGATGGCCGAACACTTCCACATGTCGGGAGTGCTGGCGTCGCTCGCCGCCGGGCTGCTGGTCGGGAATGCTGGGTTGAGA
>JBKPOG010000060.1:0-6351 GCA_046732975.1 Pseudomonadota bacterium
TATCCGCGTTTGCTTCGGCCAAGGCCGAAGGATCACACCACGGCGATTGCGTTCATCTCGATCAGATAGTCGGGATGCGTGAACTTGCTCACCTCGACCAGCGTGGAGGCTGGAGGCGGCGACGGGAAGTACTCGCGGCGCACCTTATGGATGGGCGCCAGGTTTTCCATGTTGCGTACGTACACATCGACGCGGCAGACGTTGGCAAGCGTGCCGCCGGCGGCCTCTACCGCCGCCTTGACGTTCTCGCAGACCTGGCGCGTCTGCGCCTCGATATCGCCGGTTCCAGCGATTGTTCCGTCAGGCCGCTGCGCAACCATGCCCGAAACGAACACAAGCTTTCCGGTCGCTTCCACCGCGATCGCCTGCGCGAAATGGCCGCCCGGCTTCGGTGCCTTGTCGGTCACGATCGCTTGTCTCGCCATCATCTCCTCCCCTTCGGTCAGTGGCACTTGAATGCGTCGAACGGCTCACGGCACAAACGACAGCGATGCAGCGACTTGCACGCGGTCGAGCCGAATTCGCTGATCAGCTCGGTGTCTGCACTGCCGCAACGTGGACAGACCGGATGTTCCTGACCGAACAACGCGCGACGCGACGCGGTATGCGCCGGCGGCGCGATGCCGGACGCAGCCAGCTTGCGATGCCCGGCATCGCTCAACCAGTCCGTGGTCCAGGCTGGCGACAACCGCGTATGAACGCGAGCCTTGATGTTGGCCCGCGCCAGCGCAGTCTCGATATCCAGCATGATCATGTTCATGGCCGGGCAGCCGGAATAGGTCGGCGTGATCGTGACATCCACAGTATCGTCGTGCACCGACACGTCGCGAAGAACCCCCAGATCCGCGATCGTCAATACGGGAATTTCTGGGTCAGTGACGGCTTCCAGTGCGGCCAGTGCGCGCTCGCGCAAGGATGGTTCTTCTACCATGCTGCACCGGGATAGGCGCGCTGCAGGAACTGCATCTCTGCCAACAGGTAGCCGAGATGCTCGGTGTGCCGGCCGCTGCGTCCGCCTGACTGCATCCAACCGTCCTGTGGTCGCTCCAGCGTTGCCCGCGACAGGATATTGTCCACGCTTGCAATCCAAGTATCACGCAGCGTCGCCGGGTCCGCGAATACTCCGTCGCCGGCAGATGCTGCGAACATTTCGCCGGTATACGGCCACAGCAAATCGATGGCCGCCTGCGCACGACGATGGCTTTCCTCGGTGCCATCGCCGAGACGGATCAACCACTCGCCCGAGTGACGCAGGTGATAAGCGGTTTCTTTCTCCGCCTTGGCGGCAATTGCAGCAACGGTCGCGTCGCTCGATACGATAGAGCCGCGCCAGAACGGGTCGACAAAGGCCGACACCAACAGCAGCCGCACAATGCTGAAGCCAAAATCCCCGTTGGGCAGCTCCATGATCAGACAGTTGCGCCAGCTCTGAGCGTCGCGCAAATAGGCAAGCTGGTCTTCGCTGTGACCCGTCAGCGTGCCGGCATATTCATACAGCAAGCGCGCCTGCCCGATCAGGTCGAGCGCAATGTTTGCCAGCGCCAGCTCCTCCTCCAGCAGCGGCGCGTGGCCTGTCCATTCCGACAGCCGATGCCCCAGGATCAGTGCATCGTCGGCGCGTTCCAGAAGCTGCCTGACGAGTGACGTCTCCTCGATCGTGATCGACGTCGTAGCCATCACGCCTGATCCATGGATTGATCGATCTCCATTTGAGGCGCGTAAGAGCTGCGGTCAAGCTTGCCGCTGAAGACGCTGATAGCAGTCGTCCACCAGCGCTGTCGCGGTCGCAAACTCGCGCAATGAAACGAGCGGCGGCCGACCGGCCGCAATCCGATCCAGGGTGTCCGCCACGAATGTGCTGTATCGTTGGTCGGACGGCACATGGGCGACCTGGTCCGGCGACCGCGGCGGCACCGCGATGAGCTTGGTTCCATCGTCCACCAACGCACCATGCTCGCCGTTGATCCGCATCTCGAAACTGCCGCCGACGTCCGGATGGGTGTATCCCGCCTCCACTATCCCCACCATGCCGCCCCGCGCCTTCAGCACGACCGCAGCATAGTCCTCGACCGCTTCGCCGAATACGCTGTGGAACACTGCATGTTCGACATGCACCGGCTGTTGGCCAGCAACGGTAAGAAAAGCATGGACGCCATGCACACCCAGATTGCGCAGCGCGCCACCGCCGCTCTGCTGCGGATCGAGCATCCAGGGCACGTGCCAATCACGGTAACGCCGGGGATGCCCATTAATGATGCGGAAGTAGGAATGCACCAGCCGCCCGCAGTCGTGTAGTGCCTCGGCCGCCCCGCCGATGCCGTTGACCAGCGCTACCGACACGAACCGGTTCCGTCGCTCGGCCGCATCGGCAAGTGGTGCAACATCCGCATAGCTCAGGCCAATCGGCTTATCGGCCAGGATCGGTATCCCCTGCTCGATCAGCCAGGCGAGCTGCGCGGCCGCCGCTGGGCCGCGGCCTAGCGCGATGACGAGGTCGGGCCGGTCAGCGATTGCTGCCGCTGCATCCGTACGCGCGCTACCGCCACAGGCGTCAACGAACCGCGCGACCGCACCAACATCCGGATCCCAGACACCGACGATTTCCGCGCCTGCTTCCAGCACACCCTTGGCGTGCATGCCGGCGTGCCAGTGCCCGACCCCAAGCATTGCGACGCGCATCAACCCCTCCTCAGAGACCGCCGGTTCCGTGCAGAATACCGCGTGACAGGAAGATCTGCGTGATCTGTTGAGTCAGTTCGACGAATGGCGCCGTACGGCGTGCCTCAATTCCGCGCGGACGCGGCAAGTCAATTTCGATCACCTGCTCGATCCGACCCGGCCGTGGCGACATCACCACTACCCGGTCGGCCAATAGCACCGCTTCATCGATGCTGTGGGTGACGAATAAGACCGTCTTGCCGGTCCGCAGCCAAAGCGCCTCCAGATCTATGCGCATCTGCTCGCGCGTCAATGCGTCAAGCGCACCGAACGGCTCATCCATCACCAGGAGCGGCGGATCGTGGATCAGCGCGCGCACGATCGAGGCCCGCTGGCGCATTCCGCCGGACAGCTCACGCGGCCTGTTGTTAAGAAAATCGCCAAGCCCGACGGTGTCCAGCAAAGCGACTGCGCGATCCCGGTACCCTGAGGCACGCAGACCGCGAAGTTCCGCCTGCACCAGCACGTTGTCCAGCACGTTACGCCACTCGAGCAGCACAGGGTTCTGGAACACGATACCGATATCGGTCACCGGCCGCATCACCGGGCGACCATTGGTCATCACCTCGCCTGCACTGGGCCGCAGCAGCCCGGCAATCAGCCGCAGCAGCGTGCTCTTGCCACAGCCGGAGGGACCGACGATCGCCACGAACTCGCCGCGCGTAACGGTCAGGTCGATCGTATCGAGCGCGATCGTCGTCACCGCTCCGCGCTGAAAGGTCTTGGACAGCCGGCGTGTGACGATCGCCGCCGGCGCTTCGCTCACTGCGGCAGGTAGTCGTTGGTGAAAAAGGCGCTGGCCGGCTTATCCGTCTCCAGATTGCCGTACTGCTCCAGCAGCCTCTCGGTCGATTCCCAATCGGATAATGCGCCCCAACCGATCGGCTTGCCTTCGGTCGCCGGTGAGTAGAGGTTTGGCAGATCTGCAACGAGTTGGTTCTTCTGTGACTCGAAATCGAGCCCTGGCTTCGCCTTGAGCAGCGCGTTGATCGCAGCATCCGGATCTTTCTGCGCCGCCGCCCATGATTTCTGCGTTGCGGCGATGAAGCGGCGTACCAGGTCCGGCTTGCTGGCGATCGTTGCGTCCTGGCTCAGGATGGTTAGTCCCACGGTGTTGGCGCCGTTCTTGGCGAACGACAGGCCGGCGGGGCTGAAGCCCTTCTGTTTGACCAGGAAGTATTGATCGTCCAATCCGCCAAGGATGGCGTCTACCCGCTTCTCCAGCAGCGCTACCACCTTGCCCGCGGGATCAATCTGCACCAGCGTGATCTTGCCGGTGTCCAGCTTGTTGAAGCCAGCGAAAGCAGGGAACAACTGCGTCAACGCATCGCCCGCGGTGATCGCAAGCTTCTTGCCCTCGAGATCCTTCGGCACGCGGATTCCCGTTTCCTCGAGCGAGATCACACCAAAGGACGAAGTATTGAGCAGCGACATCACGGTGCGGATCGGCGCATCCTTGGACACCAGACGCATCACGGATGAGGAGTCGGCCAGACCGAAGGTGTCGGTGCCGGCGGCAACGACCTGAGCAGTATTGGCTGAACCGCGGCCTTCGTTGATTGTCAAATCGATGCCAGCGTCGTGGTAAAAGCCACGCTCTTTGCCGAGAAAAAATGGCGCGTGCGCACCGCCCATGTACCAGTTGAGCCGGAACGAGACAGCATCCTCTGCCGAAGCCGGCGCGGCCAGCAGCATCGCAAGCAGCAGCACGATTGTTCTGATCATTCCGTTTTCCCCGTCGCTCCCGTTCAGCCCACCGTCAGTTCGCTCTGCCGGTCCGACTGCGATGCATGCCACGGAATGACCAGACGCTCCAACAACTCAACCGCGAAATAAACCAGCAGGCCGATCGCGCCCAGGACCATCACGGTGGCGAACACCATCTGCGTGTTCAGGTCGCCGTTGTATTGCAGCAGCAGATAGCCGAGCCCTCGATCCGAGGCGACGAATTCGGCGACCACGGCGGCGGTGGCGGAAATCGCGGCGCCGACCTTCAGCCCAGTGAAGATGTCCGGCAGCGCATACGGCAGACGCACTTTGGCGAAGGCACGCAGCGCTCCCGCGCCAGTCGTGTGCACGAAGTCCATGATCTCCGGGTCGATCGAGCGAAAGCCGGCGATTGCGGCTATGACGATCGGAAAGAACGACAGCAGGAAGACAAGGAGCAGCTTCGGCGTAAAGCCAAAGCCGAACCAGATGATGAACAGCGGCGCCACTGCGATCTTCGGCACGATCTGCAGGAATACGACGACGGGGTACACCGTCTCTTCCACCGCCCGCGAGAACACGATGCCGACCGCGAGCGGTATGCTGACGATCACGGCCAGCGCGTAGCCGGCAATGATCTCGAGTGACGTCGTGCCGGCACTCGTCAGCACCGGCTGCCAGTTCTTGCCCAGGGCGCGCAACACCTGCGATGGCGGCGGCAAAATATACTCGCGCACCCCGAACACGTGCACGCCCACTTCCCAGAGCAGGAACAGCAACAGAAAGCCGAAGGCTGTGCGCCAGCGGCCGATCAGCGCCCTCACCCGGCAGAGAAGTCGATAAGCTGACGTACCATAGTGCCTTGCTTCATCCGGGCAAAACCGTCGTTGATCTCGGACAGCTTGATATGGCCGGAGATCATGTGGTCCAGCTTCAGCTTGCCTTGCTGGTAGAATTCCAACAGGCGCGGCATGTCGACGCGGAACCTGTTGCCGCCCATCGAGGTACCCTGGATCTTGCGGTCGCGCAGAAAATCGGCGCCGTGCAGTTCGATCTTTGTGCCTACGGGAATCATGCCGATGATCGTCGCCGTACCGCCCGGACGCAACATGGCGAACGATTGCTCGGCTGTCGTCTTCAATCCAATCGCCTCAAAGGAGTACGGCACGCCGCCGCCTGTCATCTCCTTCACCATCTCCACCGGATCGGCATTGGAGGCGTTGATCGTATCGGTGGCACCCATTTGCTTCGCGACATCCAACTTAGAGCCCACGGTGTCGATGGCGATGATGCGCGATGCGCCCGCCATGGCTGCACCATTCACTGCCGACAGGCCAATGCCGCCGCAGCCGATCACCGCAACCGTCGACCCAGGTTCCACCTTCGCGGCATGGAACACCGCACCGACGCCGGTCATCACGCCGCAGCCGACAAGCGCACAGCGATCCAGTGGAATGTCGTCGCGCACCTTCACCACCGCGTGCTCGTGCACCAGCATATACTCGGCAAAGGCTGACAGATTGAACGCCTGGTTCAGAACCTCGCCCTTCCAAGTCAGCCGCCGCGCTGCACCCGGCAGCAGCTTCACCTCGGTGTTCTCGCACAAATTGGGATGGCCGGTCATGCACTGCGGGCACTCGCCGCAGAACACAGAGAGGCAGGTAATCACGTGGTCTCCGGGCTTGACATAGGTGACGTCCTCGCCGACGGCTTCGATCACCCCCGCCGCCTCGTGCCCCAATACGCAGGGGGCCGGGTACGGATACAGCCCTTCAATGAAATGCAGATCGGAGTGGCAGAGCCCGGCATAGGCAGTCCGCACGAGTACCTCACGGCGCTTCAGCGGCGCATGCTCCACATTCTCGATGGTGAGCGGCTGATGCGCTTCGTGGAAGATCGCTGCCTTCATGGTTCCCTCCCTGGCGT
>JBKPOG010000061.1:0-8724 GCA_046732975.1 Pseudomonadota bacterium
ACAGCACCGTGTCGATTGATTCGCGTGGATAGCCCGCGGCAGCCAGGTCCTGCAGGAACGGCCCGTGCAGATCGTTCCACGTTGGGATCCGCCGGTTCTGCTTGTCGTTGCCGAGGCAGGTGTCGACCACGATGCGTCGCGTCGGCGTCTCGACGATCAGGCTGTGGATGCTCATACGCAGCCGGCCGTCCTCGTCAGCGAAGTGCGGCCGCAGCCAGGCGATCGGCTGGATTGCTTCACGTGTCGCCTGCGGCAGAATGAACCGGCTGCCGCCGGTGACCTCCAGCTCCACGATCTTCGTCACTGTGACATGGCCGATCTGCCACTTGGACATGCGCCTGCCTCCCATATTGTGTCGCATTGGCCGCCGTATCACGATTGGCGCCGACGTGGGAGGACACCGACTTGGCCCAGCACATCGACTACTACGCCTCGCTCAACTCGCCGTGGACGCATCTCGGTGCGGCGCGCATTGAGGCACTCGCGGCAAAACATGGCGCCACTCTGCGCATTTATCCGGTGGATTTCGGCACCGTGTTCGCCGGCTCCGGCGGCTTGCCGCTGCCGAAGCGCGCGCCACAGCGTCAGGCATATCGATTGATGGAGCTGCGTCGTTGGCGCGACTTTCTCAGCGTGCCGATCAATGTCGAACCCAAGTTCTTTCCGTCCAGCGAGGCGCTCTCCGCGCCTTGCGTCGTCGCGTTGCGCGAAATCCAAGGCGACGAACCTGCGATCCGGCTGGCGCATCGCGTGCTGAAGGCGGTGTGGCAGGACGAGCTGAACCCTGGCGACCCGGCCACACTCGCGAAGCTGATTGCTGAGGTAGGACTGAATGCCGATGCGGTTATGCAGCTCGGCGCGGAACCGCGCTGGGCCGAACGCCGTAACGCGGATACGCAGGCGGCGCTCGCGCGCGGCGTGTTCGGTGCCCCGAGCTATGTCATCGGCGATGAGATATTCTGGGGTCAGGATCGGCTGGATTTTGTCGAGCGGAAGCTGGCGCGTGGAAAGTGATGTTCTGTGCGGTTAGGGTTAGTCATTGACAGTGACTTCCCGCTCGAGTAGCGCCAAACCAACGGGGGAGAAACACCATGTCGAAATGGCTGCTTGGTTTTGCGCTTTTATTCATGGCGGCGTGCGCGAACCACCTACAGACACTCGATCAGCAACTGAAGTCAGCGCTCGCTGGTGAGCCGGTAGTTATCAATTCACAAGAGACGAGCAGCGGTGTCAGTGGCTTGTTCAAGCAGAGCGGCACCATCACGCTGACGTCCAGCGCCGACTATCTATATCCTTCCGGTGGTTATGAGTTGCGTCCTGGTGCACCAGTGCTTAGCAAAATGGTGCCCATATTCCGCAACTTCCAACACACCACCATCTCGGTGATCGGTTATACCGACAACACGCCCGTCGGTCCTCAGCTGCAGCGCATGGGGATCAGCAACAATACGGACCTGTCGCTGAAGCGTGCCTCAGAGGTGGTAGCCTTCTTCCAGTCGCAGGGCGTGAACCCTAATCTGCTGAACGCGAAGGGGTTCGGCGAGACCAACCCGGTTGCATCCAACGATACGCCGGAAGGTCGAGCCAGGAATCGACGCATCGAGATCGTTCTCAGCGGTGACGGCACCTAGCAGCAACCGCTGCGCCTCCGCGGACACGGTACAACGCTGACCGCTCAGGGCAGCGTGTACCGCAGCGTCTCGTGGAAGAATGCTTGCTCGCTACTTGAATGCAAAGTCGGATGAGCTGAGCGACGCCATCTGGGTATTCTGCAGAACGATAGTCCCAGCCCCGGGAACGGCGCCGCCTTCCCTGGTCGATTGTGACAGTGAGTGACACCTCTTTAGGCGTGATTGTCTCGTCTGCGTTGCTACCTTTGAGAGTGGTCTTCGACTGATCCTGCATGGTGAAGGCCGCGTAACGCATGCATGCGTTGCGCGACCCAATGATCTGATACTGTGCTGTGGGTGGGAGTGCGCGGTTCGGACTTGCTACGGTCTATTCAGGGACGACCTCGCCCGAGCTACCGAACCGTACGAAGAAGTCTTTCAGCTTTTGCGGCTGCATCCGACGACCTCGATCTCGACCGAGCCGCAGGAACCACGCAGCTCGCGGGCACTGCCGTCGGCGCGCTGGCCGCTGGCTTCATCGCCGATGCGAGCCGCCGCCTTACCGAGGCCGCCTCGGCCCGCGGCCATTACTTTCGACCGTACTGATGGTGCTGGCGAGGTAGACCTGCACGGCGCGTCGATACGTCATGCCGCGCGTCGTCGAATGAAGCGCTCGATGACCGACTTGAGCTTGCTTGTCTCGGTATCGTCCAAATGGAACTTCAGGTGCAAGTCGTCATCTCCGGCTGCCACGACCGTGAATGGCAGTGCGATATCGACATTGTCGAGGTGCAGCGTGCCCCGTGTCCCTTGTGCCAAAGAGCGATCTGCCTTGACCGATGCGCCGCCTTCGGAGATGTCGATGACCTGTCCGATGCGCGCCTCTTGGCCGGGAACACTGATCCGACAGCCAAGTTCTACTTTGTGACGGTCAGCTTCACGACGATCGACCTGTGTTGTCGAGGTGCGCACAGCTCGGATCACGGAGTGGCGCAACTCACCCATCGCGCTGTTCAATCCGGCGGCATTCTCGCGCACTTCAGCGGCATGTCTTCCGGTTTGTTCGGCCTCGCTGGAAACCTCTGCGGTTCGCCCCGCCATCTCTTTGGCAGCGGAGGCCGTTTCTGTAACATTACGAGAGATTTCCGCTGTCGCCGCGCCTTGCTCTTCAACAGCTGCCGCGATAGAGCCCGCGATAGTGTTGATCTCACCAATCGTTTGCTCAATGCGATCTACGGCCGCGACAGATGCGTCTGTGGCACCCCGTATCTTATCGATGTGTTGGGCAATTTCGGAAGTGGAATGCGCCGTTTGCGTCGCAAGAGCCTTCACCTCGGAGGCAACCACCGCGAATCCCTTGCCAGCATCACCTGCCCGTGCTGCCTCGATCGTGGCGTTCAGTGCCAGCAGATTGGTCTTGGCGGCGATCGCGCCAATGATGTCAGCAACGGCGCCGATGCGCATTACCTGTTCGTTCAGGTCCAGAATAGTCGCACGAGTTTCTACACCGGCTGCTACCGCGCGGCTAACAACCGCGCTGGACTCGCCGGCTTGGGAGCTGATCTCTCGTATGGAGGCGCTAAGCTGATCGGCTGCACTTGCAACGGTCTGGGCATTGGCAAGTGCGTGCGCTGACGCGCTTGCAGCACTCTGCGCCGATTGTCCAGTACGTACGGCCGAAGCGCTCATTTCCTGGGCGGTCGCAGTCATTGCAGCTGTGCGCTCGCCAACAGCGTACAATGCCGCGGTTGTATCTCTCTCGATCCTGTCCGCCATTTCCACCAAAGCGGCGTGTTTTACCTGTTCGGCGTGGATCCGCTCCTGCGCCTCTGCAGCAGCCAGATCCCGCTCCTTCACCATGTGTTCCTTGAACACGGCCACAGCGCCGGCCATGTCACCGATCTCGTCTTGCCTACCGATCCCGGCGATACTCGCTCCCAGCTCACCATTGGCCAAAAGCATCATGCTATGTTGCAGCCGAGACAGCGGTCGCGTGATCCCGCGTGATACGATCCATGCGACGCCAATGCATATGACGAGCAGCGCGCCTACCAACGCGCTGAACCTGACGATACTGGCCATGGTCGCCGTCCGGACGTCATCGATGTAAAGGCCGGTGCCAACAAATATATTCCAGCCGGGCACTGGAAGGACGTAGGCAAGCTTTGGCTGCGCATTTTCTGATCCTGGCTTCGGATAGCGATAGATAGTTGTCCCCCCTCCTTGTCGCACGGCGGCGATCAACTCCTTCAGGAAGAACTTGCCGTCAGCGTCTCTTATATCGATGCGATTGGTGCCCTCGACCTTGGGCGTCGGCCCAAGGACGAGGGTATTCGCGTCCATGTCGTAGACGAAATAGTAGCCTGCTCCGCCGTCGTAGCGGATCGGACGAATTATATCACGATATCGCTGTATTGCCTGGTCGCGGGTGAGAGCCCCCGCCTGCACCGCTCGTTCGAGATCAGCAGCGATTGAAACCGCTTGCTCGGTGATCGCACGAAGTTTGTCGACCCGCGCGTCCAACATCTGATGATAGCGTTCATAGACGGCGAGCCCGCCAAGCAGCGCAAGACATAGCAACGAAGTGGCAACAATAAACTGCAGGCGGACAACCAGATGCGGGTGGCTGATGCTCTTCCACAACCCAGACACGTGCAACGCTCCGAGATTAAACGACAGATCCAAACTCTCGTTCGACACGGCTAAGGACGAGTTAAGGCTGGTTGACATGGTGCACCAGCGAACAGTCTGCCTGGTTAGCCAGCCTCGCGGCGGGCGGCTCTTCCTGTGGCGGCTCAGCCTGGCAGGCGCCCACCGTCCCAGTCCTGGTTCCCGCCCTGGCCGGAATGGCGTATGGATCACTCCATGACGTCCGAGACAACAAGACCGAGCGAGACGCGCGCGCTCTGGCTTATCTCAGCTGCGCACCTGGTCAGCCATTTCCACTACCTGGTCCTCCCTCCGTTGTTCTATCTGCTGCGCCAGCGCATGGGCGTCGGCTTCGTCGAACTCGGCCTGGTCATCACCATCTCCAACATCACCTCGGCGCTGGTGCAGGCGCCAATAGGCTATGCGGTGGACCGCTTCGGCCCGCGCCGCATGCTGATCCTCGGCCTTTGCCTCTCGGGCGTCGCCTATGGCTCGGTCGGCGTGTTCCCGTCCTATCCTTGGCTGATCTGCGCCGCCGCGCTGTTCGGTATCGCCAATGCCGTTTATCACCCGTCGGACTACTCGATCCTGGGTTCGGTCATCGACCCCGCACGCGTCGGCCGCGCATTCTCAATCCATACGTTTTCCGGCTTCCTTGGCGGCGCAATCGCACCCACCGTGATGGTGCTGCTGGCGAGCACCTTTGGCTTCCGGGTCGCGCTACTCTGCGCGGGCGCACTTGGCTGGATCGTTGCCGTGCCTCTCCTGCTGGCACCGACGCTCGACCAGGTGGCGGGGCCCCGTCCGGCGACACGGCGCGAGGAGGCGCCTGCCCGGGTCCTACTCTCTCCGGCTGTGATAAGTCTGACCGGCCTATTCGCCTTGCTCAGCCTCTCCTCCGGCGCAATCACCGCATTCTCGGTGGTGGCGCTGGTTGCGCTCTACGGCGTGCAGGTCTCCGCTGCCAACGCCGCACTCTCCGCCTACCTCGCGGCCACCGCGGTTGGCGTGCTGGCCGGTGGCTTCATCGCCGATGCGACCCGCCGCCATGCCGAGGTCGCCGCGGCCGGGTTCGGTGCCGCGGCGGCCATTACCTTTACGATTGGCACCTTCGATCTTGGCGTGGTGCTGCTGCTGCCGGCAATGGCGGCGGCCGGCTTCCTCGCGGGCATGATTATGCCGTCACGCGACATGCTGGTGCGCGCAGCCGCCCCGCCGGGCATGACCGGGCGTGTATTCGGCATTGTCACCACCGGCTTCAACATCGGCGGCACGATTGGCCCTATGCTCGGCGGCTGGTTCATGGACAATGGCGCACCGCGCTGGATCTTCTACAGCTCGGTCTGTTTCATGCTGGCGACCGTGCTGATGGTGCTGGTGGGTGACTGGCGCGCACGGCAGCGCGCCGGCGGTATGGCTTTGGCGGAGTAGACGAGGATGGCACGGACAAGCGGCGAGGAAGAACGAGCACTGCTGGATCTGGCGCAGCACGTGCTGCCCGCCGGCAGCTTCGGCAACTTGGCCGGTGACATCGTCATCCGCGAAGGCCGCGGTGGCCGGGTCTGGGACGTCAGCGGCAACGAATACGTCGACTTCCTGTTGGGCTCAGGCCCGATGTTCGTCGGCCACTGCCACCCGGACGTTATGGCGGCGGTGCAGGCGCAGATCCCGCACGGCACCACCTTCTTCGCCAACAACGAACACGGCATTAAACTGGCCGAAGCCATCGTCGATGCTGTCGCCTGTGCAGAAAAGGTGCGCTTCGTGTCCAGCGGCACCGAGGCCGACGCCTACGCCATGCGCGTCGCCCGCGCCTTCCGTGGTCGCGATAAGATCCTCAAGTTCGAGGGCGGTTATCACGGCATGAGCGACTACAGCCTGATGAGCCTGGCGCCGAAACGCCCGGGCAACTTCCCACAGGCGGTGCCAGACTCGCCTGGCATCCCGCGCAGCGTGCGCGACGAGATGATCATTGCGCCGTTCAACGATCCGGCGATGACGGCTAGCCTGATCCACGAACATCACGACGAACTTGGCGGCGTCATCGTCGAGCCCTTCCAGCGCCTGCTGCCACCGAAGCCCGGTTTCCTGCAGGCATTGCGCGATGCGACCAAAGAGCATGGCATCCCGCTGATCTTCGATGAGGTGGTGACCGGGTTCCGCTTCGCCTATGGCGGCGCGCAGGAGTTCTACGGCGTGACACCGGATCTGTGCACGCTGGGCAAGATCATCGGCGGCGGCTTCCCGCTCGCAGCGATCGTTGGCCGCGAGGACATCATGTCGCTGTTCGATCGTGGCAAGGTCGGCGACGATCGCTACCTGACCCAGATCGGCACGCTGTCAGGCAATCCTGTGGCAGCCGTCGCCGGATTGGCGACATTGGAAATCCTGCGCCGCCCCGGTGCCTACGAGCGCGTCTTTGCGACCGGCCGTGAACTGATGAGTGGCATCTCCGCCATGCTGGAAAAGGCTGGCCTGCCGGCGCAGGTGATCGGCGTGCCGCCGTTATTCGACATCGTCTATGCCAGCGGCGATATCTCCGATTACCGTGGTTGGCTGCGTGCCGACGCCGAGATGAGTCGTCGCTTCAATCGTCATTTCCGCGAGGGTGGCATCCTGAAGGGTGAGAGCAAGTTCTACGTCTCACTCGCGCATGATGCGGCCGACGTGCGGCACACGCTGGAAGTAGCGCAGACGGCGGTGGACGCGGAGCTGACCGAGACGCGCGTCCCGGCGCAATAGCCCGAGGCCTCGCACCGTCGTCCTCCCCGACTGCCATAGTCAAAAGGCCTAAGTGACTCGTTACGCTTCCCCTGCTTTATCCGGTACCCGCCAGGGGAGTGCGGATGGCGCTTTATCGGATCTACATGATCGGTTCGGACGACCACATCAAGGAGGCGCAGAACGTTGAATGCGCCACCGATCAGGAAGCCTGTCTGCACGCCCAACGCATGCTCGACACATACCCTGCGGCGGAGGTGTGGGAAGGGCGCCGGTTGGTCGCGCGCATCCGAATGCCAAGCCGCCCTGCGCAGTAGCGCTCGTGACGTTCAGCGCTGCAACTTGTCGAGGGTAATTGGAAGATCGCGGATTCGCTTGGCGGTTGCATGATACACGGCATTTGCTATCGCAGCAGCCACGCCCACGATACCGATCTCGCCGAGCCCCTTGATACCGAGAGGATTGATAGCGTCGTCCGGTTCGTCCACAAAGATGACCTCAATGTCGTGCACATCGGCGTTCACTGGCACATGATATTCCGCGATATCGGCATTCATGATGCGGCCAAACGTATGGTCGAGCAGGGTCTCCTCATGTAGCGCCATGCCTATTCCCCACACCACCCCGCCCATGATCTGACTGCGCGCAGTCTTGGTGTTCAGGATGCGCCCGCCCGCAACAGCACTGACCACCCGGGTAACGCGGATGATGCCGAGCTGCTCGTCCACCTTTACTTCAGCGAAGACAGCCGAATGCGTGTTATGCGAATGTGCGCCGGTATGGTGGAAGCTGGCAGTCTTCTCCTGCTCGATACGGTCCACGCTGCCATGTCGCATCGCATCTGCGATCGACACTGCGTGTGCGGCATCGCGCTTGCTGATGAGACTGCCATCCAGCAGGACGACATCGTCGGGTTGCAGATCCCGCAGAGGTGAGCCGGGAATTGCCTGCGCAAGGTGCAGGAGCTCTGCACGAATCCCCTGCGCCGTTGTCGCAATCCCATTCGATACCGAGGCAGCAATCCACGATCCACCTTCGACCGGCGATTGCGGCAGCGTGGAATCACCAATTCGGATGGTGATGTTGTCCAGCGGCAGCCCCAGCATATCGGCCGCAACCTGCGCCATGATCGTGTAGGTTCCTGTGCCGATATCGGAGGTTGCGCAGGCAACCTCTGCGTGTCCGTTCGCCGTCAGCGCTATGCGCACGGCAATGGGTACCTGCATCGCTTCCCACACGCCCGTGGCCAAGCCCCATCCCACAAGCTCGGTGCTGTCGCGCATCGAGCGCGGCTCGGGGATGCGCTTGCTCCACCCGAACGCGTCAGCGCCGCGTCGGTAGCAGTCGCGCAGACCCTTGCTGCTGTACGGACGGTCGTTGTGCTGATCGCGCTCTGAATAGCATCGCAGACGGAGCTCCAGCGGGTCCAGCTTCATGGTTACCGCCAATTCATCCATTGCACATTCCAGCGCGTAGACCGCGGTCGCGGCACTGGGTGCCCGCATGTCGCACGACGTCGCAAGATCGAGCCGTGCCAGCTTGTGTGCATACCGTGCATGGTCCGAGCGGTACAGCAGGCCCGACCAACCGGTTTCCTGTCGGTAGTAGTCCTCGTGTTGCGATGTCACCGTGGTTGCTTCGTGGGTGATCGCCTCCAGCGCTCCATGAGCGTTCACACCCAATTCGATCTCCTGAAGCATCGCAGGCCGGTAGCCCAATCCGTACATCTGCTGCCGCGTCAGTA